>NZ_JAUSWX010000001.1:3354057-3658971 GCF_030815405.1 Agromyces albus | reverse complement strand
CGAACCTTGGACTTCATCGCCGGGCTGACACCGTACGCGTTTCGGATCACTTTCGATACCGCGGCCTGCGAGACCCCGGCAAGGTTTGCGACGTCCGCGATCGTTGCGGCCCGTTCACCTGCGTTTCGATACAAGACGGTTCCTTGGGTTCTCGACTAGTCCAGAAGTGTACTTGCGAACTTTTGTATAGCGGTCTACATTCGTATCTTACATCGCGTAGACCGATGCACATCCAGTGCGATCGCGATCACATCAATCGAGGTGCACACAGCAACCTCACTCATTCAAGGAGGAATGAAATGCCCCCTCGCACAGCAGTTCGAGCGGCCGCCATAGTCTCGGCCGCCGGTCTCGCACTCGTGGCACTCACGGGTTGTGGTGGTTCCGCAGCGAACAACACATCGGCACTCAAGAACTTCACGATGCTGACGTACACCGAGAACACGTCGGTACCAGCGACTTTCGAGGCTCTCGCGAATGGTGCTTGCTCCGCCGAGAACGAGGCTCTCCCCATCACCACGGACAACGTTCCTCAGGCGAACCTTGACCAGAAGCTCCAACTGCTCGCGAGCCAGGACGATCTCCCGGTCGTCTTCCCGGCGGGCAACGTGGAGCTCGACAAGGACCTGGCCGACGGCGGATACCTCACCGATCTCGGACCGGTGTTCGAGGATCTCGATGCGACCGCCGACATCCAACCCGCCGCAGTTGCCACCATCAAGGCGCTGTACGGGGACTTCCTTGTATTGCCGACCCAATACAACATCGAGGGAATCTGGTATAACAAGGCCATCTTCGACAAGTACGGCCTCGAGGTGCCGACCACCTGGGACGAGTTCCTGACAGTTGCCAAGACCCTCTCTGACAACGGTGTTCAGCCGCTCACTGCGAGCGGCGAGGCGGGCTGGCCCCTGACCCGCTTGATCTCGAGCTATCTCTTCCGTAGCGTCGGCGATGACGCCATGGAGAAGGTGATCTCGGGGGAGAAGAAGCTCACCGACCCTGAGTACGTCGCCGCTGCACAGGCCGTCGCCGATCTTGGTGCGGCCGGCTACTTCGGCCCCGGTGTCGGGTCAGTTGACTACGACTCCGCGACAAACTCGTTCCTCAACGGGACGGCGGGCATGGTCTACATGGGAAGTTGGATCCTCAGCAACTTGAACTCCGACTCCAACAAGATCGGCAACGACAACGTCGGCTTCTTCCCGTTCCCGGATGTCCCTGGGGGCAAGGGAGCGTCAGGCGCACCGGCATCGAACGTCGGCCTGCCGTTCGCGTTCAACGCGAAGTACCTCGACAACAAGGACGTCAAGAACTGGGTCAAGTGCATTGCTGAGAACTACGGCAGCGTGGCACTGAGCGAGCAGAACGTGATCTCGGGCTTCACCGTCAATGAGCCCGTCGAGGTCGATGCCCTCACCCAGGGTGTTCAGGACACGATTGCCAACACGAGCGACACCACACTCTGGTTCGAGGCGCTCATGGATCCGAAGGCAACGGCGACCGCGCAGACCAACGCAGCACAGCTCGTGACCGGCGCCATCACCGCTGAACAATTCATGGAAACCGTCCAGAACGACATTACGGTCAAGTAGAACAGGAATGGGTGGGGGTCGGCCCTGGCGGACGGCCCCCACCCGAACTCTTTCATGAACCCACTTATCGGTGACCGCAAGACCTTGCTGATCCTGGTCGGCCCGGCACTTCTCGTCTATACAGCTTTCACGCTCATCCCCATCGTGTGGTCCTTCGGATACATATTCACCGATGGGAACGCCATTACCGGATTCACCTTCACCGGAATCGACAACTTCGTCGAACTGTTCCGAGATGCCAAGGTGCGGGACGCACTGTTCTTCTCGCTGAAATACGGCGTGGTGATGACCATCGGCCAGGTGACCCTCGGTTTCCTGCTGTCGCTCGCCTACGTCTTCCTTCTGCGCCGGTCGTCGTCCTTTGTGCGAACGCTCGTCTTCTTTCCCGTCGTGCTGCCCACCGTCGCCGTCGCGCTGTTGTTCCAGCAGCTTTTCGCGATCGCTCCCGCTGATGGGCTTGTCAATTCGTTCGTCCACCTGCTGGGTGGAGACTCGATTGATTGGCTCGGCAACAGCACGAGCGCGTTCCTGGTCCTGCTGACCATGGACCTGTGGCGCTCCATGGGCTTCTACGGTGTGCTGCTGTACGCGGGCATCCTCGACATCCCTGAGGAGATCATCGAATCCGCAAGAATCGATGGCTCGGGTGGGCTGCGACTGGTCCGCCACATCGTACTTCCGTTGTCGATGCCGGTGCTGTTGTCAGCGCTGGTGCTCTCGATCAACGGCACGCTCAAGGTCTTCGACAGTGTCATTGCCCTGACGAACGGTGGGCCGGGCAACACCACGACCCCCCTGACCGTCTACATGTTCCAAACTTCGTTCCAATACGGCGATTACGGCTACGGCAGCGCCCTGGCGTTCCTGCTGACGCTGATCTGCCTGGCGGCGACGATCTTCATCGTGCGCGCGAACCGCCCCGACATGAAGAAGGTCCGATAATGACCATCACAATTCCAAGCCGCGGCACCACGAGCGTGCAATCGGAGAGTCGCGTGACGAGCGTGCGGTCGGTGAGTCGAGTCCTGAGACGGATCCCGGCTACCATCCTCGCCGTGTTCCTTGGCGCGATCGTCATTGTGCCGATGCTGTGGATGGTGCTCAGTTCCTTCAAGACTCAAGGTGAGTTCCTGAGTGGTCATTTCTGGGAACTGCCGCAGAGCTGGAACCTCGACAACTACGTCGAAGCGTGGACTCGCGGCCGCATCGCAGAGTACTTCACCAACACAGCCGTCACGGTTCTGCCGGCACTGTTCGTGGGCCTGCTCATCGGTGCGGCCGCCGGATTCGCCCTCCAGGTCCTGGTGTGGAAGGGCCGCAGCGCGGTCCTTCTGATATTTCTGGCGGGAATCATGGTTCCTGTTCAGATGACCCTCCTTCCGCTGTTCACGATCTATTTCCAAACGGGACTCACGGGTACCCTCTGGCCGCTCTTCCTCACTTATACGGCGGACATTCTGCCGCTCACGGTGTTCCTTCTTGCCACATACTTCCGGGCCATTCCGCGGGAGATCTTCGAGGCGGCGACCATGGACGGAGCGAGCCTCATCCGGTCCTTCTTCTCCATCGGGTTGCCCATGATTCGAAATGCCCTGTTCACGGTTGGCCTGGTGCAGTTCTTCTTCCTCTGGAACGATCTGCTTCTCGCGCTGACCTTCGTCAACTCCTCGGATCTGCGCACGTTGCAGGTTGGTCTCCTCAATTTCGCAGGAGAGTACGGATCGCTTCAGTACGGTCCACTCTTCGCGGCCATTTGCCTGAATGTCGGGGTCATGTTCTTCGTGTACCTGCTCCTCAACCAGCAGATTCAGAAGGGCCTGGTGGCGGGCTCCGTGAAGGGATAGCGCGCTCCACGATCCGGATGGCACATGCCGATCCGTCGAGTCCTTACTTCGATGCCCGCAGTACGCCGCACGTTCGGGCACCCTTCTTCACTCCGAAAGGACCATTGTCTTGACCACGAGTTCCGGCATCGCCGAGACCCCCATGACCGCGTCATTGTTGGCCGGGCGAGCGCTGCCATCAGCACCCAGGTTCGAGCACGCAGATGATGCGCTCGGAATCGGATGCACGCAGCCACGCATCAGCTGGACGACCACCGCACCTACCGGGTGGGTGCAAGCCGCCTATGAGCTTGAAGTGACACGGGGCGAGGTCTCGGAAGTCTTCAAAATGACGAGCGCAGCCCAAGTCCTGGTTCCCTGGCCAACGCACCCATTGGCCTCACGCGAACAGGCAACGGTCCGTGTCCGAGTTCACGGTGAAGACGGCACGCTCAGTGCATGGTCGATGGCCAGTGTTGTCGAAGTCGGGTTGGTGGATCCACTCGATTGGACCACGTCGGGAATCATGCCGCCGTGGCCTGAAGATCACTCGGATCCGGACCGACGCCCACCCTTGTTCCGTCGCGCGTTCTCGCTGCCCTCGGCACCTGTGAAGGCTCGTCTCTACGTGACGGCCCACGGTCTGTACGAAATGGAACTCAACGGTTCCCGAGTCGGCGCTGAGGCCCTTGCGCCCGGATGGTCGGTCTATTCCGATCGCCTCCAGCACGCGACCTACGACGTGACCGAGATGCTCGTCGAAGGCGACAATGCCATCGGGTCGTGGATGGGTGATGGGTGGTGGCGAGGCCGCTACGGCTTTCACGGCGGCACCCTGAACATTTACGGCACCGATATCGCTCTGCTCGCCCAGCTCGAGGTCAAATGCGCAGACGGGTCCAAGATCGTCATCGGTACCGACAAGCATTGGAAGGCGAGTCCCTCACCCATCCTGAGAAGCAGCCTTTACGTCGGTGAGGAGTTTGACAACGACGCGATGCCCGGGCCGTGGTCGTCTGCGGAGTTCGACGATATGGGATGGGCCCCCGTGAAGATCGCGCAGTTCCTTACTGGCACGATCGTGCCCCAGGAGGGTCCGCCGGTGAGATGCACCGAGGAATTGGTGCCCGTCTCGACCGAGCGTCGAGATGACGGCAGCATCCTCGTTGACTTCGGTCAGAACTTCGCCGGCCGACTTCATCTTCGCGCGCCCTCAGGGGTGGGTAGGGAGTTGGAGGTCAGGCATGCTGAGGTGCTCCAGGACGGGGAGCTCTACGTGCGTACTTTGCGGGACGCAATCTCCATCGACCGCTATCTCGGCTCAGAAGGATCAATAGATTGGGAACCCCGGTTCACAATCCACGGATTCCGATACGCCGAGATCTCCGGGTATACCGGAGATCTCAGCGACTTGAGCATTCTGGGCCGGGTGTATCACTCCGATATGCGACGCACCGGCTGGCTCACCACATCGAATGAGAGCCTCAACCGGCTTCACGAGAATGTCGTGTGGAGCATGAAGAGCAACTTCGTCAGTATTCCCACCGATTGCCCGCAGCGCGACGAGCGGCTGGGGTGGACAGGCGACATCCAAGTGTTCGCTCCCACTGCGAGCTATCTCTTCGACGTCGACGGCTTCCTGTCTGGCTGGCTCAAGGATGTGGCACTCGAGCAGAATCGCTTCGGCACCGTTCCCTGGTACGTGCCCGTCATTCCGGGAGCCCCACAATGGACTCCGATCGTCCCTGGGGCGGTCTGGGGTGATGTCGCGGTGCTGACGCCATGGACACTATTCGAGCGTTACGGGGATAGCGGAGTCCTCCGGCAGCAATACCAGAGCGCCCGCGACTGGGTCGACCAAGTGGCACGATTGGCTGGGCCCTCACGCTTGTGGGACACCGGACGCCAACTCGGTGACTGGCTGGACCCGGCCGCCCCGGCCGACCAGCCGGCCATGGCGCTCACGGATCCATACCTTGTCGCCACGGCGTACTTCGCCTGGTCTAGCCGACGCCTGTCGTTGATTGCCGAGACGCTCGGGAAGCTCGACGACGCTCGCTACTACCGTTCCCTCGCCGACGAAGTCCGCGAAGCCTTCCTGACGCGCTGGTCGACCGGCGATGGTCGGCTGGTCAATCCGACCCAGACCGGCTACGCCCTCGCCATCGTCTTCGATCTGGTCCGCGATGAGGCAGCTCGCCGGGCTGGTGCTGAACTTGCGGCGTTGGTGACGGAGCGAGGCAACAGGATCGGCGTCGGGTTCGCCGGCGTGAACCTGATCTCGGATGCCCTCACCATGACTGGGCACCACGAGGAGGCCTTCGCCCTGCTGTTGGAGGAGCAGACGCCGTCGTGGTTGTCGATGGTCGCCAAGGGAGCCACGACAATCTGGGAGCGGTGGGACAGCCTTCTCGATGACGGGACGGTGAACCCGGGTCAGATGACATCTTTCAATCACTATGCCCTCGGGTCAGTCGCGGACTGGATGCATCGGACTATTGGAGGAATAGCCCCGACCGAAGCGGGATATCGATCCGTGCGCGTAGCGCCGATCCCGGCCGGAGGGCTCACCGGTGCCCGGGCAGACTTCGACAGCCCCTACGGCCGGATCACCTCGGACTGGAAGGTCGATGACACGACGTTCCACCTCGACGTCGTCGTGCCGGTTGGCTGTTCTGGTGTCGTGGACCTCCCTGACGGTTCTTCGCGCGAGGTCGAACACGGATCTCATCACTTCACGGCATCACTCATTGGCTCGTCGACTCAGAGAGAAGCTTCATGACAACGCTTGACTCCTTCCGGCCGGGCGCGACTTGGTTGGACACCTCGGGTGAGCCGATTCAAGCGCACGGCGGCTCCATCTTCCGCGAGGGCGACACCTACTACTGGTACGGCGAGAACAAGGAGCGAACGAAGCCCGGAAGCGGGATCTGGCACTGGGGAATCCGACTGTACGCCTCTCGCGATCTCTACAACTGGGAGAACCTCGGAAACATCATCGAGCCCGAACCCGACGACGCCACGTCGCCGTTTCATCCGGCCCGGCAGGTAGATCGCCCCCACATCATCTTCAACAACCGCACCGGGAAGTACATCTGTTGGGTGAAAATTCTCGGGGATGTCCAGACAGTCACCATCCTTGAGGCCGACAAGATCACCGGCCCCTACACCATCTTGCGCACCGGCCACCGACCGCTCGGGATGAGCGCCGGAGACTTCGACCTGGTCGTGGATCCGGAAGGCGGCAAGGCGTACTACTACTTCGAGCGAGTGCACAGCGAACTCATCTGCGCCGACCTGACCGATGACTACACGGATGTATCGGGCTACTACTCGACTCACTTTCCCCATCCCCACCCTCCGGCCGTACGGGAGGCGCCTGCTTACTTCCGGCGCGGATCGACGCACTACCTCATCACCTCTGGGACGTCGTGGTACTACCCGAATCCCTCGGAGATCGCCTCGGCGGCCACATATCACGGCCCCTGGGACGTGCTGGGCAACCCGCATCCGGAAGATACGACCGGCACGTCCTTCCGCACGCAGATCAGCTCGGTCTTCAAGCACCCGGACAAGGACCTCTACATCGCCCTCGGCGACAGGTGGCTCCCCAACGCAACGCCCGCCGAGTCCGCGAAAGTCATGGATCTCTTCGACAGGCACTTCTCCGGAGACGAAACCGTGCGGGAGGAACTCCACTCATACCTCGGCGACGACGACACGTCTGTCGCGACCTATGTGTGGCTCCCGGTGACTTTCGACGACGGGATGCCCCGCATCGATTGGCACGACAAGTGGCGGATCGAGGACTTCGGCTAGGCCGAAGAAGCCGATGGAATCGAGCGTGAAATGATCGAAGGAACAGTCGCTCCCGGGTATGAGCGGGTCAGGTCGGCGTTTGCGGACGGGCAGGCAAGCGACCCCGGCGGTGCGCAACTCTGCGTTCACGTCGACGGAAGAGTCGTCGTGGATCTCGTCTCCACACCTGCCGACACCAAGGGCTTCGATCGCAATTCACTCACGATGGTGTGGTCGACCACCAAGGGAGCCATTGCGATCTGCGCTGCCATGCTCATGGAAGCGGGGGAGCTCGATGTCGACGCACCGGTGACCAAGTACTGGCCAGAGTTCGGCGCGTACAACAAGCGGGAGGCCACAACCGCGCATCTTCTCGCACACACCGTAGGTCTCCCTGTGTTCCCCTCGGCAGCTGGCATCACAGCGGAAGACTTGGCCGATCGAGACAAGTGCCTGAACGCGTTGGTCGGTGCCGAGCCCATGTGGCAGCCCGGTACCACTCGCGGCTTCTATCACGCGTTCACCTTCGGGTATCTCGTGGGCGAAGTCATCCGCAGGATAACCGGACAGACCGAGGGTGAGTTCTTCGCGGAGAACGTCGCTCGTCCTCTCGGTCTTGATCTTTGGATCGGCCTCCCAGAAGAGCAGGAACCTCGAGTCTGGCCACGGTCCCAGTGGGGAACGCCGCCCGCGCTGGGAATCAGCGAAACATGGGCGACCAGCGGTGTAGACCCGACCGCCCCCGTCATCAAAGAACTCCTACTGGGGCTCGCAGCACAGGACAACTTCCTTCCCTTCCTCAACACTCGGGAAGGGCGCGCCGCGGAGATCTCCTCAGCGAACGGCGTGGGCACCGCCAAGGCAGTATCCAGAATGTACGCGGCCCTAGTGGGTGAAGTGGACGGACACAGACTCCTCAACTCGAACACGCTGGATGCCGCACGCGTCAGCCGCGTCGCGCAGCTTCCGCCGTTCAGACCCCTCGCCAGCGTTGACCAGGGATTCGATCGTGGACTGGGCTTCTGGCTGTCAGACCCGTCAGGACCGTACCTATTGCCCGGTGGATTCGGCCACCCCGGCGCGGGAGGTGTCCACGGGTTCGGCGTCCCCGACAAGAGACTGGCCGTTGGTTACACCTGCACGAGCATGAATATTTCGGACCAAGATCCTCGAAAGACCTGGGTACAGGCCCTCGCGCAATGCGTTGAAGACCGTCGCTGACCCATTCATCACTCAAGGCAAAGGAAGGAGCCGGCGTTTGGTCACCGTGGTGCTCGATGACGATCCGACTGGCACGCAAGCGGCCGCGAACGTATCGGTGTTGCTTGAGTGGAACGCTGACAGCATCGCAGCTGTTCTGCGGTCGGAAGGCTCGGTGTATCTCCAGACCAAATCCCGCGCCATTCCCTCGAGTGAGCCCGACTGCTCGCGGAGTCGATCCGGCGCGACATCCGGTCCGCCGAACGCACAGCCGTGGGCATCAGCCGGCACCGCGGCTGCCACGGGACAACGGCATCGTGTTCTACGTCGCGCGCGGCCGCGCCGAAGGCTTGGATGCTATGCGACCTCTGTACGGAGATGAGTGCTCCGCAGCGCGCCTTCATCGCCGCGGATTGTTCAGTTGGCGCCGCGAACGGCCGGAACCAGGGCATCACCCCGTAGGTACCGTGCGGGGATGGTATGAATGGGCCTGGGAAGAGGAGGCGCCGGTGGCTGCAACGATGGCTGACGTCGCGCGTCTCGCCGGCGTGTCGAAGAAGACGGTTTCGAATTTCTTCAACGGGTACCGTTACATGACTCCGGAGACTCGCTCCCGTATCGAGGCTGCGATCGAGGCGCTCAACTACAAGGTGAATATCTCCGCCCGAAATCTCAGTTCGGGACGCACTGGGACGATCGCGCTTGCGGTGCCCGAAATCGCGCACCCCTACTTCGCGGAGCTGGCGCAATCGGTTGTATCGTCGGCGCAGCATCGCGGGCTCAACGTCGTTGTCGAGGTGACGGATGGAGACCACGACCGCGAGCTGGCGCTCCTGCACGGTGAGCAAGGGCGATACGTCGACGGTCTCATCCTCCACGCCATCGCACTCGGACCGGACGACATCGAATCGGCCACGCTCGATGTGCCGGTGGTGCTGATCGGTGATCGCATATACGGCGGCCGGTTCGACTTCGTGACCGTCGCGAATGTGGAGGGCGCGTATGAGATGACCCGCGTTCTGTTGGATCATGGCCGTCGCCGCATCGTCGCACTCGGGATGGAGCGTTCAGATCTTCCGACCGCGGCGGCCCTCCGGTTCAACGGCTACGAGCGGGCACTGGCAGAATATGGTGTCGCATTGGACGGCGACCTCTTGCTCGGACCGATCCCCTGGAATCGCCTGTCCGGCGCGCGGGCGATCGCCGGCGCGATCACGGCGGGTGTCGAATTCGACGCTGTGTTCGGATTCAATGACGCCCTGGCGCTTGGTGCGCTGGGCGAGCTGCAGCGGAGTGGGTTCGAAGTGCCACGAGATGTCTCGGTGGTCGGGTTCGATGACGTTGAGGAGGCGGCGCTGGCGTTCCCCCAATTGACGACCCTCGATTCGGGTCGGAACTGGATCGCGGAGAGCGCCGTCGAGCGCCTCGCGCAGCGGTTGCGGGAACCGGATGCACCGCCGCAGGTGGTCGTCGCGGAGCACCGAGTCGTTCGCCGGGCCTCCGTCTAGCTCACGGTTCGAAACTCAGCGCCATCTCGAACACATCGCTCTTGCGCAGGTAGTACACCGGTGTACTATGACATTCGTGCACCGGTGTACTGCCGGCTTCTCGCATCCATCCCGCTCAACGAGGAGAACCATGGTTAGCCCCTCACCATCGCTCGTGGTCCCGGCCGCGCCCGCCCGCGCGACCGCGCGGCGCCCGCTGGATCTTCGCCGGGTACAGCTCAACGGCGGCTTCATCGGCGACTGGCAGCGCGTGAACCGCGAGGGCACGATTCCGCATTGCATCGAGCGGATGGAGACGAGCGGCGTCATGGACAACCTGCGCCGACTCGTCGGCGCGAGCGAGGCGTCATTCCGCGGACCGTTGTTCGCGGACTCCGATCTCTACAAGACGCTCGAGGCCATCGGATGGGAGGCCGCGCGCGGTGACGTCACCGAGTTCCTCCCCTTCGTCGACGAGGCGATTCGCCTGCTCGAAGCTGTCCAGGAAAGCGACGGGTACCTCGACAGCTACTACCAGGGCCCGCGCGCGGGCGAGCGCTTCACCGACCTGCCGCAGGGGCATGAGATGTACAAGCTCGGTCACCTGGTGCAGGCTGCTATCGCCTGGGCGCACGCCGGCCGCACCGACCTGCTCGATATCGCGATGCGATATGTCGAGCTCGTGCATGACACGTTCGGCGAGGGCGGCCGCGACGACATCGATGGTCACCCCGAGATCGAAACTGCACTGGTCGAGCTCTCGCGCCTGACCGGCGACCCACGCCACCGAGCGCTCGCGAAGCGGATGATCGAGTTGCGAGGGTACCGCACCATCGGCGAGGGCCAATTCGGCGGAGCCTACTACCAGGATTACACGCCCGTCCGCGAGGCGCGTGAGGCGATCGGGCACGCCGTCCGTCAGCTGTACCTGCTCGCCGGCGTCGCCGACCTTGAACTCGACGAGGAGGCCGCCGGATACCGAGAATCGCTCCACGCGCTGTGGACGAGTGTTCACCATCAGAAGATGTACATCACAGGAGGTCTCGGCTCCCGGCACCGTGGCGAATCGTTCGGTGACCCGTACGAGCTCCCAGCCGACCGGGCCTATTCAGAAACGTGTGCGGCAATCGCGAACCTGCACTGGAACTGGCGCATGCTGCTTCTCGACGGCCACGTGCGGTACGCCGACGAGATCGAGCGCGGGCTGTACAACGCGATCGCGGTCTCGACCTCCATCGACGGCAAGTCGTTCTTCTACTCGAATCCGCTCCAACTGCGCAGCGGACACACGCACGAAGAGGACGCCCCCTCCTCGCGTCTGGACTGGTACTTCTGCGCCTGCTGCCCACCGAACCTCGCACGACTGTTGTCATCCATCAACGCGTACCTCACGACGGAGTCAGACGACGCAGTGCAGTTCCACATCTACACACCCGGCACCGTCGAGATCGGCGACGGAATCGTCGCGACCATCGAGACGAACTTCCCGTGGGCCCCTGACGTCACCATCACCTTCGATGCGCCGACAACGCGACCCACCGAGTTCCGAGTGCCGGCATGGGCCGACGGCGCAACCGTGGCGTTCGACGGCGGCGCAGCGCTTCCGGCATCGCCCGGTTACCTCGTTGCGGATTCCGGCACCACCTCGGTACGCCTGAACTTTCCCGTGGAGCCCGTGTTCGACCGTGCACACCCATGGGTCGACGGAGCCCGCGGCACGCTCGCACTCCGACGCGGACCGGTGTACTACTGCCTCGAAGAAGCCGACCTCCCGGAGGGCCTGCACTTAGAGGACATCGTCATCCCCGCGCACCCGACGGCAATCGACGTCGGAACGGATGTCGAACTCGGCGTTCCTGTGCTCGACATCGTGGGTGCCCGGACACAGCCCGCAAAGACGGCGCTCTACCGGCCGGTCGCCAACATGGAGCTGGCAACTGACTCCCGAACCGTTCGCGCCATCCCGTACTACCGGTGGGCAAACAGGACCCCCGGAGCCATGCGCGTCTGGATGCCCACCATCTGAGCATGCAGGCGCGGCCGGTCCGCCGGCCATCCCTTACACAGAGAGGAACCACGCAATGAGGCGTCACACCACTTCGCTCATCGCGCTCACCACGGTCGCCGCCCTCGGGCTGGGCCTCGCAGGTTGTAGCTCGGACAGTGGCGGCGGAGGCGATTCCAGCACAGTCAAGCTGTGGGTGCGCGACTCCCAGTCCCGATTCATGCAGCAGCTCGCTGACGCATTCAATGAGTCCCACGACACGCAAGTCGAGGTCACGCTCGTGCCGGCCGCCGACTATGTGCAGAAATTCGGGACGGCCGCAGCGGGAGGTGACGCCCCTGACGTTGCGTCCATCGACCTGGTGTACGTGCCGTACTTCGCGTCCGTGGGCGCGCTGACCGACATCAGCGACCAGTGGAACGACCTGCCCTACAAGGACGACATGAGCCCGGGCCACGTGGCTCAGGGTGAATACGACGGCGGCGTCTACTCGGTGCCGTTCACCGCGGACGTCTCAGCGATGTTCTACAACAAAGACCTCTTCGCCGCCGCAGGCCTCGACCCCGAGACCCCGCCGGCCACCATGGCCGAAGTACAGGCCGCGGCGGAGGCGATCTCGGCGACGGGCGACGGCAACTACGGGTTTGCGTTCTCGGGGGCATGCGGCGGATGCAACATCTTCACGATCACGCCCTACGTCTGGGCGAGCGGCGGGAACGTGCTCTCGGATGACGGCACGGAAGCGCAGCTCGACTCTCCCGACGTGACGGCGGCGATGCAGATGTATCGCGACATGTGGGACGCCGGGGCCATGCCCGAGCTCGTACAGTCGGATTCCGGGTCCAACGCTGGAGACGCGTTCAAGCAGGGCAAGGTCGGCATCTTCAACTGGGGCACGTTCTACATCGGCTCGCTCGAGGACGAGGCCGACGGCGCGAAGTTCGACTGGGGATTGGCTCCGATCCCGGGAGCCGAAGCGGGCGAGATCGGCTCGTTCGCAGGCGGCGACAACCTCACCATCCCCGCAGGAGCTGAGAATCCCGAAGGAGCTTGGGAGTTCCTGGAGTGGGCGACTGGAGACGAGGCGCAGGGAGTCATCGCCGACAACGGTGTGATGCCCACCCGCATCGACCTCCTGGAAACGCTCTACATTTCCAAGGACCCGCGATTCCAGGTGTTCGCCGACGCGCTCGAGGTCGGCAAGGTCCCGTACAGCGTCATCGAGAATGAGCTGTTCAACGACCCCAACGGTGTGTGGTCCACGATGATCCAGGAGGCCGTGTTCGGTTCCGGCTCGGTCGACGACGCCTTGGCGAAGGCGCAAGAAGCCGCCCAGGCTCTGCTCGACGAGTCCAACGAGTGACCACCATCGTGCGACGGGGCGGGCCGCCGGGCCCGCCCCGTCACGGATCGGGAGCAACGACGATGACTGCACTTCAGCAAACCGCACCACCACAGCGCGCACGCGCCGGGCGCATGGCGCGTCGGCGAGGATTGCTGGGCCTGGCGATGAGCCTGCCGGCCTTCGTGCTGCTCGGCATGTTCTTCATCTGGCCGCTCATCCGGACGGTCACCATGTCACTTCACGACTGGCCGCTGCTCGGCGTGCCCGAGTTCATCGGATTCGACAACTACGTCAAGGCCTTCCGCGACAACCAGTTCCTCGGGGCCGGCGCGTTCACCATCTTCTACACGGTGGTGATCACCCCGATCCTGCTGATCCTCTCTTTCGCCCTGGCGTTCCTCGTCCGCCGCGGCACACGCGCGCATCGGTTCTTCCAGACGATCTACTTCCTTCCCGTCGTCATCGGCCTCGCCTCGGGAAGCTACATCTGGTTGTTCATGTGGCAGTCCGACATCGGCCCGACCACGTTGCTGCTCGGCGACCTGGGGCTGCTGGATCCGAGGACGAACTACTTCGCCGATTTCTGGTCGGCGTTCGCAATCGTCGTGACGATGGTGACATGGAAAGTCGTCGGCTTGCAGATGCTGCTGGTGCTCGCCGGCATCCAAGGCATCCCGGAAGACGTCACCGAGGCAGCTCGGATCGACGGGGCCAACGCGTGGCAGAGTTTCTGGCACATCACGGTGCCGCTCCTGCGTCCCACACTCGCGCTCGTGCTGGTGTTCTCAGTCGACGGCTCGCTCTTGGCGTTCGACCAGTTCTACATCATGACCACGGGCGGTCCGGCCGGCTCCACCATCACCGCTGTCTTCCAGATCTACCGCACCGGCTTCGTGCAATTCGACGTCGGCTACGCCTCAGCGCTGTCTCTCATCCTCATGCTCGCGCTCGGGCTCGTGAGCCTCGGGCAGATGCTTCTCCTTCGGAACTCGGACAATTCATGACCACAACGCTCCCGGCCACCACTGCAACACTGCTTCCCGACGCGGCCGAGGTGCCACGACGTCAACCGGTCCTTCCCCGCATCGCGTGGTGGGCAATCAGCATCTGCCTCGCCGTGCTGTTCCTGTATCCGATCGGCGTGATGCTCTCGCAGGTCGGTCCCGACGACATTGCGCAGATCTTCGACTCCAGCAAGGGACTGAGCGTCGTACAAAGCGCCGGGAACTCCGCCTTCGTGTCGTTGGTGGCGACCGGTGTGGCGGTCCTGGTGAGCACCCTGGCTGGCTACGCGTTCGCGAAACTGCCCTATCGGGGCAGCCGGATCGCGTTCTTCGTCACACTCGTCACCTTCATGGTGCCCTTCCAAGCAATCATCACGCCGTTGTACCTCGTACTACGTGATATCGGCCTCCAGAACAACCTGCTCGGCGTCGCCCTAGTGATCGCGACGTTCAACCTGCCGTTGGGCATCTTCCTCATGCGCAACTCGTTCGCCGCGATTCCCGCGTCGCTCGAAGAGGCCGCGCAGATCGATGGAGCGAGCGCATTCAGCGCGATGTGGCGGGTCATGCTGCCGGTGGCCGTCCCCGGCCTGGTCTCTACGGCCCTGCTCTCGTTCTTCGCCGCGTGGAACGAGTTCTTCGCCGCGCTCATCCTGATCACCGATCAAAGCCTGTACACGCTGCCGGTCTCAATCGGCATCCTCTCGGCCGACGCGAACTTCCAGCTCGACTTCGGGCTCATGCAAACCGGTGTCGCGGTCACCGTCATCCCGTGCGTGATCGTCTACCTCGTCCTGCAGCGTTACTACGTAGCCGGCCTGCTCGGCGGGGCATTGAAGTAAGCAACCGCGATCCAACCCAGAGGGCGGCACCGTCGCGCCCGAAAGGAGCATGAATGCACATCCCTCCTGGTTTCCTCCTCGGCTCCGCGACCGCGGCTTACGAGATCGAATCCACAAGTCTCCACAAGGAGAACACCTAGGTCGTCTCACCGCGCACGAGTTGGACGAGGGCCGTGGCCTCAACTCGCGTCGTCGGCGTCTCCTGACCGGAAACGGACTTGTCACGTATCGTCGTCAGCTCCGAGACGAATGACTCCATCAGGGAGGGCATGTCGATGGCGACCGTGGTCAGGCGTGGCGAAACGAGCTGCCCGACGTCGGTTCGGTCGACCCCGATGACGGAGACGTCGTCGGGGATGGTCTTCCCGACACGACGGAGTGCGGCGATCACCGCGATCGCGACGTCGTCGTTGTAGCAGCAGATACCGATCGGTCCGTCGCCGGCTCCGACCAGCACTTCGGCCAGGGCGGCATGGGCGCCGGCGAGGTCCAGCGGCACGCGGATCTCCGCGGCGTCAGGCAGACGGTGCTCCGCGAGCTCTCGCCGGATCCCCTCCAGGCGCGGTGGTCCGAACGGGTCGAGTCGATCGTCGGCCAGTGCCGCATAGACGATGGTGCGAGATCCCCGCCTGACGAGCTCGCGCACCTGGACACGACCGATCTGGATGTCGATCGGGTCTTGGTCTTCGCCTGCTTCCATGACCTGCGTTGCCGAGGGGATGGTGCGGATGCCCGCGGCGTTCAGCTGCGCGCGCTGCGACGGTGCGAGTACCCCGAGGTCGACGACCGCGGTCGGGCGGATGTCCAGCACCGACGTGAGGGTGCTCTCGTCGTCGGGGCGGCCGAAGCGAACGACGACGCTCAGTCCCTGCGGTCGCCGATGCGTTCGTGATGCGGTCTACCGAATCCTGCAGGTGAGGGCCGAACGTCGCATACGGCACGAGCACGACGACGATGTCACTGAGGCCGGTGACCAGGGCCCGGCCGGCTCGAGAAGGGCGGTAGCCGAGCTGTTCGGCGGCAGCCCTCACCTTTGCCCGCGTCTCCGCCGGGAACCGGGCATCCCCGTTCAGGACCTGGCTGACGGTCGACTACGAGCCGGGGGCATTGGTCGCGGTCGCCTACCGCAATGGAAAGCCGGCCGAGCGGCACGCGCTTCGTACCGCCGTCGGGTCACCGCGACTCGTCGTCGGGGAGGAGACGGATGCCTCGGCGGGGGTCGCCTCGGACCTCGTCTACGTTCCCGTAGTCCTGGCTGACGACGCGGGCAACGTCTTCACCGATTCGGATCGCCCTATCTCGGTGGAGGTCACTGGCGACGGCGTGCTGCAGGCGCTCGGCAGCGGGAATCCCGCTCCTGAGCAGGCCTACGGCGCGCCGAGTCACGCGACGTTCGATGGTCGCGCGCTCGCGATCATCCGGCCGACCGGGAGCGGCCCGATCACCGTGGAGGTGAGCGCGGACGGATGCCTCCCGGTGACCGTCGCGCTCCGCGGTGAGCCGGCCCTAGCCGAGTTCGTCGCGACGGCGTGACAGATAGGCGGTCTGTTCGCCAGGCTCATCGGCCTCGGCTGGCTCAGCTGGCGCGTCGTCGGAGCACTTGCAATAGCAGCCTCGATCCCACTGCTCGCGATCGTGCCGCCCATGGCGGCACTCGCGGCCGTGGCGGCGCTCATGGGCGCGATGCTCGTCGCGGAGGCGACCACGCTGCCGTCGTCTCCGCTCCCAGTCACAACGCCTACCTAAGGCCGCTAGTCCCGGCCGCGACCGTCGAGAGCGAGGCTGGGCAGCCACGTCAGACAGGCGTTTCAGTTTGACGGGGCGGACCGGCTCACCCAGGGCCCGAGGCTCATCATCGCCCTGGGCGGGCGCGAACGCGGGCGTGATGTGAGCCGCAGGGGCTTGATGTACGTGCGTCTTTCGTACGGCCAAAGGCCTTTCGACGGAGTTGAGCGTGGTTTGCTCACGAAAACAAACTGATGATCGGACGTTGTGGATGATGAACCCGGACAAGCTGTCCGGGGTTACGAGGGTTGGCACCTGAGCTGTGGGCTGTCATTCTGAGCCTGTGATAGGCACCGACGGTAATGGAGGACCTGTGTGTTGACGTTCCTGATCCTGATGGTGGGCTCGATACTCGGCGTCGTGGCGTCCGCCGAGGCCGCGCCGTACTCGACCCGCCCCGATGGGGCCTCGCATCCGCTCTCAACCTGCCTCCATAATGTCTGAGATTAACCCGGCCAAGCGGCCTCTGCGAGTGCGTATGAGGGCCCGTGCGGCGGACGAACCCCACCGCCCTGCCAGCCAGCTGGAACTGCTGTTCGATCTTACTTTCGTGGTCTCCGTCGCAAGCCTTACAGCGCAGCTGGCGCACGGGGTCGCTGAGAATCATGCCGCGGAGTCGATCCTGCCGTTTCTGCAGGTGTTCTTCGCGATCTGGTGGGCGTGGATGAATTTCACCTGGTTTGCGTCCGCGTTCGACACAGACGATGCGTTCTACCGGCTGCTGACGATGGTACAGATGGGAGGCGTACTGCTGCTGGGCGCAGGTGTGCCTGCGGCGTTCAACGACGGTGACTATCTGGCGGTCACCCTTGGGTATATTGTGATGCGCATCGGTTTGATTGCCAACTGGCTACGGGCTGCGGTTGAAGAACCGGCCAGCCGCAGGACCGCGTTACGGTACGCGGCCGGGTTCGCGGTCCTTCAACTGGGGTGGCTCCTGCGGTTGGTGTTGCAGCAGACCGGGTTATTGCCGGAACAGCTGCAACTAGTCGCGTTCGTCATGCTCGCCGCCTTGGAGCTCACAGTCCCGAGGTGGGCCGAACGCACCGGTCACACCAGTTGGCACCCTTATCACATTGCCGATCGCTTTGGCCTGTTCGCGATCATTCTGCTCGGCGAAAGCGTGCTGGCCGCATCGAACGGCGTGGCCGCCGCATTGAAATCCGGCGGCGTGAGCGCATCACTGATCGCTATCTCGGCCGCCAGCCTCGTGCTGTTGTTCGCCCTGTGGTGGATGTACTTCCTCCAGCCGGCGGGCGAGACACTGTCCACAAATCGTGACAAATTGTATCTGTGGGGATACTGGCACTTCGTTATCTTTGCGGCGTTAGCCGCCCTCGGAGCAGGCCTGGAAGTTGCGATCACGCTCCCGCTGACCGGTCCTCAGCTCCACGCGGAGGCGTTTATCGTCGGGTACTCTGTCGCTATTCCGACCGCCGTTTTCATGGCGTTGTTGTGGGCGATTCACGCGCCGCTCACGGTCCGGCGAGTCATCCGTCCGTCGGTTATATTGCCCGCGGCGGTGACGGTGCTGGCGCTGCCGGCGGGCGTCAGTGCGTTCGGGGTCGTCGGGGTGGTGGGCGGAATCGCGGTTGTGTGTGCGCTGGTCGTCGTGGTGACCGTGATGCAGGCCGGACAGAAGCGGGAAGCGAGCTGATGGGATCACGTAGTCGGCCAGCGACGATGATGCGGCCACCATCGGGCAACGCTCAGGCCTCCTGAAGGGTGAAGAAAGTTGCCGCGGATGTTGATGTTGACGACGCGTTCGAAGTCTTCCTCCGTGAGGTCGACCATCGGACGGTCAATGATCTCGACTCCGGCGTTTGCCACGACGACATCGATCTGCCGAACGACTTCGGACCTCGGCGAAGAGGTTCCGCCACCTGCTGCGACTTCGATACATCACTCTGCAGGACCAGGTGCGTGCCGCCGACGTTCTCCAGATCGCTGGAGAGTGCGTTCGCGGAAGCCATGGTTATTAGTGCCTTTGCGGGCGTCGTCCAGAGCCCGCTTGCGCCACGGCTGTCGCTAGGTGTTGCCGTGCGCAAGCGGGCTGAACTGGCCTGCTGCGAGGATGGTTGTGGTGTCAGGCGGAGTGATTGAGCGCCGTAACGGCGGCGTCGTATCGGTTCTCAACTTCGGCGAACCGGAGGAACTTCACCGCCTCGACGAGGATCTCCGTTGCGTCGGGCTGGGTTTCGATGAGCGACATGACCTCGTCGGCAAAGGCGTCGAGGGGCAGGTAGTGCTCGTTCACCGACCCCCCGGGCATGAGTTCGGTCTGCACGGCCGGGGGCACGATCTCGACGACCTTGACGCTGGTTTCAGCGAGCTGCAGCCGGAGGCTCTCGCTGTACTGGTGGATGAACGCCTTCGACCCGTTGTAGGTCGGGGTGTAGGCCAGGGGCGTGTGTGCCAGGCCGGAGGAGACGGTGATGAGCGTGGCGGCGGGTCGGGTCTGGAGGTGTTCGATGAACGCTGAGACCAAGCGAAGCGTGCCGTTGATGTTGGTCTCTACAATCTGTTCGGCGATCTCGAAGGAGCCGGCGCTACGCACGTCCTCGGGGATCATAATTCCGGCCATGGCGACAAGGATGTTTAGGTCGCCGTGCTGGGCCAACACCTGGTCGCGGGCGGCCAGAACTGATGCCGGGTCGGTTGTATCGATGGAGACGGTCGAGAAGCCGTGCTCGGCGGCGAGGCGTTCCAGAACGTCGGTGCGGCGCCCGCCGATGACGACAGTATTGCCGGCCGCCTGCAGCCGCAGGGCGAGAGCGAGTCCGATGCCTGACGTGGCGCCGGGGATGAAGATGGTGTTTCCGTGAATGTTCATGTTACTAATCTGAGCCAACTCTTCCGATAGCGGGAGAGGAGCCGTTGTCGTAGGATCCCCGGTCCCTGTATAACGGCCGATTCGTAACGGATACTGAAGTCATGGATCGCCCTGCTCTCGCCGAATTCCTTCGGTCCCGCCGCGATGCGCTGCGCCCGGAGGACGTCGGGCTTGCAACGGGATCCCGCCGCCGAGTACCCGGCCTGCGCCGCGATGAGGTTGCTTCGCTCACAGGAATGTCGACGGACTACTATGTGCGATTGGAACAGGCGCGCGGTCCGCATCCCTCCGAGCAGATGCTTGCGGCGCTGGCGAGGGCGCTCCGGCTCAGCTACGACGAACGCGACTACCTATACCGTCTCGCCGACCTCAACGCCCCGGCGCGTTCGTCACTCGACACTCATGTTGTTCCCGCGCTAGCGCGCGTCCTCGACCGTCTCGACGACACGCCCGCCCTCATCCTTTCCAGCCTCGGCGAGACGCTGCTGCAGAACAGACTGTCGAAGGCCCTCCTCGGAGACCACTCCCGGTACGCCGGGCCGGCGCGCAGCAGCGTCTACCGATGGTTCACAGACCCCACGGAGAGAGAGTCCTATCCGGCCGCCGACCGTGCGCGGCAAAGCCAGGCCCAGGTGGCGAACTTGCGAGCGGCATACGCAGCAGCTGGGCAACAGTCGCGCGCGGGAGTGCTGGTAAGACAATTGCAGAAGCAGAGCGCTGAGTTTGCCGAGATCTGGAGAACGCACGTTGTCGGGACGCGATTTGGGGACCATAAGACCTTGGTTCACCCCCAAGTCGGCCACATCGAGCTCGATTGTCAGGTGATGTTCAACGAGGACCAGAGCCAGGCGCTTCTCGTGCTCACCGCTGCACCGCGAAGCGAAGCAGCTGACAAGCTCGCGCTCTTAGCCGTTCTCGGACAACAGCAATTCACAACTTCTGCACCCACCACAAGTTCATAGCGTTTCGGGCAGTCGTTTTTCCGAATTGCCCAGCGCACACCTTCGCCCAATGGGTGGAACAGAACCGAAAGGTATTCGCATGAACGACGAGACACTGCGCGGGCGAGAGCCACTGGACCGATCGCCCTCTAGCCTGCTGCCCGAAGCTGCGCAGAAATTTATCGACGCGACGAACAATGAGGACCGCGAAGCACTCCTCGACGTCTTTACTCCGACTGGCACCCTCGACGACTTTGGGCGCACCTTCACCGGACGTAAAGAAATCGGCGTGTGGAGCGATCAAGAGAACATCGGTACCCACAACCGAATAACCGTTCAGCGCGTCACCGAGACAAACGAGACGATCCTCGCCGAGATCACGGTCTCGGGTCTTGGTTACAACGGACGCGGCACATTTGTCTTCCACCTCGCCGACCACTCGATTCAAAGGCTTACCATCCGCTGATGACGTAACGTTGGCGACTCGGAAAGCAACCGGTTGCTAAGACGGAACGTCGGCGGCGTCACCCGGTCGGCAGGTCCCCGGAAACCCGGGAGTCATCTTGTCTCAACGTGAGCACTGCAGAGCAGTCTGCCGAGCTTCAGACAAAGGCGCTGAAGAAGGCCGGCTGTGACCGGGAAACGCCGGCACACGGGCTCAGCCAAACCGTGTCGTCGACTGTGACCCCACCCGGTGGCGCCCCGTCTTCGACGGTGCTCGAGCAAAATCCCGTCGGGCAGGTGGAGAAGGTCATCGTCGATGGCCTGTGAGCTTGAGAACAAGCCGGCGAATAAGTGGAGACAAGGCCATGATTTGCCACGAAATCAGCCCGAGTGGAGAAACAAAAAACCCCTGATCAGAGCGGATGACGGGAATCGAACCCGCGCTATCAGCTTGGGAAGCTGAAGTTCCTAAGTGCCGTCTCACATTGCTTCACCCTGTCTCATGCGCCGCGGAATCACGCGAAATGTGAAACGTAGTGAGACACGGTGAACTCGGCAAAACCGTGAGTAAACCGTGAGCGAAGCGCCCAGTGGACATACCAATGCCGAGTGGCCGTCGGCGGTAGCGAAGCCCGAGACGGGTGTGTTTTCGAGAGGGCTGCGCGCGAACGTCCATAGTCCATTGCCAGTGCCTCGCTCACCGTCTTCGATGCCCTGCGATTCGCAGGTACGCGGCGGCCACGAATCCCCGTTAGTCAGACAGGAGATTCGTCCCCCGCGACCACCCTGCAATTCGAACCGGCAAAGCGCAAGAGCGCGCGCGAATCGCTGCGGGCTCAGAAGTGCGCCTGGAACCGACAGTTGCGCGAGTACAGGCGAGGAGCCGAATCGTGAAACGCAATAGGACGATCCGCTGGAGCCCCGCCACCTACGGTCCCCAGCAGATGACGATGCCGAGGCTCGCCTCTCTCACCGGTCGCGAAGGCTTTCGCGGTGCGTTCCGGGAATGCCTTTCGGAGAATCACGTCGGCGATGGCCGCCCCGCGTCGCGCGGAGCGGCCATCGCCCGTCAGGCGGCGATGTCGCCGTAGATGATGCCGCGGCCGTTGGTGGCGAGATAGACGCGGCCGTAGAGGAGCGGGTCGCCGGTGATCGCGGCCCCCGCATAGGCCCACTGGTGCTCGTCGTCGTTAATGCGGTACCACTTGTTGCCGCCGTCGATTGAACGGTAGATGCCGGCCTTGCCCCCAGTCAACGCCGACGTGTAAATCGCCGGATATCCGGACCGCTTGGCGGCCTTGCCGAAGCCGATCGAGTCCGCCGTTTCGAACTTGGTGACTTGCTTCCAGGTGGCGCCACCGTCCTTGGAGCGCCACATGCCCCCGACGATGCCTTCCTTCTCGTCCCCGCGCCCGGCCAGCCAGACGTGGTTCTTGCGGCCGGGGACGGCCCGGAAGTCTTCGACGGCGCCGGTGGGCAGGCCGGTCGCGCCCGTGTCGGTGAACGTCGCGCCCCCGTCGGTGCTCCGATAGAACGTGCCGCCCGAGAACGAGTAAAGGACCGACGCCTTAACGCGGTCGGACCGAATCTTCGCTCCCGCCGGGAGTCCCCGTACCGGGTTCCACGTCTCGCCCAGGTCGGTGCTGTACACCGGAGTGACCTCGGTTTCGCTCGGCGACCAGAAGATCCTGGACCCGTCGGCGCTGATCGCGACGGTGCCGCCGTGGCCGTCGCCGGGGACGCCTTCGACGCGAGCGGCGTTCCTCCAGGTCTTGCCCCGGTCGGTGGAGACGCCGACGTGGCCCTTCTCGTTGCCGTGCACCCTGCCGGTGCCGACGACGACGTCAGGGTTGGACTGGGCGAAGTCGACGCTGGTGCCCGTGGACCAGTCGGTGTCGATCATGGGTTCCGCCCGGTCGAGGTCGGTGTGGACGAAGCCGCCGACATCGCCGACCGCTGAGACGAGTGTTCCGCCGAGCGCCGCGAGGTCGAGCACTGCTGTCTCCTCCAAGCCTTCGACGCGGACCCCCACGGTGAACTTCTCGACCGGCAGGGCGATCCGCCGGCCGGCCTCGTCCTCGCCGATCAGCTCGCCCTGCGAGTCCCACCGCGTCAGCTCTTCGCTGCCCCAGATGGTCGCGCCGGTGCCCCACATGATGCGATCGGGGTCATGCGGGTCGATCGCGAGGGCGTCGATCATCCACCCGTGCTTGACCGCGTATGCCGCGCCCTGGTCCTCGCCGTTCCACGACAGCCAGGGGCTGCCCGAACTGTCCATGTCGAAGCGGTCGGTGCGTTCCTCGCCTTCGGCGTAGTCCCAGCTGAGCTGCCAGGTCTGGCCGGAGTCGGTGGAGCGGTAGATGATTTCGTCGGGCCACCAGTTGTTGCGCGTGGCCGTCATGAGAGTGCCGGGGTTCTGTCGGTCGACCGTGATGCCGCCGAAGCCCGGGATCATGCCGCGCGGGTTGTAGGTCGGGGTGACGTCGGTCCATTCGCCGGTCTGGGTGGTGAGCCGCATGATCTTGCCGCCGTTGCCCGAAGCGGCCGGACCGTTGCCGGGGCCCGGGTCGTGGCTGGTGGCGATGTACAGGTATCCGTTGGTGTCGTCCACTGCGGACTGGTTGGGAATGGTGCGGTTCCCGTCGACTGCGCCGAGCGCTTCGGCGGCGCCGGGGACGGCCTGCCAGGTCGCCCCGCCGTCTTCGGAGGCGTAGAGCGGGTCGACCGGGTCGGCAACGCCCACATAGATCTTGCCGCCGATCTGGTCGAAGTCGATCCAGATCACGCCCTGGTTGTCGGCGAAGATGATGTTGCCCGGGTCGATGACGAAATTGCCGGGGTTGGGGAAATTCTCCACCGCGGCCCAGGTGCGGCCGTAGTCCTTGGAGCGCCATAGGCCGTTCCCGTTAGGGGTGCCGAGGTACAGCTCGGCGTTGTCGGCGGGGTTGACGACCAGTCGCTCGCCCATGCCGCGGCCGGGCATGTTGCCGCCCTGCTTGAACGGGAGCTCGGCGATGCCCCAGGTCTCGCCCCTGTCGTCGGAGTAGAGGATCGCGCCGCTATTGGGGTCCCAGTCGAGGGTGTAGGTGCCGACGGCGGCGTAGACGCGGTCGGTCTCGACCGGGTCGGTGGCCATGGAGACAACGCCCGCATAGCCCCACTTGTCGCGGCCCACCCAGTCCAGGAGCGGCTTCCAGGTCCGGGAGTCCTCTTGCCACCGGTAGCAGCCGCCGATGTCGGTGCGGGCGTAGATCAGGTTCTGCTCGGTTTCGTTGAACACGATGCCGGACACGAAGCCGCCGCCGTTGATGACGGCGTTCTTCCAGGTGTAGCCGTTGATCTGCTTCGAATCGGAGTCCTCACCAGCCCAGGCGGAGAGGGGCCCGGAGAAGGGGTCTACCGCGACCGCGGCGACCGCCACGCCGGCTCCGGCGAGGAAACCTCGACGTGACAGCCCGGCGCCTTTGGGGAATGTGGTCATGGTGCGTTCCTTCCTAGATGTGATCGAACGTGTGGTGCGGGGGTGGTGTTGGGTGTGCTGTGTCTCGAGACCGGTGGATCAACGCTGCACTGTGAAGATCCTGGCGGCGGGCCCCGCAGGAACCTCGACGACCGGCGTCTCGCCGTCGGTGCGGATCGTCCACTCCGGCAGGGCGACGGGGTAGACCTGCTTCAGGTCCAGCCCGCGCAGCCCTGGCAGCGCGACCTGGGCAGCCTCACCGCGCGACCACAGCGCCAGCAGCGACTCGGATCCGGTGTTGAGCTGGAGGGCGATCACCTCGTCCCCCCAGCCCGGGAGTCCCAGCGGCCATACCGGATGCGACCTGGCGATGCGATGCCGCCATTCCTTATGCAGCGCAATGGCTTCGCTTACCAGTGCGGACTGCTCCGCGCTCAACTCATTGAGGAATCCGGAGAGGTACAACCGCCCCATGACACCAGCCGTCATCGCGAACGCCGTTTCCTCCAAATTCATCGACGCGGCCGGATACGCCCAGTTCCCCGCCTGCTCGGGCAGGACACTCGCAGGCGCCGCCGCCGCGATCGGCACGTACTTCCGGAAGTCCTCCTGGTCTGAGGTCGACTGCAGATGAGCCACCGATAGAAGGTTGTAGTCCATGCGCAGCGCACCCGAACCGCAGTTCTCGAACAGCACTCCCGGATGCCGGCGGTGCACGCCGAGCAGCCAGTCGCGGAAGGCTCGGGTGTGACCGAGCAGCCCTGCCCCTGGCGCGTCGGCGTCCACTTCAGTCCCGCCGCCTATGTTCCTGTTGTAGTCGAGCTTGATGAACTCGAGCCCGAACTCGTCCACCAGCCGGTCCACCGTCTCGTCCAAGTGTGCGCGCGCCGCCGGATGCCGCAGGTCGAGCTGGAAGTTCCCCGCCACGATCACTCGCTCGCCGAACCGCTGGAAGAACGCCTCTTCCGGCAACCGCCCCGCCATCGGCGACTCGAACCCGACCGACTCCGGCTCCAACCACAACCCGGGCCGCATGCCGTTGGCGCGGATGGCATCGATGACCGACAACAAGCCGCCGGTGAACCGCTCGGGAGCCTCGAGCCACTCGCCCGCGCCGACCCACCAGGCGCTGCCGGGCGTGGCGTACCACCCGGCGTCGATGCAGAAGTACTCCGCGCCCGCCTCGGCCGCCGACTCGATGAGCGGTAGCAGCTTCTCCGTCGACGGCTCGCCCATGAGAGTGTTCATGTAGTCGTTGTAGACCACCGGAAGCCGAGCGTCGACCGGGCGCACCTCACGGATCGCGCGCCGGTAACCCGTGAGCGCCGCGAAGGCCGCGTCCCGGCCGCCATCGGCGACGCAGAGTCCAGCCGGCACCGAGGTGAACTCCTCACCCGGCGCCAGCCGCGCGGCGAACTGGTGGTGCCTGTCGGTCGCGCCGTGCACGCCCACCGTCACGCTGCTCCCAGCCTGTGCCACCTCCCAGTGCCAGCCAGCGCTGGTCTCGACCTGCCACGCGATCGAAGGGACGGTCTCGGCCGCGAGGACCCCGGTCGGCAGGAACGAACCGGTCGACCAGCTCCCATGGCTGGTCAGCGAGAAGAGCCCGCGCGGGTGCTGGCCACCGTGCATCACGGGATCGATGTCGGGCAGCAACTCGCTCAATGGGCGCTGTCGCCAGCGCCCCTCGGCCCGCCATTCGCTCTCGCCCCAGAAGAGGTCGTGCGCGCCGTCGGCGGGCACGGCCACGAGCGCTGAGCTCACCGAGAGCAGTACGAGACTCCGGTCGGCCACGTTGCGAAGGGTGTGTCGGATCTGGAGGCCCGGTCCAGCGACGCGGAAGACGCTGAGCACCTCGAGGCCGAACTCCGGTGCGCGCTGGCGAATCCGCAGCTCGGTCTCGTCCGATTCGTGGCCCGCGTAGCGGAGCCGCTGCCCGGCACTCGAGTAGAGGAGGCCCTGGTCGTTGCTGGCGCGGTGCTCGACGCCGGCGGTGATGACGTCGATGATCGCCCAGGGCGCGGCCGCGGATGGCGCCTCGGGTGCGGTCGCGAGGCGCGCGAGCCGCACGGGCCGGTCGTCGCGGTGGTCGAACTTCAGGTGGAGCCCGGGGAGGGCCCACTCGAAGACCGGATCCTCTTCACGACGCAACTGCGCTTGCGATGTCATTACCACTCCGCTCTCGATTGAAATACGTCTATGCATCAACGGTGCCGGGGCTCGCGAACTTGGTCCCGGTCGCGCCGCCGTCATTCGAAGGACGCTTTGGGGGATTCCTTGCCGCTGAGGATGGCACCGGGTCAGAGGGTGGATTCGGCTGGATCCCACGACTCCGCGAACGGCGTTGGCTTCTCCACGGTTGAAGTCACCTCTACCCCCTCACGGCGCTCAGCGGAGTCGGCGATCGCGAGGAGCGTGTCGAGAACATGACTCGCGAGTGTACCGCTGGCCGTTTCGGTAGGCCCACCGCGCAAGGCTCGAGCGAGGTCGACGACGCCGGAGCCACGGCCATGGAATGAACCGGTGGCCGTGATGACCTGCGGCACCTCCGAGCCGAAACGATAGAGCGTGCTGTCGCCCTCGAAGGTGTTCGGGTCGGGAAGCACCAGGGTGCCCTCCGTTCCACTGATCTCCACCATTCCCGCGCGGGACAGCGCGTTCTGGAAGCTGAAGGTCGTCTGTGCGGACTGTCCCGATTCGAAGCTGACCAGTGCTGCGTGATGGGTGGGCACCTCGACCGGGAACTGCTCCCCCTGCCGGGGACCGCTGCCGATGATCCGGCGGTCGTGGGATCGGGAGGACACCGCGGATATCTGATCGACCGCGCCGAATGCATGGACCAGAGCCGTGAGGTAGTACGGCCCTATATCCAGCAGCGGACCGGCACCGATCGCATACAGGAAGTCAGGATTGGGGTGCCACAGCTCCGGGCCAGGAACGTGGAACATCGTCGTCGCGGTCAGCGGCTCACCGATGTCACCGCGGGCGATCGCACGCATCGCCGTCTGGATCCCCGCTCCCAGGACGGTGTCGGGCGCGCAGGCCACCCGGAGTCCGGCCGCCGCTGCTTCGGCAAGCAGGTCCGATGCCGCGTCTCGGTCGAGCGCGAGCGGCTTCTCACTCCACACGCTCTTTCCGGCCGCGATGATCCGCCGGTCGACCTCCACATGAACTCTGGGGATCGTCAGATTGACGACGATCTCGATCTCGTCGATCGCAAGCAGCTCATCTACGGTGCCGTGGGATGGGACGTTGTACGCCTCCGCCTGGGTGCGCGCCCTATCGAGGTCGAGGTCAGCGACGAACAGCACCCGAAGGTCGGGGAAGCTCGTCATGTTCTCGAGATAGGTGTTGCTGATGACGCCGGCGCCGATGATGCCGACGCCGACGGGTCCCGTGCCGCTCACTTGTCGTTCTCCTGCAGCCAGGCGAGCGACTCCGCGACACCTTCGAAGATGTCGTGTGCGTAGTCGTCGAATTCGACAACGCGGATGGCGTCCGGTGCGGCGGCGAGGATCGCCGCTACGTCGACGTTGCCCTGACCGGCGGGGGTCTGTTCCTTGAACGCCGCGGCCAGAGCGTCGGGTACGTCGAGCGCGCTTTCGCTGCTGGGAAGGGCGGTGGCGATGTCGCCGTTCACGATTCCATCCTTGACGTGCAGAAACTTCACACGATCAGCGAGGGCTCGCAGGAGCGCAGGCGTGTCCTCGCCACCGACGGTCGACCAGAACGTGTCGAGCTCCAGGATCACGTCGGGCGAGAGCCGCTCGACGAAGAACGAGTAGACCGATCGTCCCTGGTCCTTGTTCGCGAACTCCCACTGGTGGTTGTGGTACCCGAAGCGGAGATTGCGCTCCCCCGCAAGCGAGGCGAGTTCATTGACGCGGTCCGCGAGTC
This sequence comes from Agromyces albus, assembly GCF_030815405.1. Lineage (NCBI taxonomy): Bacteria > Bacillati > Actinomycetota > Actinomycetes > Micrococcales > Microbacteriaceae > Agromyces > Agromyces albus. The sequence goes on along the minus strand of NZ_JAUSWX010000001.1, from coordinate 3,630,512 downwards.
GGAATGCATCATCGGCGGTCTGCCACCTCTCACTGGGCACGAACGGATCGATGACCGACTCGATCCCGAGCTGCTCCGCAGCGTCGAAGACCAGGGCGGGGTCTTCTGCATCGATGACAGTGGCATGGCCGGAGGGTGCGGTCACGCCGGCCGCGGCGAATGCGCGCGCCAGCTCATCCGTACGCTCAGCGAAGGCGTACGGCTCGACGCGGGTGAACCCGATTTCCGCGAGTCGGGCGATCGTGGCCGTGAGGTCGTTCGCGATCGCGTCCCTGACGGTATACAGCTGGACGGACGGTGACGAAGGCATGACGTTGCTCCTTGCTGGTGGGTGGAAACGCAATTCGGGAAGATCGTTGAAAAGAGACTGCGAGCGGGCGGACATCAACGTGCCGGCTTCTCACCGAGACGAGCGAACCGCGCGAGCTTGTGGAACATGTCCTCCAAGAGCCACCTCGTGTCTAGGGACTCGCAGACCCGGACAGTCCGATTGGCCACATCGCTACTGAGATATCGGATTCCGGTACCGAGGAGAACCGGGGCGGAAGCGAGGTGTGGTTCGATCATGCGGCAGTCAGGGGTGAATCTCGGCCGGGGGTAGTCCCGCCAAATCGCTCCACTCGGGTTCATGACCACCCCGATCGCTGGACTGTCGCCAAGGGTGCGCAGTTCGAGCCCCGGCTGGTGTTCTGCGTTGAAGTCAATGAGATACTGCGTCAAGTACTCGCCAAGCGGTCCACACGGCCGCACCCGCTCCTCGAGCTCGGCGTAGCCCACGCCGACCATCGTGTACACATTGATCGGAATCTGCCAGATCATTAGCGATGATGCGAAAACGACGTTAGCTGCGTGCACGTCGTTCGACAGGTTGAACTCGTGCGAGTACTCAGGGACTGTGCCGCCGTACGGCGGTCCACCGATCCACACCACAACGACATCACGATCCTGGAGAGTCGGCTCCTCCAAGATCGCGGAGGCCATGTCGGTGAGGGGACCGAGGAATGCGACGTAGAGACGTTCGTCTGTGGCGAAGGCCTCGTCGATGATGAGTCGCGAGCCTGCGGACGGGCGTGGCGTGCGTTCGTCCGGCAAGGCGGCGTCAGCGCCATTTGCGACGACAATGTCTCCGTTCATCCCGAGGTAAGCAAGAAGGAGGTCCACTTCTTCGCGGGAGTCCTGCCTGCTGTTCGACGTACGGCGGTCACCGAAGTGTGCAGGGATGATCCCGCGGATGTCGAGGGAGTCGGACAGCAGGCCCTGAACGATGGCGAACTGGTCGTCTGCCTCGTTCTTCGCATCAGTGTTGATGATCAGTCTGTGTCGGGTCATGGTGATTCCTATGTGGCGGGTCAGGGTGGTCTGCGGAGGCGGCCGGCTCCAGGGGTGAAGGAGACGGCCGCCCCGGCGGACCGGGTCAGGCGAGTGTCAGCTCGATCGTCGCGAAGGAGTGCGGCGGCAACGTCACGGTCAGGGTGCCGCCTTCCAGTCGTGCCTCCAGCGGCCGCGGCGCGACACGGCCCGGCCGGTCGGTGTCGTTGAAGTCTGTAGTGCTCTCGCCGGTGAGCACCCTGGCGCGAGTGAGCGCCGCTCCGCGGCCGCGCAGGTCGATGCTCAGCTCGCAGTCCACGTCGGCGGAGAGGTGCGTGAGTGAGAGCAGAGCTTTCCCGTCCTTGGTGGATGCCGACATCGAGACGAGCGGCAGATCCTCGCCGCGCACGCCCCGCACCGGGCCCTCAAGCAGATGCGCGACGAGCTGCTGCGCATCCTGATGGCCCTTGTTCATCTCGAAGACGTGGTACGTCGGGGTGAGGACCATCTGCTCGCCGTCGGTGAGGATCATCGCCTGCAGCACGTTCACGGTCTGGGCGATGTTGGCCATCGTCAGCCGACGCGCATGACGGTGGAAGATGTCGAAGTGCAATCCGGCCACGAGGGCGTCTCTGACCGTGTTCTGCTGGAACAGGAATCCGGGATTCGTCCCCTCCTCGGCGCTCCACCAGGTGCCCCACTCGTCGCAGACCAGGCCCACCCGGTTGTGCGGATCGTAGGAGTCCATGACGGCGATGTGCCCGCGGATGACGCGATCGATGTCGGCGACGTGGGCCATCGTCTCGTAGTACTGCGCATCGCTGAAGGATGCCGCCTCTTCGGTGTTGGCGCCGGATCCGGAGTGCGAGTAGTAGTGGAACGAGACGGCCTGGTAGGGCAGGCTCCCCCAGAGGGTGCAGCCGTGGCACTCCATCAGGGTCTTCATCAGCACGCGGGTCCACTCGAGGTCGTCCTCGTGGGCGCCCGCCGCGATGCGGACGAGTCTGTTCTCGCCGTGATTGTGGCAGAAGGTGGCGTACCGCCGCGCCTCCTCCGCATAGTGCGCGGCCGACATGTTGCCCCCGCAGCCCCACGCCTCGTTGCCCAGCCCCCAGAACGGAACCAGCCAGGGTTCGTCGCGGCCGTTCTCGCGGCGAAGCTGCGCCATCGGACTGTCGTCACCGCGGGTGAGGTACTCGACCCACTCCGCCATCTCCTGCACGGTGCCGCTGCCGACGTTGCCGTTGACATAGGCGTCGGCGCCGAGCAGGTCGCACAGGTCCATGAACTCGTGCGTGCCGAAGTGGTTGTTCTCGACGACGTCGCCCCAGTTCGTGTTGGCGATCCTCGGGCGGCTCTCGCGCGGGCCGATACCGTCGCGCCAGTGGTAGGTGTCGGCGAAGCATCCGCCGGGCCACCGGAGGTTGGGAATGTCCAGGGCGCGCAGTGCCTCGACGATGTCGAGCCGGATGCCGCGCTCGTTCGGGATCGTCGAATCCTCGCCGACCCAGAACCCGTCGTAGATGCAGCGGCCGAGGTGCTCGGCGAAGTGCCCGTACAGGTGACGGCTGATGTGATGGCCCGTCACATCGAGATCGATGATGGCGCGCGCAGATGCGGTCATCGCATCCTCCAATTCTTTTCATTCGTGAACGGAACGAGCGTCGGGCGCTCGGCGGTGGTGGTGAGCGCGATGCGCCTACCGACGCAGGCCGCCAGGCGTGAGAGTGCATGCGCCCATGAATCCGGTCCCGATGATCGCCACGCGCAGTGTCGTCGCCATTGATCTCATCCTTCGCCGTTGATGGAGTGTGTGCGGATTGCATGAAACTCTGCCAGTCGGGGTGGCGGAAGGCGCAAAATTTGCGCAAAATAGGCAGATGCCCGCATCTAGTCGAGTCACGCTCGCGCGCGTGGCCGAGGATGCCGGCGTCAGCGTCTCGACCGTGTCGCGTGCCCTGCGCGGCCGCGGCGACATGGCGCCGGATACGCGGTCACGGGTGCTGCGCTCGGCCCAGACAGTCGGCTACACCTTCGCCGGCGAGTCGCGGGGGCGCCCGCGCCGGGGGACCTCCTCTCTCGTCTTCGACCTCGTGCTGTCGCATTTCCACGGCCCGTACACCGATGAGGTCACTGCCGGTGCACGCACAGCGGCTGCGCAATTGGGATACGACCTGGTGCTCACGGCCGAGCGCGAGGACCCCGATGATGACTGGCCCCAGCGGATCCGCTCGCGTGGCACGGCCGGGGTGATCCTCGGGCTGATCGTTCCCACCGCAGCGCAGATGGCGGTGATGCGCCGGGCGGGAATCCCGGTCGTGCTGCTCGAGCCGTCATCGGAACCGCCGATGAGACTGCCGAGCGTGCGCACCACAGACCGCGTGGGCGGGAAGGCGGCCGCCGAGCATTTGATCGACAACGGGGCCCGACGCTTCATCGTCATCGGCGCTACGCCGTCCTACCGGTACGGTCGCGGTCGGGTGGAAGGGTTTCTCGAAGCGCTGACGCGAATCGTCCCCGGTGCGCCCAGTGTGCGCGCGGATGCTGATTGGAGCGCGATGGACGCCTGGCGCTCGTGTGCGAGGGCGCTGTCCGAACTTCCAGGGGAGGGGCCGATCGGCCTGTTCGCATGCTCGGACGAGATGGCGGCTGGCGCCTACCGGGGCATCGCCGAAGCGGGGTTGACGATTCCCGGAGATGTTCTCGTCATCGGCTTCGACGATGTGCGCGGGGCCCGGTGGCTGCATCCTTCGTTGACGACCATCCGCCAGCCGATCAGAGAGATGGCGGCAGCGGCGGTGCACACTCTCGCCGGGGCGGTGGCGGGTGCGGAACTCGGCGATGAGGTCATCGAACTCCCGACAGAGCTCATCGCGCGCGGCTCGACAAGGGCGACGTTCCCGACCGTGATCAGGGCTGCCAGGGCCTAGAGGTACTGCCCCGAATCATTCGTTGACTTAGGAGATCTCCGGTATCGAGTTGGAGCTGTCTAGTTGTTCTGCCGCTCGTTCGTACGGAGGTCTCGTGTCTCACGCTGATGCCCGGCTGACTCCGGCTGGCAGGTTGATCATGGTCCGATGCCTCGGGTCCAGGCGTGCATGTTGCGGCGGAGATGGGTACCTCCCGCACGACGGCGTGGCGGTGGTGGCGCCGGTTCCGCGATCAGGGCGTTGCCGGCCTCGTCGACCGTTCGAGCGTCACTCACTCACACCCGAACCGGACGGGGCCGTGCGTGGAGACGCGACTGCGGATCCTGCGGCATCTCACTCGTCGGAGACCGGCGTGCATCGCGAGCGAACTCGGGATGCAGGCGTCGACCGCGGGCTGGGTGCTGCACCGCTACCAGGTGCCGCTGCTGTGGGAACTGGACCCGGTGACGGGGACCGTGATCCGCGGGACCCGAAGTAGGTCTCCCGGCTGCGGATGCCGCGGGTCATGAACCCGGGAACCGAGCCGTCCGAGCCGTGCGGATCGGGAGTGTCGCCTCCGGTGCCCCATCCGCTGCCCTGGCCCCGGGTGCCCATCAGCACGTGCACGTAGCCTGCCGCTGTCCACTGCAGACGCTCGCCCAGGACGCCCCGGCCGCCGTTGTATCCGATGTACTCGAGGACCGTCGGCAGCGGGGAATCCGAGTGCGGCCGGGCGACCCAGGCGCGGATCGGTTCGCCGCCGTGGCCGCTAGAAGTGAGGTCCTCCACGATCAGCTGAGTGATCGGAGTGGCCACCGGCCGCGCCTGCGGCGCGCTGGCAAGAGCCCTCGATTCGGTGAGGGTGCACGCCCAGAAGTCGTCGAGATCCGCGGGCTCGGCCACGTCGGGGTCCTCGCGCTCGGCCGTGAGCACCAGGTCGTATCCCAATTGCGCAGCCGCTGTGCGTGCACCGGCAGTGACCTCATCGGTGTACGGGCCGTGGAAATGCGACAGCACGAGGTCGAAGACGAGAGAGGAGGTCCCCCGGCGCGGGCGCCCCCGCGACTCGCCGGCGAAGGTGTAGCCGACTGTCTGGGCCGAGCGCAGCACCCGTGACCGCGTATCCGGCGCCATGTCGCCGCGGCCGCGCAGGGCACGCGACACGGTCGAGACGCTGACGCCGGCATCCTCGGCCACGCGCGCGAGCATGACTCGACTAGATGCGGGCATCTGCCTATTTTGCGCAAATTTTGCGCCTTCCGCCACCCCGACTGGCAGAGTTTCATGCAATCCGCACACACTCCATCAACGGCGAAGGATGAGATCAATGGCGACGACACTGCGCGTGGCGATCATCGGGACCGGATTCATGGGCGCATGCACTCTCACGCCTGGCGGCCTGCGTCGGTAGGCGCATCGCGCTCACCACCACCGCCGGGCATCATGCTCGGCGCGGTCAAGGGCTGACCGCCTCCGGGCACAATCTGAAAGGAAAGCAATGAAGCTCCCAAAGAAGGCGGTCGCGATTGCGTCCGCTCTGGCGATGGTCGGCCTGCTGACCTCGTGCATCGGCGGCGCGCCAGAGGCCGAACGCGCCACCATCTCCGAGTTCCCCGACAAGTGGGATGAGGAGATCACGATCGATGTCTTCGACGAGGTCGCGAATTACATGGGCAGTCAGGAGGGCTGGTTCGGCGACCTCGTGAAGAAGAAGTTCAACATGAAGCTGAACTTCATCGCCCAGAATGTCGCCGGCGGCGGCGACACGCTCTACAACACCCGCGTCTCGGCCGGCAATCTCGGTGACCTCATCGTCATCAGCAAGGGGAAGAAGCTCGACGAGCTCGTCCAAGGCGGCCTGGTGTTGGACAACGCGCCGTTCTACCCTGCGATGGAGAACGTCGAGAAGTTCGACACCGCGGTCACGCATCTCAACGACGGCAAGGACGGCGTCTTCGCCTTCCCGACGATGATGTCGTCGATCAAGCCCACCGAACCCGATGGGGGGGTCGACCCGACGTTCGGGCCGTATCTTCGCTGGGACCTCTACAAGCAGCTCGGCTACCCGGAGCTGAACACCCTCGAGGACCTCCTTCCGGTGTTGAAGGACATGCAGGACCTCGAGCCCACCGCCCCCAACGGCGCCAAGGTATATGCCATCTCCCTGTTCAAGGACTGGGACGGCAACGGGATGGTCACGGCGGGGCAGCCGCCCGCGTTCTACGGCTACGAGGGGCAGGGCTTCGCGGCAGCCAAGCCGGACGGCTCGGACTACCAGGCGATGCTCGATGACGACAGCGAGTACCTGCGCGCGCTGAAGTTCTACCACGAGGCCAACAAGCTCGGACTCATCGACCCCGAGTCGACGACGCAGAACTACGACACCATGTTCTCGAAGTTCCAGAACGGGCAGGTGCTGTTCTCCTGGTGGCCGTGGCTCGGACAGTCCGCGTACAACACCGATGCCAACACCCAGGCCGGCAAGGGCTTCCAGATCGCCCCGCTCAAGGATATGAACGTGCTGTCTTTCGGTGCCGAGATATACGGCGGAGCGCAGACTTTGGCGATCGGCTCGAAGGCGAAGGACCCCGAGCGGATCGCCGCGTTCATCGATTGGCTGTACTCGCCGGAGGGGCGCTACGCCAACGACGGTAAGGTCATGGCGGCCGCAGGTCCGAAGGGTCTCACCTGGGAGCTGGATGACTCCGGCCAGCCCGCGCTGACCGAGTTCGGCAGGAAGGTCTTCATCGAGGGCGATGCCGAGGTTCCGGCCGAGTGGGGCGGTGGCAGCTTCGTCGACGGGGGATCTCAGCTGAACGTGTCGACTGTGCTCCCGGCCGACATCGACAAGGAGACCGGCATGCCCTTCAGCTACAGGAGCTGGCCGACGTATCAGGCGCTCGTGGAGACGCCGCTCTCGGCGGACTGGAAGGCCAAGATGGGCGGGGCGCCGACCACGATGGACTACCTGAAGGACAACGACCAGCTGCTCGTCGCGACCGGCGCCAGCTACACCACGCCGACGGACTCCTCGGAGATCCAGACCCTGCGCAAGCAGGTCGAGCCGGTGATCGTCCAGTACTCGTGGAAGATGGTGTTCGCCGGCAGCGACGCCGAATTCGACCAGCTGAAGGCCGACATGCAGGCAGAGGCCAAGGGGCTGGGGTACGACGAGGTCCTCGAGGTCGACCTGGAGCGCGCCAAGGAGCGCAACGCGGACCGCGAGAAGGTCGCTGAAGAATTCGGCTGACCGATCCGCGTGACGGAGCACCCCCGGGCATCGTGCATGCGCCCGGGGGTGCTTGCGTGCGCGGCGCGAGTGCTGCGCGGCGGATGCTACAGGCGATGAGGTGCGAAGACGCCTGATGACCTGCGCCGGACGGTTGAGTTCCTCGCCTCCCCGGCCCACTCACAGCCGGGAATACGAGGAATGACGATTACCATACCCACCTTGAGTTCGAAGATCGCAGCTGCGAGCCGGACCTTCGAATCCAGGTAACCGAACGATCACCTAGCCGCAGTTGATCCAGCTCTCCACACAGTGAGATCGCAACCGGCGCCGGCCACCTTTCTGTGGAGAGCTCCGGCTCCTTTACTGGACAGTCCCTCAAGGGGGTGGAACGAGACGACTCTTCCGTGCGGTGAGCAAACCGACTCGCCTTCCGGGTACACGTTCGACGCGGCGGGCCGGCTCACCCAGGGCACCCTGCCAGACCGCACCATCGGTTACGGGTTCGGTGACAGCACCGGCTGCGCGGCACACGCGTTCGTCAAGGTAGTTCGGCCTGCATTCCATTCAGACTCTGCTTCCCTGCCCGCGGTTCGCGTGGGGCGGGGCGCCAAGGTGTAGGGAGTGGTAGGGCCCGAGCTCATCATCGCCCGGTGCGGGCGCGAACGCGGGCGTGATGTGAGCCGCAGGAGCTGCACGTGGCGTCGTTCGGTGTCCACCAAAGGCCGCTCGACGGAGTTGAGCGTGGCTTGCTCACGAAAACAAACTGAATCATTTACCGTGAGTTGACCGTGACGCGACAAAAGAAGTCGAATTCACGAGTGTCGATATTGAGCCAGAAATAAGTTCTGATCAGGCAATATTCACAAAGAGCGGATGACGGGAATCGAACCCGCGCTATCAGCTTGGGAAGCTGAAGTTGTCAAGTGGTGGTTCACAGCGGTTCACGGCGCCTCATTCTCGCTAGATTTCGCGGCTCCGTGAGTTCCTGTGAAGCAAGGTGAACTCCAATTTTTGGCGATTAAGCGGAGACTTCGGACCGCGCTCGGAGCTGCGATTTGTCTAGCGTCTGTTCGGACACGACACAAATGTCGGCCTACTTACTGCCACGGGTTTGATCGGCATCTAGAGCTCAGGACGGCGCGCCCGTGAGCACGAGAATCGCGACGTCGGCGCCGGGCGCTGAGTACATAAAGCAGTCCGATGAGCTCGCAACCGTTCAGAGCGCGAGGAGCCCGTTTGGATCAGCATCGCAATGCCGGCGAGCACAGCACCCGGGTTGCCGGATCCGGGGAATGCCTGTCGGATCCGGATGGTTATCCATGTTGCATAAATGCAACGCTGGGTGCATTCTTAGTGCAGTGATGTGAGAAAGGATGTGGTGGTGATGGCCGCCGAAGATGTTTTCTGGGAAGACCTCCAGGAAGACCTTAAGGACCCGGAGTTCGTGCGTAGTTATGTCACACACTGGGTGCGCATCGCTACGACGGATGCGATCGTAAACGCCCTTGATGACGCTCGGGAAGGTGCCGGGCTCAGCAAGGCTGCGCTCGCGCGGGCGATCAACGCGGACCCGTCGGCACTTCGGCGGCTGTTCGCGCATGGGAACCGATCGAACCCGACGATCGGGACGGTTGCTGAGCTCGCGGCGGCGCTTGGTATGCGACTCACTCTGGAGCCGATGCCGGATGAGGATCGTGAAGCGACGACTCGTCCGTTGCTCGAGGGTGAGGTCGAGGATGCGCGAGCCTTGGTCGAGCGTCTAGGAGCTCCTGCGCTCGTATAGCGACCTGGGGTTGCGCGACCAGTACTCTTTGCCGAGCATGCGGACCTCAGCGTAGTCGTCGGACGCCAACTCGGTCATGAAGGGTTTCACGCGGCCGTCGATGACCACGAGTAGCGGCTTCTCCTTCCCGATGGCTTCGTAATCGAGAAGGCAGAAAAGTCGGTGGTGGGTCCGGCCTGGGCCATCGACCCGGATCTCGTGCCACCCGGTCATCTCCCCGTGCATCGCTTCCCAGTAACCACCGCCCGAGAAACGCTTCGGTGGCGCCGCAGCGACCGCAGCCAGAACCGCCATCGCCTGCGACCTGACACCGAACGGCCAAGAACGGAGCTGGGCGTATCCGGGCGCCGGCCGGCGCGGATCGTCCGCAGGATGCCGCTGGAAGAACACCACGTCGTGCGCATCGTCGCTTGAACGGATCGTCGGCGCGGGCGGCACGCCGACTGACTTCTTCGGCTTGGCCTGCTTTCGCGCGCGACGGTCTGGTGTCATAACGATCTGAACCTATCTACTCCGTGCGACATCCTGTCTTCCCGGGAGTACCGAGTGGGCAGAGCGTTCCGGACACTCCGAAGTCCGAGGCATCGGTCGGAGAACCAACGCTTGTGCCGCGATTCGCGCTCGACATGCTCGCGCGTCGTCTCATCGATCGATGCGTACTCGGAACTCATGTTTGCGTCGGCCCGGAGGTTCTCCAGCCGAACGAAGCGCGAGAGCGGAACTGTCGAGTACCGAGACGCACGCGAGCGATGCCTCAGACGTTACGCATCCACGGCCCCCGTTATGGGGTATTCGTTCTAGCCAGACGTGCGCATACAGTCGAGCCACTGCGTGTCTTTGTCCCCCAGCTGAGTGGGATAAGTTTCGTTCCCGAAACGCCCGCGCGCGGTCGCGGGTGCGGGTTCTGCGCCAGTGTTGTGCGGAACGGAAGGTTCTCAGTTGAGGTCGTGGCTGGCGGCGGGGTGTCGCTTGTGTCCGGCGACTCAGGCAGCCAACCTTCGGCAAGCAGTGGTGAAGTACTCTGGCGGTGAACGATGATTGTCCGGTCATTGCGTTGGAAGACCCTCGGAGCGTACAGCTACTTTGGTGCTTTGTTCGCTGGCGGGTTGACACTTGGAGTGGTCGGGGTTTTCATCTCCCGTAACCCTGCAAACGCCATGTGGGCCGTCTTTGCGTCTCCCCTGTACTGGGCGGCGTTCTTTATTGTCGCGGAGATTGTCGTCGTCGCCATTGTCCTTCTCAGGCGCATGGAATTGAGGTTGAGTGGGGGATGGCGAGTCCTTGCGTTGGCCGTGCCAGCTGCATTGGGCGGAATCGCGATCGGGTATGTCTTCTGGTGGTGCATCGAGTTCGAAGCTCCTCCGCTCTGGGCCGCGGCAATTGCGGCGTTTGGTTCGGCGGCGGCGTTCGGGTGGTACGCGCGGCGCTATGAGCTCAGTCACGCTCAAGGACGGCCAATCAATCGCTAAGTACTTCAAGACATAGCCGGACGGGACTCAGGTGTGGGCCGAGGTGCGAACTGGCGAGATCACGAACGGAGGCCCCAATGTTATCCCCCGATAGCCGCAACTCGGACGCTGACCTGATTTCGACCAGGGAAGCCTTCCTTGCGATGACTGACTTCATCTGGCAGTTTGCGCAGCGCGCCGGCGATGATCTGCTGACTCTGATCGGTGACACCGGAATCGAGGCCGATGGCGGACCGACCGACTCTGCCGCTTGGGATGACTGGCTCGCGTCCGTCGCGAAGATCCGTGCGGGCCTCCCGCCGCGGAGCGAGTGATGCAGCCCTGCGTGCCGGGATCCTGGGCCGGCATCTCGAAGTTCATCGAAGATGTCTTGGGAAGTTCAAAGGGGCTCGCAGTCGAGGGCCCCGATGGAGAGACTCGTCTGTCGTTCACGAGCGGCACCGTCCAGGTGATCACCGAGAACAACATCGTCATCACGGCAACTAATAGATGATTCTTTCCGACTACAACGCCTCGAACGCCATGCATTGCGTGATGCGCTCGATGACGCGTTGCGAGGATCGGACTACGCTCGGGCGAGTGTCTAGTCGGCCGTCCGGATGGCGGGCTCGTTCTTCCGACAAACGGCTTGTGGTGCAACCGACGCTGGGGCAGTGATGATGGCAGATTCGGGTAGTAACGTGGACGGCCTTGTGAGTCACCTCGAGTCGGTGCTCGGCCCGATTCAGGAGGGGTGGGCGCTTGATCCAGCTGGCGATCGCATGCCATTTCAGATCGTGCGCTTCAAACACGGATCCGGCCCTGGCTCGACTGCGTACGCAACGCTCGGTCTCGGCAAGCACGGACTGACATCTCGTGCGTCTGGTCGTTCGATCAGGCAGGAGTTGCTATTGCTCGCCCCCGATGACATCAGCCGCGACGTAGTTGCTTCCCTTCTCCACGACGCCGGCAGCGCCGCGCTTCGAACTCACATGGCGTATCTGCGCTGAGACGTCCTCGGACCGCGCGGGCACATGTTTCCCGGGGCGACTACCAGCGCGCTGTACGTGACGGCACCGGTCTACTTTCCTGACGAGTTCGCCACGGTTCGGGAAGCTGGCCACGATGTGGTCATCGCCTGGCTTGTGCCAATTACGACGAGCGAGGCGGAGTATGTCAAGGCACACGGTTGGGAGCGTTTTGAGGACGTGCTCGTGGAACAAGCCCCGGATCTGATCGACTTCAGTCGCGCCGCGGTTCAGCCGTAGAACGCTATTCGGAGACGGACAGGGCTATTCACGCAATGACACGGAAGGAGCTAGGAAGAGTGTGAATATCGGGCAAGTTATTGGGGGCTGCGCGGCGATAATCATCGGCACTGTGCTCGTCGTTTACCGGCAGGCAGTATCGAGAATCAGCCAGGATTCACAACGTGCTTTTTTCGGCAAATTGGCTGAAGATTCCGCCCGTAACGCGACGCCGGGCAACACGCTGCTCGTGAGCGTCGGGTTTATTCTCCTTGGCGCGGGGCTCGTATTGTCGGGCTTGGGCGTCCTCACTTGGGGTGGGTAGTCGGGTGCCCAGTTGGAGTTGAGCAATATCCTCATCGTCGGGATCGGCGTCTTGGACATCGTCATCGGCGGAGTTCTACTGTTGCGTCTCAACGCTGTGAAGGGATGGCTCGCGAGGAGATACGCTCGCCTAGCCTTGCGAGATTCGGACGAAGAAAGCGCTCGGCCCGGCGGTCCATGGGTTCCTGGCCGTCCTGCCATTGTGGCTGTCGCCGTCGGCGCAGTCCTCGTCGGTGCGATCTCGATCGGAGTCGGCCTGATCGGCTGAGAAATGGCGAGATGGCCTGAGCGAGCCCGAACGGCGATCTCGTGTCGGGGAATGGAGCGGTTCTCGCGCACCTCGACGCGCTTCGTTGGCGGCACCTCAGCTGCAAAACGAGCTGTTTCGGCCTTTGAGTTTGAGAACGAACTGGCGAATAAGTGGAGACAAGGCCATCGGATTGCCACGAAATCAGTCCGAGCGAAGGGACTAAAACCCCTGATCAGAGAGGATGACGGGAATCGAACCCGCGCTATCAGCTTGGGAAGCTGAAGATATCCAGTAGTGGTTCACTCGGCTTCACTCTGGCTCACGAGCCCCGGAATCACGGGGAAGTGTGAACTCGAGTGAACCAAGGTGATGCCGAAATTGTGACTATTAAGTGACTACGAACCGTTCAAGACCGTGTGGCCTCGACCCCGCTGATCGATTCGTGGCGTGGCTGGCGCATCGTGAAGCAATCTATCTGTTGGGAGGCAAGAGACCCTCCGGCGGTTATGGTAGGTGCCCGATAGGGGATCCCTCAGTGGGGCTGGAGGAATTGGCGTGGGGATCCATCGGCGTGCGCATTGAAAGCGCTGAGGGCGGCGCCAGCCTTGGCGATCGGCGACTCGATTGCCCAGATGAGAGGTTGCGTTGGCGTCAATTTGACACCGTTGGGGTGCGCACGCCATGCTGCTCTCGGCGTGCGGCAGCCCGCCCGTGTGACGACGCATAACGCGCCTCGTCGTGAGACTCGCAACGAGGAGTTCGCAGTTGAATAATGAGGGCGGCGTAGTCCCGGACAGCAGTGAGGCCATCGCCGAAGGGGGGCTCGACAGCGCAACCGATTCAATGTCGCCTCAGGCTGAGGCGACTATCCCTGCCGAGTTGGCGAAGAAGCGTCGTCCGCCCCTTGCCGTGCTCATCGTTGTGGGCTTGCTCATCGCGGTGGGGTCGTGGTGGGCGACCAGCGCGTTGCTCAGTACTTTCGAATCGGCTGATCTCGGCGAGCCGGCACAGGTCGGCGGTCATGTCTACACCTCAGCCGCCGGCGGGTATGAGATCACCTTCCCGGGAGAGCCGGAGGTGACTAGCGCGGTCATCCCGATCGGCGACCTCGAGGTCGAGCAGATCACGGCGGCATGGTCGAACGACTCCGGAGCGCACGTCGCTGCAACAGCCGAGTTCCCCGCCGATATCGTCGCTGCGGCCGGAGCCACCATCCTCGACGCAAGTCTCGAGGGGATGGTCGCCAACCTCCCCAATTCGGAGTTGCGCGAACGAACCGAGATCACGCTCGACGGCGAGCCAGCGTTGACCGGCATGATTGCGAAGGACGGCAATGACATCTGGTTCACGGTTGCGATGCACGGCAACACCCAGGTCATCCTGAACGTGTTCGTCCCGACTGGCGAGCCGGCCCCGACGTTCGCTGAGACGTTCCGGTTCATCGACTAGGCAGTCGGAGGAGCGGAGGCAACTCACGGCGAATCCTGAGTGATCCGCTCAGGGATCGCGATCAGGCATCCTTAGTCTTTGCTTCAGCGCCCGGCGAGGGCATCCTCACTGGATGGGGCAGCTTCGAAGTCGGACTCGTCCCTGCTCGTCCGCGTGAGCGAGGGAGACGACGCTGCGTGGGCTCGGTGAATCAAGCCTGCCCCATTCGTAACCAGGCGGCCCATACGCGCACGCGCGCAAAGGGATGGACCATCGGGCAGGGTGCGGTGCGCTCACGGAGCGGGCGCTGTAGCGCACTAGTTTTGGCACATGGATTCGTGGAGCGGACTGAAGATCGACACCGGGGAACTTCGCGAGGTGTTCGACCGTTTGATCACACATCTGGAGCAGACCCGGGGCAAGTCCGTAACGCTGCAGGAGGACTACTTCTATTCGCTCCCGTTTCCTGAAATCTATGATGTGACGAACGACCCGCCGTCGCCAACTATTGGTCAGCTCACCGAATCGTGGACGAACCTCCACCGCACCCAGGACATCGAGTCCACCACCACGTTCGAGCTTGTGTGGTTAAGTGACCTACTCAAAGCTCTCGGCCATTCGGCTTAGAGGGATCGATCGGGCGCCATGCTATGGGCGGAGAGTGATCGCATGAACGACGAGCAGAGCCGATCCGACGGAGTGGCGTGGGCTGTTCTGCTCGAGCGTCCCGAGCTGTCGACGCGGCCGGCCGCGACCGACGCTGAAGTGATCGCTGCTGAGGTGGAGCTCGCCACCAGCTTTCCTCCCCAATTGCGACAGCTGTATCTGCACACCGATGGCGTGTTCGATCGATCCGGACTTTGGCACGTCATCTGGCCCCTGGGTGACCTGCTGGAGCGGAACAGCGGTTCCGCTGGAGAGCGCGGCGCTATCGCGTTCGGCGACGACGGCACAGGAAATCCATTCTGTGTCCACCGAGATGGGACCGTCAGCTACTGGTCAGAGATCGACGCCGAGCACACGTTTCTCTCGCCGGATCTCACGTCCTTCTGGACGGCCTGGCTTCGCGACGACCTGCCTCCCCATTAATGCTAAATGGCGCCATCAATATCACCCGCGTCAGCGGCGTCAACCCGGAGTTCTGAAATGAAAAATGCTGGCCCCACCTTGTATCTGAGTTCGCTGGAGAGTGAACGATTCGTCCCCGTACGAACGTGTCGATTTATTCGGCCCATTACGGTTGGCGATAGCAAGCCGGGGATGCTCGTTCACCTCTCGCCCGGCGTGCCGGGGCAGGAATTTGGGTCTGGCGATGACCTCACGTCGGTTATCCTCACGACGCGTTTTGAAGGCGCTGACATTGGACGAATTGAAGAGTTTCCCTGCTTCGTGTTTATCGCTCTTCCGCGCGAGACCTGGAATCCCGATACCGACCGCGTGACTGCCGAAGAACTGCAGGTGATTGGCTGGGGCGAGCTTTATCGAACGGCGTCTGATGCACAGGAGCATCGATTCGGATGAAAGCGTTTGACGGACGTTTTCGCAAGCATTCGGAGGCGGGACAGGACCCTTGACGCAATGACACAGAAGGAGCTTCGGGCACGGTGGTTGACCCCGGCCGGCCGGACACTTCGTGACAACGCAATTGAGTGGCTCTCCGGTGCCAGGCTCCAAGGCGGCGGAGAGGTTGTTGATTATGCCGTCGATGTGGGCGGAGGTGAAGAAGGCGTGCTCCTGGTGTTCGGGAAGCCACGAGCCGACCACTGGCGTCGCCACGCTCAGGCCAGCCCGCGCACGGTCAGAAGCTCACGCGCCCTCAGAGTCGAACGCTCCATGGAGTCATATTGGCCCAGAATCCGGTGCGATGAGTGATCTGCGGTGGGCGCTGCATGATTCGACCGGGTGGTTGACCGTAGCCGGTCGCTACGTAATCCCGTAGGCGGATCCTGTTGTGGACGCGAGGCATGCGCGTATGGTTCTGCCGGCGCCGTGCTTGACGTACCTCCTTGAAGGGCGGCGCTCCTTTCCTGAGTGACATGTCGGGCAGACTACCGCCGTGACCAACCATTCTTTCGACTCATTGGATTTCGCCCGTGCCGACCAGCCCGAGCCGACGGGCGACCCCAGGGAGGATCTCCTCGCCTGGTTGGCGTATCAGCGTCACGAGTTTCTGCGGAAGCTGCGCGACCTCAGCGTCGACCAGCTGGTGGAGTGGTCCGTGCCGCCAGTACAACTGTCTGTACTCGGCCTCGTGCGCCACATGCGGCAGATGGAGCACGTCCATCTCGTCTGGGGTCTGGGCGGCGGCGAGCAAACCGAATACTACGGTGAGGACGACTACGCCGGCGGTAGCGCCGCCACCTTCAAGGACGACCTGCAGGGCTATTTCGCCGAGGTGAGCCGAGCGGATGCTGCCATCGCGGCGCTGCCGACTTATGACGCTCCCGGTCTCGGACACGGTCGACCACTCGGCTACACGCTGATCAAGATCTTGCACGAATACACGCTGCACAGCGGTCAAGCGCACATGCTTCGGTTCGCCGCGCTCGGCGATCTCCGGCGTTGACTGGCGCCCTGGGTGATCAAGGGCGGCGCACTATGGCGTGACCCTTAGCGCGGTCGCGTGAAGCGTCCGCCGGCGGACGTCCGCAAGCGGATCCCTCAGTGCTTCAGTCGGACGCTCGTGGGGGCCGTGCACGGAATTTGTGACTATTAAGTGACTACAAGGGTGGTTTGCAATCGAAAGTCGCGGGCCTCGCAGGCGATGAAATCCCTGACGAGAAGTGGGAACGTGTTCGGTCGCGACATCGTGACTGCGGTTCCTCAGGAAGTCCGTCAACGCAACGACAAGCAGTAGCGCCTCAGGTCGCCAGAAAACGCACCTGATCAGGGCTTTCGCATCAGAGCGGATGACGGGAATCGAACCCGCGCTATCAGCTTGGGAAGCTGAAGATATCCAGTAGTGATTCACTGGGCTTCACCCAAGCTCACAAGCCCCGGAATCACGGGGAGGTGTGAACTCAGATGAACCAACGTGATGCCGAAATTGTGACTATTAAGTGACTACGAACCGTTCACGAACGTCTGGCCTCGACCCCGCTGATCCTTTTCATCCGTGCAAGAAGTCGTGACGGGGTGGCCGAGCCTCGTCTTCGAGGTAGAGCCGCACGACCGGACCCGCTGCCGTCGCCGATTGGGCCGGCAACGTCACATCAAGCGACTCAGCGGATCGCTGCCAAGCAACGTCTTCGGCAGAACCGAGGACTCGAACCTCCCGGATTCCTCGGTTAAGGAGCCCGGCGCCGCTTCCAAACGATCGGATTCTGGCGATTCCGTCCAGCGGATATGCAAGCAATGTCGCGTACACGTAGTCGCCGGTGACGTGGGTCCGTGTCGTGAAGCGGATATCCGCGGCGGTGTATTCGGGCGAGGAGCTGTCGACGAACGAGCCGGCGGTGACCTCCGTCGGGCCCTCCCCGGGAATGATCCACGGCCGACTGCCGTAGATGGCCTCGCCGTTCCGGGTCAGCCATTCGCCGATGGATTGGAGAAGTCGACGTTCCTCCTCCGGGATGGTGCCGTCCGGCTTCGGGCCGACGTTCAGCAGGAGCACGCCGTTCTTCGACACGGTGTCGGCCAGCTCGGCAATCAGTTCGTGGGCGCCCTTGTAGTCGTGTCCCTCGACCCAGCTCCAGGAGGTGCGCGACACCGAGGTGTCGTTCTGCCACACGACATCGCGGATGCCGCCCATGGCGCCGCGTTCGATGTCGTAGACGGCGCTTCCGGGCGCGAAGGAGTCCCACTTGAAGTTGATGACGACCTCACGGCCCCACTCGGCGGCCCGGTTGTAGTAGTACGCCGCGAAGCGACGCAGATACGGCTCAAAGGCGGCCGACTCGATCCACCAATCGAAGTAGAAGATCTGCGGTCGGTACTTGTCGACGATTTCGACGCATCTCAGAAGCCAGTCCTCGAGGAAGCGCTCATTCGGCGCGATCTCTTCACGCTGGGCCGGACCGTAGAAGTCTGCGTAGGCGGGATCGCGAACGTCGGAGTCGAACCGGCTCCCCCCGTTCATGAAGAACCAGTGCTCTGCGCGATGACTCGACGCGCCGACAACCATCCACGCATGATCGACCGCGTCGCCGAGCTTACGGAAGATGTCCTGGCGTGGGCCCATGTTCGTCACGCTCCACCGCGAACGATGGGTGTCGTATAGGGCGAATCCGTCGTGATGCTCAGCCACCGGAACTACGAACTGCGCGCCGGCCTCCTTGAACAGGGCGGCCCAGTCGTCGGGCTGGAACTTGTCCATGGTGAAGCTCGGGATGAAGTCCTTGTAGCCGAACGCGTTCTGCGGTCCGTATGTCTTGACGTGATGCTCGAATGCCTTCGTCCCTTCGAGGTACATGGAGCGGGAATACCACTCGTCGCCAAAGGCGGGAACGGAGAAGACCCCCCAGTGGAGGAAGATCCCGAACTTCCCGTCCTGGTACCACAGCGGTGCCCGGTAGCCCTGAAGCGACTCCCAGGTCGAGTCGAAAGGTCCCGCGTCGATGACCTGCTTCACGCCGGCCAAGGCTGCGGTGTTATCAGAAACGTCGACCGGATCGGGGAGGTCGTCAGGGTTGATCAAGGGCAACGTCATTGTGGATCCTTCTCGCGGCCATCATCGAAATCGAGGTCGTGTCGACCAGAAGTCGACCTGGATGGCAGTTGACAGCATGGGCGCTCTGCGGAACAGTGTATCCGTACTTGGAGCGCTCCAAGAAATGACCGTTCAAAGGAGAATGGATTCCCATGCTGACTAGACCGAAACATCAGCGAGGCCTGCTCGCGCTCCTCGCCGCCGCGGTCCTCGCGGTGACGGTACAAGGCAACGCCGGGGTGGCAAACGCCGCGGGATCAGATCATTTCGTTGATTGCTCCGCGAGCGCGAATGGCCTGGGGACTCAGGCGAGTCCGTGGAATTCCCTTGCACCGGTGAATTCCATGCAGTTCGGGCCGGGCGAGCGCGTCCTGTTCAAGGCGGGAACGACCTGCGTTGGTCAGCTCACACCCTCCGGGTCGGGGGCGGCAGGCAGCCCCGCCGTCATCACGAGCTATGGATCTGGCGCCAAGCCGGTCATCGACGGCAACGGCGTGGTGGGTGCGGTGATCAAGCTCCTGAATGTCCAGCAGTGGGAGCTTTCGGGTCTCGAGGTTCGCAATGCCGCGGCTTCTCCCGCGTTCAGGTCGGGAGTCCTCGTCGAGAATTCGTCGGGGACGACGCTCTCCGGCATTTCCATCACCAACATGACGGTTCGCAATATCTCTGGATGGTCGGGCGGCTGGTATTCGTCGAACGCGGGAGTCGGTATCCAGACCGACCACACCACGCCCATCTCCACCTGGAACGACATCACGATCGCCAACAACACCTTCGACCACGTCGACCGCATCGCGATTGCTGTCACACCAGAAGGCAACGGTGACGGCGTTGGGCAGACCACGAACGTTCGCATCCTGAACAACAACATCCGGTACTCGGGTGGCGACGATATCCTGGTGGTCCACGGCGCCGGCGCGCTCATCGACGGCAACGATGCGGCGTATGGCGGGTCCAAAGCAACGACCGGATGCCCACCGTCGGGAAATATCTGCAATACGGCAGCAGCTTCGATCTGGGTGGCAGGCAGCGACGACACGACGATCCAGAACAACACCGTGGCATGCACAATTAACAAGCAGGACGGTATGGCGTTCGACGTTGACTGGGGCAACCACAATACGACGATCCAGTACAACTACTCGCGCAACAACTCGGGCGGTTTTCTGATGATGATGCCGAAGATCTCGGGCTGGACCGAAGAGCCCCGCTCTGCACTGGCGAGCGATGGAACGGTCGTCCGGTACAACGTGAGCGAAGACGACACGAACACGGCCGGCTGCCCGAACCACACTACCTTCAACCGAGCTCACAATGTGTTCGACTTTTCCGGGCCTATTCCCAACCGGCCTGGCTCAGCGGCGCCACTTCCCGACATCTACAACAACACGATTTACATCTCTTCCGGACAGCCGACGTCGGTGGTTGGAACGCGATCCGGCACCACGCAGTCCGGTTCCTACAAGTTCCGAAACAATCTGGTGCTGAACTTCGGATCCAAGGGCTACCTCCAGACGACTGGTTCCGTCTTCGCCAACAACCTGCTGTATGGGCCGCGCAACTTCAATGAGCCGACGACGGGGACGATCTACCTGTCGCCACAGGTGGTCGGTCCGCTGCAGTCCGCGACCCAGGCCTCGGTCGGTGCGGCGGCCTATCAGCCGCGCGAATCGTCGCCGGCCTTGGGCGCTGGTGCGCCCATTGCCTCCAACGGCGGCCGGGATTTCGCCGGCAACCCGATTGCGGCGGTCCCCAGTATCGGTGCCTATGAGACCGCCACCACGAATCTGGTTCCGAATGGCAGCTTTGATTCGGGGGCCCTTGCGCCCTGGACGCTCAGTGGGTCAGGATCGTCGCTGACGACCAGTACGCGGTTCAACGGCACCTCTGCCGTGCAGACCGGGAACGCGAACAGCGGAGTCGAGAACGTCGTCAGCGGGCTCACTCCGTCGACCACGTACCTCCTCTCGGCATGGGTCAAGGTGGGTGTCGTCGGCGAGCAGCTCGCGATCGGGGTCAAGAACTACGGCGGAACGGAGACCTACAGTAAATCGACCGACTCTGCGTGGGCGCTCAATACGGTGGCGTTCACGACCGGATCCACCAACACGACCGCGACGGTCTACTGCTACAAGAACGCCGGGACCGGCCCGGGCTTCTGCGACGACTTCAGCATCGTCAAGTTGACGAACCCCGCGAGCCTGGTGGCGAACGGGGGCTTCGAGACGGGTTCCCGATCACCCTGGGGCCTGTCCTCGCCGGTCGCCGTCAGTGTGACGGCGTCAGCTGCCCACAGTGGGTCGTTCGGGCTCACAACCGGAGCGGCGAACAGTGGGGTGCAGCAGACGATCAGCGGACTCCAGCCCGGCACGACCTACGTCCTCACCGGGTGGCTCCATGCCGCGTTGGGCGAGCAGATCGCCCTCGGCGTCAAGTCCTTCGGTGCCGCCGAGTCGTTCCATCAGGTGGCCGGGGCGGCATACGCCCCCGCCGCGGTGGTGTTCACCACGGGCACTGCCAGCACACAGGCGACCGTCTACTGCTATAAGAACACTGGATCAGCTGCGGGGGCGTGCGATGACCTCGCCGTGACGGCCGTGGGCTAGGTCATCCCCTCACGGTGGTCGTGTCGGCAACTCACCGACACGGCCACCTTCCGCGCGCGGCTCGTGTGTTTGGTACGCTCCAAATGAGGTGCCGCGAGGGGCCCTCCGCGCGGTGGGCTGAGGATCGAAGGATGCAATGGGTCGGCAAGTAACACTCGAAGACGTCGCCGCCGAGGCGCAGGTCTCGAAGAGCAGCGTTTCGAACGTGATCCGGAACCATCCGCACGTTCGGGAGTCAATGCGCCAGCGCGTCAACGCTGCGATCGAAAAGCTTGGCTACCGGCCGCAGGCAATCGGTCAGAACCTCGTTTCGGGGCGGACGGGTCTTGTGAGTCTTGCGATCCCCAATTTTGCGCAGCCCTACTTCGCCGAGTTGGCGCGAGCTGCGGTGGCCGCAGCAGGCGACGTGGGGATGCGTCTGATCGTTCAGCAGACCGACAACCTGTTGGAGCGCGAACGAGAAGCTGCAGACTCGTGGAACCTGGGCTCTGCCGACGGTCTCATCTTCAGCCCCTCGGTGATCGAGGACGAGGAGATCGAGTTGAGGCGTGGTCGCGCCCCGCTCGTTCTGTTGGGCGAGCGATCGAAGTTGTCGTCCGTCGATCGCGTCGGGATTGATTCAGTGGCGATCTCGCATGCTGCCACCAAGCACCTGTTGGATCAGGGTCGCTCGCGACTGGTGATGATCGGCGACAAGACGTTCGGTGACCCGTTTGTAGTCTCGGAGCGTGAGGCGGGTTTCCACCGGGCACTAGAGGAGGCCGGCTTGCGCGAAGCCGGGCCCGTTGGAGGGGTTCGAGATTGGACTCGCGAAGACGGAGCTCGCTCTGTCGATGAGTTCCTCGACGCGGGCCTCGAGTTCGACGGGCTTTTCTGCGCGAACGACTTGCTCGCTCTGGGGGCGATGTCGGGGCTTCGGCGCCGCGGGCTGAGGGTGCCGGAGGACGTCGCGGTGATCGGAATCGACGACATTGAAGATGGCCGATTTGCCTCACCTACGCTGTCGACCATGTTCATCGACAAGGAGTGGATGGCGCGTGAGGCTGTCCGACTTCTTGCCAAGCAACTCGCCGACCCAGACTCGCCGCCGGAGCAACTCACCGTTCCGTTCCACCTCGTCGCGCGCGAATCAACCAGATTGTCCCGCTGACTTGACAAAACGATCAGGGGTGCGCATCCTGTAGCTTACGCGCATTTGGAGCGCTACAAATTCTCAATGGAGAGGACGCCATGAATCACAGCACCAGCCACGCTCGCGGGGCTATTGCTCCTGCTAGGGGCACCCGAGTACGCCGGAGGCACCTCGTTGCGGTGGCTGTGCTCGCCGCAGCCACCCTTCTTGTCGCGGGCTGCGCGCCGACCAGCGGCAGCACAGAAGACGGAAAGACCGTCCTGAAGGTTTATGGCTGGAAGGGCGGGGACGCTGAGCCAGCGAACGTGAAAGAGATCAACGCCACCTTCGAAAAGGCGAACCCGGACATCACGCTCGAGTACGAATTCATCCCGTCAGCCGGATATCCGCAGCGGGTGCAGTCGGAGCTTCTCGCTGGCAACACCGCCGATGTCCTCATGACCGACTCGGCCAAGGTTCAGGACTGGGGATCGTCTGGATACCTTGAGGACTTGTCTTCCCAGCCTTGGGTGAGCGGTGTGCGCAAGGAGATCAAGCCGTTCATTGAGAACGACGGCAAGACGTATGCGCTGCCGATGGAGGTGATTGGCATCTCGCTCTTCGCCAACAACACCCTCCTTCAGGAGGCAGGGATCGAGGAGATCCCGGTGACGTGGCCCGAGTTCGAGGCGGACCTCCAGAAGTTGAAGGACGCCGGCATCACGCCGCTGTCTTTGCCCAACAAGGGTGGGTGGACGGGGGACGCGGTGATCAATGCCATTGCTGCCACCCTGGTCTATCAGGACAATCCGTCGTTCGACGCGGACTTCGTTGAAGGAAAGGCGTCGTTCTCTTCGTGGGAGTCGTCGCTGGAGCAGATGATGGATCTGCAGTCGAAGGGGTTCGTCGACTTCAAGAGCGAGCTCGGTATCGATGAGTGGAGCACTGGCATCTCGGACTTCCAGGCGGGCAAGAGCGCCTTCTACGTGCAGGGTGCGTGGAACCAGTCGACGTTCACGGCGGCCGGACTGGACGACTCGTTCATCCCGTGGCCGGCCACCGACCAGGACGATTCGAACGCGAACCTGTTCGTGGGCACGATGTTCAGCGTCAACGCGAAGTCGAGTGTCAAGACGGCCGCAGAGAAGTACGTCGAGTTCTGGTCTGAGAATGAGAACGCGTCGCTCTACCTTCAGGCGGAGAACGCAGTGTCGCCCTTCACCAACGGCGACAGCCCCTCCTCAGCCGCGACAACGGAGTTCGTCGAAGCGGTCAACGACGGAAGGTACCGCATCCTTCCTTCTAACACGTGGTTCAGCGCTGCGGGCGAGAAGACACTGCAGGAGCAGATCCAGGCCCTGTGGCTCGGTCAGCAGAGTATCGATCAGACGATCAAGAACCTCGACGAGAAGCTCAAGCCCACGAAGTGAGCAACGGCGGGGGCCGAGCGCCATCCAGCTCGGCCCCTGCCGTTCAGTTTGATTGAAGGAAATCCGATGATCCACCGCAAACCGCTCATAGCCGTCGCCTTCATGGCTCCGGCCGTGGCCATGTACCTCGCCATAATCGTGTACCCGCTGGCGCAAGGGCTCGTCTTGAGCGGCACGGACAGCAAGATCGGCAATCCCGGCGCCTTCGTCGGGGTATCCAACTACGTCGCGCTGGCAAGCGACAGCGACGTAATGCGAGCACTGGGCATCACGGTGGCGTACGCCGTCGTCGTGGTCATCGTGCAGAACGCGGTCGGCCTGAGCCTCGCCAGGGCTCTGTATATACGGCCCCGTGTCCGTCAACTGGGCAGCACGCTCATTCTCGTCCCAACCCTGATGTCGGCAGTGATGGCGGCGTTCGTCTGGAACTCGCTTCTTGCACCAGACGGAGCGATCAATTCCCTGCTTGAGTCGCTGGGTTTGAGCTCGCTTGCGCACGTGTGGCTCGGCGATCCCTCCACTGCGCTCTGGGCGATCGCGCTGGTCAACATCTGGATGTTCTCGGGCTATTCAGCCGCCATCTTCCTGGCCGGGTACATGAATATGTCGAGTGAACTCCTCGACGCGTCGAGTGTGGATGGCGCAGCAGGCTGGCGCAGATTCGTCTCAATCGAGTGGCCCCTTCTGGCCCCGGCGACGACCGTGGCTGTGACCCTGTCGCTGATCGGGTCCCTCAAAGTCTTCGAGCTGCCCTTCGTGATGACGAATGGTGGACCAGCAGGCTCGACCACGACCCTCACCATGCTGATCTTCGCCAAGATCTTCGGAGGACAGGGGAGCTTTGCGTACGGCGCGACCATCGCCGTCCTGCTTCTCGTGGTTGTCGTGCTCTTTGCCGGAGTGACCCAATCACTTCTTCGACGTCGCGAGGAGCGAATCTGACATGGCGAACACAACAATCAGCGAACCTGACATGGCGAACACAACAATCAGCGAATCCGACATGGCGAACACAACAATCAAGGCAGCCCCTACGGCGTTTCGAGCGCAACGTCGAGCTGGCGGACGACGAGTACGTCGGGGACCCTTATCGCGGATCGGCGACGTGATCCTGGCCATCACGGTGATTCTGATCTCTGCGCCGTTCGCCTACACGGTGGTGACGTCGTTGCGCCCCGCTTCGGACGTGATCAACGATCCGCTTGGCTGGCCGACGAGCCTGACGGTCGACAACATCGCCAACGCCTATTCGAAGATGAACTACACGCAGGGATTGCTCAGTTCGACGATCGTCCTGGCCGGCACAATGATCTTGACCATCGTCGTCGGATCGCTTGCCGCCTACCCGCTCGCCCGTATCAGCCGATCGTGGACGACCTGGGTGTACCGCATCTTCATTGCGGGCTCGACAGTGCCGATCTTCGTTCTGATCGCTCCGCTATACCTCTTTCTTCGAGACCTTGGTCTGCTGAACAGCTACGCAGGAGTTATCCTCACCTACACCGCCATCAACCTTCCGGTCGCGATCTTCTTCTACACGTCGTTCTTCCGACAGATTCCGATCGAGCTCGAGGAGGCGGCCGCGATCGACGGATCGGGACCCGTTCGCACGTTCTTCGTTGTGCTCTTCCCGCTGCTTCGACCGGTGACGGCGACGCTTGCGACGTTCCTGACTCTCAGCGTCTGGAACGACCTGATCGTGCCGCTGGTCTTCGTCCAGGATCCGTCATTGAAAACGGTGATGGTGAATGCCTACTCGCTCGTTGGCAGTTACACCTTGGACCCGAGTTTGCTCTTCCCCGCCGCATTGCTCGGCGTCGCGCCACTGCTCATCGTCTTTGCCTTCTTGCAGCGGTACATCGTGAGCGGACTCACGATGGGTGCCGTGAAGTCCTGACAATGGCGAACAACAAATCACAACAGGCAACCGCTCTCCACTCCACGAACCCACGCCACGCCACGATCGAACGGCCCGACTTGCGCATCCGTGACCCGTACATCGTGGAGTACGACGACCGCTACCTGCTCTTCGGGACGACGGATCCGAGCCCCTGGCACGGACTCGTCGTTGCACTCATCCTGATCCCATTCGGATTCACCGTGCTCACGGCCTTCCGACCGGAGCGGATGTCGCGGCAAATATTCACCACCGATCCCACCGTGCTGTTCCCCGCAGCACTCCTCGGCGCGGCCCCGCTTCTCATCGTCTTCATGGTGTTCCAACGACACGTCGTCGCCGGCCTCACCATGGGCGCGGTCAAATCCTGAGCACCACCCAACCACCGAAAGGACAATGATGACCTTTACCAATACGCGTGACCGGAGATCCGGAGTGCGACGCATGCTCACGATGGTGGCTGCCGCCGCCATCGGACTCGGCGGCTCCGTGATCGCGGCGCAACCGGCCGCTGCGGTCGACACGGATTTCTACGTGGACTGCGCGGCGCCATCCAACGGCACGGGGACACAAGCCTCTCCCTGGAACGCACTCGCCGCAGTCAACGCACCGACGTTCGGACCCGGTGATCGCATTCTCTTCAAGTCAGGGACGACGTGTACAGGCCAGATCGAGCCGAAAGGATCGGGCGTGCCGGGGAATCCCATCGAAATGGGTGCGTATGGCACGGGCGCGAAACCAATCCTCACGGCGGCCGGCGCTACTGGGGCCGTTATCACACTGCGGAACGTGCAGCAGTGGGAGGTCTCGGGCCTTGAGCTCCGCAACCCCGCAGCAGCGCCCGACTACCGCTCGGGCATCCTGGCGATCAATTCCTCGGGCGGCGTGCTCCGGCACATCCAGATCACCGACATGACGATCAGCCAGATCAGCGGGTACTCGGGCGGATGGTACTCGAGGAACGCTGGTGTCGGGATCCAGACGGACCACACCACACCGGTATCGACTTTCGACGACATCGTCATCGCGGGCAACACGTTCGACAGGGTCGACCGCATCGCGATCGCCGTCACACCCGACCGGGACGGCGAGGGCACGGGGCTCACCACGGGAGTCAAGATCCGGAACAATGTCATCCGCTACTCGGGCGGCGACGACATCCTCGTGGTGAAGGGCCAAGGTGCTCTCATCGAGGGCAACGACGCCGCATACGGAGGAACCAAGTCGAACTGGGCCTGCCCGCCGTCCGGCCAGTATTGCAACGGGGCCTCCGCGAGCATTTGGATGGCCGGGAGCCTCGACACCGTCGT
The DNA here is from genome assembly GCF_030815405.1 of Agromyces albus. Classification (NCBI taxonomy): domain Bacteria; kingdom Bacillati; phylum Actinomycetota; class Actinomycetes; order Micrococcales; family Microbacteriaceae; genus Agromyces; species Agromyces albus. The sequence goes on along the minus strand of NZ_JAUSWX010000001.1, from coordinate 3,603,581 downwards.
TCAGGGCAACAGCTCGGTCTGCCACGTCAACGAGTCAGACGGCCAGGCCTTCGACGTCGACTGGGGCAACCGCAACACGCTCATCCAGTACAACTACAGCCGCAACAACCGCGGCGGGTTCATCTTGATAATGCCGCCCATCAACGTGTCTGGAGAGCCGATGTCGCGCGTTCCATCCGACGGCACCGTCATCCGGTATAACATCAGCGAAGACGACACCCGCACGGATCCGTGCCCGGTGCAGCCTCGCTCGAACGGGCCGCGCGACGTCATCCACTTCGCCGGTAGCGTGCCCAACCGAGCTGGCAGCGCGAGCGCCCAACCCGACATCTACAACAACACGATCTACATTCCGCAGAATCGCGGGACGTACGTGATCGGCAGCCGGAGCGGCGTCAACACCAACGGTTCCTTCCTGTTCCGCAACAACCTCGTCGTGAACTACGGTACCGGTGGCTACGTGAACACGACTGGATCGACGTACGCGAACAACCTCCTCTACGGAACCGCCCATTCGACGGCGCCCACCGCGGGCACGATCACGGAGGATCCGCAGCTCACCGGTCCGCTCCCCACCGGAGCAACCGGAATGGCGGGCATCGAGGCGTTCCGACCCGTGGCGTCCTCGCCAGCGGCGCGTGCCGGCGTAACGATTGCGAACAACGGTGGTCGCGACCTGTTCGGTACGACGCTTCCGACCGCCGCACCGGGGATTGGCGCCTTCGAGGCGACCTTGCCGAACCCGATCCAGAACTCCGGCTTCGACTCCGGGTCGCTCGGGGCGTGGGCGACGTCAGGTTCGGGAACTACTTCCTCGGTCTCGTCGGTGTCGCCGGCTCGAGGCACCCATGCCGTGCAAACGGGCGCGGCGAACAGTGGCGTACAACAGACGGTGTCCGGGCTCGTGCCCGGTGCGACCTATCGCCTGACGGCCACCCTCAGAGTCCAGACCGCCGACGAACAGATCGCCCTCGGGGTCAAGAACTACGGTGGAACCGAGGCGTACGCGAAAACGACCAGCTCGGTGAACACGCCCATCGCCCTGACCTTCACCATGGGCGCTTCGTCCACAGCGGCGACCGTGTACTGCTACAAGAACAGCGGAACGGGCGCCGGGTACTGCGACGCGTTCAGCCTCGTGCGCGTGACGGCGCCGACCAATCTGGTCGCTAATGCTGGGTTCGAGACCGGAGTTCTCACGCCGTGGGCGGCCACCGGGTCGAACGCGTCGGCGACATCCGTCTCTGCGTCGGGTGCCTCATCCGGCTCCTTCGGCCTCGTCACCGGGGCATCGTCGAGCGGAGCGCAGCAGACCGTCGGAGGGCTTGCCCCGTCGACGACCTACGTCCTCACCGGGTGGCTGCGGGCGGCTGCAGGGGAATCGATCGCATTGGGTGTGAAGGGCGCCGGCGCCGCAGAGGCTTTCCGGAGTGTCTCGGGGGCGACGTACAGCCCGGCGAGTATCGCCTTCACCACCGGTAGCGCCAGCACGACCGCGACGATCTACTGCTACAAGAACAGCGGATCATCGACCGGCGCATGTGACGAGCTGACCCTCACCAAGCTCGGCTAGCTCGACAAGGGGGCGGCCACGAGAGTCGTGGCCGCCCCCGCGCTCAGCGGAGCCGCCGGAAAACAATAGGAAGATAACGTGCAGAGACTCGACGACATCCACATCCGCGACCCGTTCATCCTCCCCGTGCCGGAGGAGGACGCGTATTACCTCTTCGGTACCACTGATGAGACCGTGTGGGCGGGCCCTGGGGAGGGCTTCGATTGCTATCGGAGCACCGATCTCGTGGTCTGGTCCTCTGCGCATCCGGCGTTCCGCCCGCCAGCCGGCTTCTGGGCAACGGAACACTTCTGGGCTCCGGAAGTGCACCGCTGGCACGGGCGGTACGTCATGCTCGCGACATTCGCCGGCCACGGAGATAACGGGCGCCTGCGGAGAGGAACCCAGTCCCTCGTCGCCGATCACCCGGCTGGCCCGTATGTGCCGCTGAGCAAGGGCACTCTCACTCCGGCCGACTGGCTCTGTCTCGACGGAACGCTGTTCATCGACGCATTCGGCACCCCGTGGCTCGTCTTCTGCCGGGAATGGCTCGACGTGAACGACGGACAGATTCTCGCTCAGCGACTGAGCGAAGACCTCGCCTCCGTGGAGGGTTCCCCACGCCTCCTATTCGCGGCGTCGGAGGCGCCGTGGACTCGTCCGCTCGACTCGGACACCGGGTCCGACTACGTCACGGACGGCCCCTCGTTCCGTCGACTCAGGGATGGCGGCCTCGCCATGCTGTGGTCAAGCCGCAGCTCGAAAGGCTACGCGGTCGGCGTCGCCTACTCGAACAGCGGCGAGCTTTTCGGACCATGGGAACACGAATCGACACCGATCTGGGACCACGACGGCGGACACGCCATGACCTTCGACGCCGACGGTACCTCCTACCTCGTGCTGCACCGACCGAACGAGGCGCCACTCGAACGAGCCGTGCTGACTGAACTGGTGGAGGACGCCGATCCGGGCGCTCCACGGCTTCGCATCGGCGCGCACGACCCACTCACCGTCTGACGCCACCAGTGAAGGACCCGAAAGACACCATGAACTCCGCAACGACGCCGTCACCCGCCACTTCCGAGCCGAACTGGTCGGACCTCGATCGCCCGATTCCGCACTGGTTCGACGAAGCGAAACTGGGCATCTTCATCCACTGGGGCCCGTATTCGGTGCCGGCCTGGGCTGAGCCGATCGGTCCGCTCGGCACGATTGACGGACCGACCTGGTTCGCTCACAACCCGTACTCGGAGTGGTACGCGAACACGATCCGGATTGCCGACTCTCCCGCCGCGGTGCATCACCGCGACGCCCACCGGAACGCACCGTATGAGGACTTCCTCGACGACTGGAAGGGAGACCGGTTCGACCCCACTGACTGGGTCGACGTGTTCCGCCGAGCCGGCGCCGACTTCGTCGTCCCCGTGACGAAGCACCACGACGGTATCGCCCTCTGGGACGCGCCGGGGACACCCGAGCGCAACACGATCACCCGGGGACCAGGCCGCGACATCGTCGGCGAGCTCGCCGATGCCGTCCGAGCAGCGGGTCTCGAGTTCGGCGTGTACTACTCAGGGGGACTCGATTGGTCTGTCACGCCGCATCTCCCGCCCATCCGCGACCATCACGAGGTGCACTCGATCCGGCCACTTGACGACGCGTACCACCTGTATGCGTCCGGGCATGTGCGAGACCTCATCGATCGCTACCAGCCCTCGATGCTCTGGAACGACATCAACTGGCCGGACGCCGGAAAGCACCTGGGTGACGGGGGACTCTACGAGCTCTTCCACTATTACCGGTCCGTCGTGCCGCACGGTGTCGTCAACGATCGATGGGGTGTGCCGCATCATGACTTCCTCACGAGCGAGTACGCGTCCGACGCCGACAACGAGACAGGATCGTGGCAGCACACGCGAGGGCTGGGCTACTCGTTCGGGCACAACGAGTTGGAGGACGAACAGACGATGATGAGCGGTGCTGAGTTGTCGACGCTCTGGGTCGACATCGTCGCTCGCGGCGGGCAGCTCCTCCTCATGTCGGGCCAGACGCGGAAGGTCGCATACCGGATCTCCAACGCGCGGCGCTCGATGACTTCGGCTCGTGGCGATCGGCGCTCGACCGGCTGCCAGGCGGCGTCCGGGCGTGGGCAGATCCCAACGACGCCAGGGAGGCGACTGGCGAGCCCTGGACACGGTTCTGGAACCTAAATGACCGAGTCGTGGTTTTTTCTTCCGCAAGCGGAGCTCGCGACGTGCGCGTACCTGGCATCGGCACCGTGTCTCTCTGGTTCGACGACTCAGCCGTCGGACCAGCCTTCGCGATTGTGCCGAGAGAGGTTCGCTCGTAGCGACACCGGCTGGTGGCCGGCGCTGAGAGAGCCGGCCGGGCGCCGGCCTTTTGCTTGCCCGCCCGCGGGCATCCCGTCCGACTACTCCATGCTCGCGGCCCACGGCGGCCTGGCTCACCCCGGGGCCCGTGGCTCATCATCGACCGGTGCGCGCGAACGCGAGCGTGATGTGAGCCGGAGGAGGCAGATGTACGTGCGTCCTCGGTGCGCCAAAGGCCGCTCGCCGGAGTTGAGCCTGGTTTGCTCACCAAATCAAACCGAATCATTAACCGTGAGTAGAGCGTGACGCAGCGAGAACAAATCGAATCGACGGGGTCGATCTTCATCCAAAAATTGGCTTTGATCAGCGATTATTCACGAAGAGCGGATGACGGGAATCGAACCCGCGCTATCAGCTTGGGAAGCTGAAGATATCCAGTAGTAGTTCACTGCGTCTCACTCGGGCTCACGAGCCCCGGGATCACGGGGAAGTGTGAACTCGGGTGAACCAACGTGATGCCGAAATTGTGACTATTAAGTGACTACGAACCGTTCACGACCGTGTGGCCTCGACCCCGCTGATCGATTCGTGGCGTGGCTGGCGGAGCGCTCGGATGGATCACGTTGAATCGACGTAACTACCGGACGATGATCGCGGTCGTGCGAGCGGCGCTACATGGGGCGTCCCCTCACCGGGCAGAAATGCGGGCGAGTCATACGGGAATCGGACCACGGTCGGACGCCGCGGATTCGCAGTCCGGCTCGTGAACGAGCCGACCTTCCTCGTGACCGACCGGCTTTCGGGCAGTCGAGTGCGGGGTCTCGGTGGGTCGAATGTGGCTGATTAGTACAACCCGAGCTAGGGAGCTTCATTGTCCGCCGGTGGCACCAGTTACCTCTACCAAGGCGGACAAGGTGCCGGTGCTCGACCTGCATACCTATCGAACGGCGGTCGCCACGGGGTCCAGCAGGAACAGGCACGAGCTGGCTTCGTAATCGTTGATCTCAGCCGTGACGTTCAGATTCGTTCCCACACCGATCGTGTCGGGCGTGGTGCCGACGAACTTCAGATCGTTCGTCGTGTTCACGTCACGGAACTGGAAGGCGGGGCCGAGCGCCGTGGTTTCACTGAAGTCGCCGGCGCCGATGAGGATGTCGTACCTGGTGGTCGCGCCGTCGTGAGGGGCCAGCGCGCCGATGTGTCCCGGGAACGCGATCGTCTGACCGCGGTACACGTCCGCGAATGCCGCGATAGAAGGGTCGCAGTAGTCGGTGAGTGAGAGGAGGGCTCCCAGTTCAGCGTTGTTCTCAGGCGTGAGCACGACGTCTCCGGGATCCAGTGACGATTCCGACGCGCCCGGGGACGAGGATTCGCTCGGCGTGGCAGATGACTTGATCAGCGCCCCGCTTGAGGTCTCGCCGGGCGCAGCGTTCCGTTCCCCGATAATCCCGAAAATGATGATGACAGCAAGGACGATCGCGAGGACTGCGCCGCCGGTCGCCCAAAGGAGCCAACGCGTCTTCGGCATCGGACGCCGGAATGAGATTTCCGTCTGAAACTTTCCTGGGGTCTGGGACACGAGTTCCCATCCGTCGGCCTCCCACTTGGTCACCGTCCGCGACTCCATGCCGCGGATTGCCCGGGCCGTTTTCGTCTCGTAGGTGACCTCGGCGTCCGCCATAACATCTCCCAGCCTGTTTCGCGCCGGAACGGTACCGACCTCGCCGAGCCTACCGACCCGGCAGACCTCAGAATCGCGGTCGCACCTGACCCGATCAAGGATCGGCTGCCGGGCACACCGCGGAGCTGCGGCGCGCGAGCGCCTGTCGGCGTCAAGCTCGAGGAAGTCCAACCCGGTGCGGGTCGGGCGGATGCCGCTACTCCCGAAGAACGAGCGACTCTACCGCTCGACATCCACCAGTAAGAGCGCGGTGGGAATATGCCGCCAGCCCGGCCGTTGCGGGAGTCGTCCGCCCGACGGACGCCGCCCGCGTCACGCGCTGAGGGCCACCGCCTCGCCCGAGTCGGCAACGCTCGCTCGGACGGGCTCCGTGCGGAACGCCGGCTGCGTCCGCTGCGTTGGCTGCGTCGGGGCTCCCTCGGCGGAGCGGAAGCGTCGCTGGTATTGGGATGGGGAGATGCCGAGCCGGGCGACGAAGGCACGACGCAGCGACTCGGCGCTCGAGAGGCCCGCGTCGATCGCCGTCTGGGCGACCGAGGCGCCTGCCTCGAGCCGGCAGCGGGCGAGGTCGAATCGGAGCTCGGCGAGGTATTCGGCGGGCGAGGCGTCGAGCTCTTCGCGGAAGAGCCGTGTGAGGTGGCGCACGCTCACGTTCGCGTGCCGCGCGAGGTCGGTGACGGTGTGCGTCGCGGCAGGGTCGGCCTCGAGCAGGTCGGTCACCCGGCGCACGACGCTCTCCTGCGGGGCTCGCGCCCGCAGCGGCGTCGAGAACTGCGACTGGCCGCCCGAGCGCTGCAGGTAGACGAGCAGGCCCTGGGCCACTCGCCGGGCGACATCGGGTCCGTGATCGTCTTCGACGAGTGCGAGCGCAAGGTCGATGCCCGCGGCCACCCCGGCCGACGTTGCGACGTGCCCATCGCGCACGAAGATGCGGTCGGCCTGCACGTCGATACGCGGGTAGCGGCGCGCGAGGTCGGCGGCGAACTTCCAGTGCGTCGTCGCGCTCCGGCCGTCGAGCACGCCGAGGGCGGCGAGCACGAACGCGCCGCTGCAGATCGAGACGACGCGTCGACTGCGAGCCGCGAGCGCCGCCGCCGCGACGAGCAGCTCACCGCGTGCGAAGACCGAGGGCGGCTGCTCGCTACCCGGCACGACGAGCGTGTCGAGGTCGGCCACGTCCGCGGCCGACGCGTGTACCGAGACCCGGCCGCCGAGCGAGGTCGTCACGTCCTCGCCGGTCGGCGAGAGCAGGACGACCTGGTAGTCGTCGACGGTCTGGTTGGCCTCGACGAACACCTCGGCCGGACCGACGTAGTCGAGCGCCTTGACGCCGTTGAAGAGCAGGAACCCGATGCGGCGGGATCGACCCGACCGGGTCGGCGTGGGAAGCGCTGCCATGGGCACCATCATTCTGGAATGATCGCTCCAGCAAAAGTCGAACCAGAGAAGCGCCGGTCGCAGCGGCGATTCGTTTTCCTCAGTTCGCACGAGCAACGGGCTCGCCGGGCGAGGCGGATACGCTGGTCGGATGGCACGGCCTCGCCAGTTCGATGACGCCTCCTTGCGCGCCGCCGCGATGGAGGAGTTCTGGTCGCGCGGTTTCGAGGGCGCCTCGGTCGGTGACATCGCCGCCGCCAGCGGTATCGGCAACGGAAGCCTGTACGCCGCCTATGGCAGCAAGCTCGGGCTCTTCCTGCTCGTGCTCGAGGCATACTGCCGCACCCGGATCGACCTCGTGCGCAGCGCCATGGCCACCGAGGGGTCCGCGGGTGCCGCCATCCGGGCGCTGCTCGATGCGATCATCGACGATTGCGCCGCCCAGCCGGGGCGGCGCGGATGCCTCATGCTGAACAGCATCGCCGAGTTCGGCGAACGCAATACCGAGGTGCTGGAGCTCTGCCAGGCGACGACGCGCGACATGGAGGCCGAGATCGAGCGGCGTCTCGCCGCGGAAGTCGGCACGGGTACGGGCGACATCGGGCCGGCTTACGTGCTCGCCGCCGAAATCCTGCTCGTCTCGCAGGGCCTCATTCAGGCGAGCCGCCTGCACGCGCCAGCGACCGAGCTGCGGGAGATCGCCCGCGCGTACGCCGACCGGCTCGGGCTCGACTGAGCGTCTCGCATTCGGAGCTGTCCCGATTCGAGGGATAGTCGGCCGCTGGAGCGGGGGCATCCGCTGCCGGCCCGCCTGAGGATGGCCGAGACCCATTCCATCTCGAGCTCGGGAGCAGCATGCCCACCTTCACCACGTCCGACGGAACCGACCTGTACTACTCCGACTGGGGCACCGGCCAGCCGGTCGTCCTGAGCCATGGCTGGCCGCTCAGCTCCGACGCGTGGGCCGTCGAGCGCAAGCTCCTCGCCGACCACGGCTACCGCGCCATCGCGCATGATCGTCGCGGTCATGGCCGCTCGGCGCAGCCCTGGAACGGCAACGACATGGACACCTACGCCCGCGACCTCGCGGAGCTCATTGACGCGCTAGACCTGCGCGACGTCGTGCTCATCGGGCACTCGACCGGAGGCGGCGAGGTCGTCCGTTACGCGGCCCAGCACGGCGCCGGCCGTGTCGCCAAGGTGATTACCGCAGGTGCGGTGCCGCCGGTGATGGTGCAGTCGGAGTCGAACCCCGAGGGCACGCCGATCACGGCGTTCGATGACATCCGGGCCGGCGTGCTCGCCGACCGCTCGCAGTTCTTCCAAGATCTCTCGCTGCCCTTCTTCGGCTTCAACCGGGAGGGTGCTGCGGTATCGCAGGGCGCGCGCGACGACTTCTGGCGGCAGGGCATGCTCGCTGGCATCCAGGCCGCCTACGAGTGCATCACGGCGTTCTCCGAGACGGACTTCACCGAGGACCTGAAGGCCCTTGACGTGCCGATCTTCATCGCGCACGGCGACGACGACCAGATCGTGCCGATCGCAGCCGCCGCACTGAAGTCGATCGAGCTCGTCAAGCACGGCACCCTCAAGGTCTACGCGGGAGCGCCGCACGGAATCTTCGGCGACTACCAGCAGCAGCTCGATCGCGACATCCTCGAGTTCATCAAGGGCTGATCGCAACGCGAAGCGGCCGCCCACCCGAACGGGAGGACGGCCGCTTCGTCGTGTCGACGAGGTCGACTCAGGAGGCGAGACGCTCGCCCTCGCTGCCCTCGGCGAGCTCGGCGATCGCGCTCGTGATGACCGCGGCGACCTCGGCCGGATGCGTCTGCATGACGAGGTGCGGCGCGTCGAGCTCGACGACCGAGCGGAGGCCGGCGCGGGTGTAGCCGAAGCGCTCTACCTCGGGGTTGATCGTGTGGTCGGCGCTCGAGACGATGCCCCAGCCCGGCTTTTCCTTCCACGCCGCCGCCGGGGCCGGCTCCCCGAACGCGACCGCGGTGAGGGGCCGCTGCGAGACCGCGAGCACACGCGCCGTCTCGTTGGGCACGCCGGCCGCGAAGACTGCGGGGAATGCGTCGATCGCGACCGAGACATCCGTACCGTCCTCACCGGCTGCGACCGGGTACGGCGTGGTACACGAGGTTCGCGGCAAGGTCGGAGTCGGGGAATCCGCCTTGCAGCTGACCCAGGCTCTCGCCCTCGTCGAGGGCGTAGCCCGAGACGTAGACGAGGCCGACGACGTTCTCGGCGACGCCGGCGACCGTGATCACGGCGCCGCCGTAGGAGTGGCCGGCGAGCAGCACTGGGCCGTCGATCTGCTCGACGAAGGCGCGGATCGAGGCCGCGTCCTCGACGAGACTGCGGTTGTAGACCGGAGGCACGCGAACGGTGTGGCCCTGCTCGAGCAGCGCCGCGGTGACGGGGGCCCAGCTGGCGGCGTCGGCGAACGCGCCGTGCACGAGCACGATCGTTGGAGTGGCGGACATGAGATCTCCTTCAGAGATTCGACGGGCGTGCGGCCGCACGGGCGGCGACCGCCCGTGCGGCGTCGCGTTCCCGGTTGGCTCCAGCTTCGTTCTCAATGCCGTCTCGCATCCGGTCGCGCACGGCCGGGTATCCCTCGCTTTCGGACGGATGCCGCGAGCCTCAACTCCGGCCGCACGCGCGAACCGCACCATCCTGACGGTGTGACGCTCTCGCCCCGCTCCGCCGCAGTCCGCTCCGTCGGCGAACACCTGCCCTGCCTCCGAGAGCCTGATCGTGCGACCGGTGCGCACGAGCAGCGGCACGCCGAGGCGCGTCTCTGCTCGCTGCAGATGCTGGCTGATCGCCGGCTGGCTGAGCCCGAGTCTGTCGACCTCGAGATCCATGGGTCTCCCATCGTAGCCAATGGTCATCGGGCCGCCGCGTGGCGTTCCCAGGACGCGGTCGTGAGGGCCGCGGCGATGACGAGAGCCGCGACGAGGAACAGCACCGCCAGCGAAGGAAGCCCCACGGCAACCACGCCGAGCACGGTCGAAGTACCCGCGGCGATCAGAGGCGGGCGGCTCCAACGGCCGACCATCACTCGGGCGAACAAGCCGAGGCCGAGTAGAAAGCACGCGAGCCCACCAGTGAGTGCGATCACCGCGACCCAGTGTGCCGGAGCGCCGGGCGCGACGAGGACGTCCTGGAGGATGAGCCGGATGCCGAGCGCGACGTACATCACCCCGGCGACCAGTGGGAGGTGCCCGAGGGTGTAGCCGTCGCGGGCGAGCGCGGGGCGACCTTTCGGCCCGGCACCCAGCAGGGCATGCTGTGCTGCGGCTGACGGACCACGGAAGTAGGCCCACCAGAGCCCGACGACGACGACGAATGCGAGCGCGGCCGCGAGAATCGACAGACCCTGGACCGTGCCCTCGTTCAGGGTCGAACCCAGCCCGGCTCCCGACGAGAGGACCGTCTCGCCGAGCGCGATGATCAGGACCAGGCCATGCCGCTCGACGAAATGCGCCGGACTGGTAACCCGCCATCCGTTGTACCGAGAGACGAGCCATCCCACACCGAAGTCCAGCCCGAACGCCACGGCCCAGCACACACTCTGCAGGTCCCCTCCGAGCACGGCTCCGACGATCAACAGAACGCTGGATAGCGTCTGCGGGATCGCATCGATCAGCACCTGCGTGCGTAGTCGCCGGTCGCCGCGCGAGGTCCAGAGGAACGTCGAGACGTAGCTGGACCGAACCACGGTGAAAGCCAGCGCGAGTACAAGCGCCGGGCTCAGCCAGCCGGAGTGCGGCTCCCAAGCGTACGGAATCACCAGCGCGGCGATAAACAGCGCCGCCATGGACACGAGGATCGCGACAACGACACGACCGCAGTCGAGGCGCACCCGGTTGCCGAGCCAGATGAACGCGCACCACGCCCACCAGAGCAGGAGCAGCAACAGCAGCCCCCGCCCGAGGCCAGCCCATCCCGGCTGCGTCTCCATAAGCTCGATCACGCGCATGAGGGCGAACACGAAGACGAGGTCGAAGAAGATCTCGAACATCGTGACGCGATCAGCCCCGGGCAGCACGGAGGCGGCCCCGGCGGCTTCGGTCACTCGGCGCGGTGGGCCGGCCACGCGGAGTGGCCTCACGGTGTCGTCGCGGTTCGCGTTCACAGCACCGCTGGCCCGCTGCCCGGGAAATCGGTGGATGCGGCAAGCTCACGACCGGAGTCGAACTCGGCGTGGAAGCGGCTCAGCTTCTCGCCGATACGACGGTACGCATCGCTGCCGAGGACCAGCCAACGCCTTGGGTCGGGAGCGCGAACGTTGCGGACGATCGCCTCCGCGGCGCGGTCGGGATCGCCGGGGAATTGCTCCGGCCGCACGGCCGACACCGCTCGGATGAACGACCCCGAGGTCGCGTCGTAGTCCGGGATCGTCCGTCCCGACACGTGCGTGCGCTTCTCGATGCCGGTGCGGAACGATCCAGGCTCGACGAGGAAAGCCCGCAGCCCGATCGGCTCGATCTCCTGCCAGAGCGACTCGGTGAGGCCCTCCAGTGCGAACTTCGTCGCCGAGTAGTACCCGTTGGCGGGCAGGCTCGAGATGCCGTCCATCGACGAGATGTTGACGATGATGCCGCTGCGGCGGGCCCGCATGCCCGGGAGCACCAGCCGGATCAGTTCGATCGGTGCGAAGACGTTCACTTCGAACTGGGCACGGATGTCGCGTTCGTCCTGCTCCTCGAGCGCGCCGAGGAAATCGATCGCGGCGTTGTTGACGAGCACGTCGACCCCGCCCGCCCACGTCTCGGCTGCCGCGATCGCCTGCCGGCGCTGCTCCGCGTCGACGACGTCGAGCTCCACGGGCAGCGCGGTCTCGGGGTACCGGTCACGGACCGCGGAGAGATCGTGACCGCTGCGCGCCGCCAGGACCACCCGATCGCCGGCATCGAGTGCGGCCTCGGCGAGGGCAGCGCCGAGGCCGCTGCCGGCGCCGGTGATGAACCAGGTCAGGGTGACGCTCATGCTGCAGCTCCTTCCGCTGCCTCGGCGCCGGGCGAGCGGAAGTCGGCTGAACGGCTGACAGGTGCCCACGCCTGCGCCTCGTTGAGACGACGTTGTTCCCCGTCCAGCACGCGGGCGACCGCGTCGCTGCCGAGCGGCAGCCGGAGGGGCAGGTCGGCGCCGGCTCGGCCGAGATCGCCGTGGGCGAGGCCGACCAGCACACGTGCGCCGCGCACCGGGTCACCCGGCTGCTTGCCGTCGCCCTGATCTCGCAGCGCGTGGATCGCGCCGACTGTCGCCTCGTAGTCCGATCCGACTGGGTGCTTGGTCATCGAGTCGCCCTGCCAGTCGGTGCGGAATGCACCCGGCTCGACGATCACGACCCGCACCCCGAAGGGGGCCGACTCGGCGGCCAGCACCTCGGAGAAGCCCTCGACGGCGAACTTGGCGGCCTGATAGGCGCCCAGGCCCGGCGTTCCGCCGATGCGGCCGCCCACAGAGGAGAACTGCAGGAAAAGACCCGCCCGCTGGGCGCGCATGACCGGCAGCGCCGCGCGGGTGACGTTGACCACGCCGAAGAAGTTGGTCTCGACTTGAGCCCGGAAGTCCTCCTCCGGAGTCTCCTCAATCGACCCGCTGTTCGCGTACCCGGCGTTGTCGACCACGACGTCCAGCCGGCCGAACCGGTCAACGGCGCGGCCAACGACCTGTCTCGCAGCCTCGGCGTCGGTGACGTCGAGCTCCGCGACCACTATGCGATCCGGGCCGTACTGCGCGGCGATTTCGTCGAGTGCCGACGCGCGCCGGGCGGTGGCAACGACGAGGTCGCCGCGTTCGAGCGCGGCTTCGACGATCCGCTTGCCGAAGCCACGCGAGCTTCCCGTGATCAGCCAGACCAGGCTGTCCGTGGCCCTCCGTCGCTCGTTCATGAGTCTGTCCCTTCTGCGCCTGCCGTGCGCCGACGCTCTACTTGATCCAGCGTGCTGCCCGATGGTGCGGCATCGCGCCCGGGTAACTGCCCGGAAGGGCCCCCGGTGTCGCGGAACCGGTGAACCCAGGGGCCGAGTAGCCGGTGCGCAGCTGATGCCGTGACCCACCGGTCGACGGTCGGCACCCGCCCGGGGGTCGACCGGTCGTCCACCCGGGCGCGGGGGCGGGCAGCTCCGCGAGAACGTGGTGCGGTGTCGATCGTTCGGTACCACCGCTCAGCACGTCGGAGAAGGAAGGGAACCCCATGCCGACCGTCAGATTTCACCTCATTTCCACGTTGACTACGCCTGAACTCATGGCCGTGCTCACCGATTTCAGTCCGTCTCGTGCCGAGCGCTGGCCCACGATCGACGCCGAGCACTTCGAGGTCCATGCCCTCGGTGACCACTGGGCCGACGTGACCGAGGGGACCGCCTCCGCTTGGGAGCACGCCCACTACGACTGGGATGACGACGCGAATCGCGTCACCATTACCACCATCGACTCGAAGGTGTTCGGGCCCGGGGGCGGCTGGGTCTTCCAGCTCACGCCGCTGGCCGACGGCACCCGCGTCGACGTGGAACTTACCCGGCAGCCCGTCACGCTTAAGGCCAAGCTGCTCGCGACGCTGCTCCCGCTCGTCGCCCCGAGCTCGCTGCGCACGTCGTTCAGCGGCCCGCTCCAAGCCGCGCCGGTCGCGGCCGACTAATTGCGCGACACGCAGAGAGGAACCACCCATGCGAATGATCGACCGAATCTTCGGCCGCAAGGTCGAATTGGAATCCGAGCCGGTGCCAGTGGGCGTGCCGATCGCCGATGCCCGAGCCGTCGACCGATACCAGCGGATGCTCCGCACCGCGCCGCCCGAAGTCATCGAGCGTGCCCACGTCGAGGCCTTCGAGCGGCTCACACCGGCACAGCTCGACTTGTTGTTCGAGCGCCTCACCAAGGACGCCGAACAAGCTGACGAACGGCCCGCCGATGCCCTGCCGGCCAGCCTGGCCCGGTCGGTCGAGCGCGCCGAGCGTCGCCGTCCGGGCGCCATCGCGCGGTCGGTCGAAGCGGTGGAGCCTGGCGTCGGCGCGAGCGCCTGGCTGGGCGCGTCGATCCTCGACGCCGTCGTGTGGTACTTGATCGCGTCCGTCGCGTGGAGCGTCTGGAGCGCACCGGAGGAGCAGGCGGGTGATCCGTCCGCCGCGGCTGCCGACCCGCCCGACCCAACCGACGCCGGGGACTTCTGGGACTGGGGCTTCTGAACAGCGACTTGTGGTGTACGCCCCCGGTCCCGGGTGGCCACCAGTGTGTCGCACGGGCGCCTCCGCCCACCGGGCGGCGGCATCCTCGAATCATCCGAACGAAGGAAAGGGATGTTCCCATGGACACCGAAACGAAGGACGTCGCCGCGACCGTACCCGGCACCGCGACGCACGACACGACCGCTGCCATGAAGCTCGAGGTTGTCGTCATCCCCGTGACCGACGTCGACAGGGCGAAGGCGTTCTACGCGGGCCTCGGGTGGACGCTCGACGTCGATCTCGATATCTCCCCCGATTACCGGGTGGTCGAGTTCACACCTCCCGGCTCGCCGACGTCGATCATCTTCGGCACCGGCGTGACCGACGCCGAGCCGGGGTCGGTTCGTGGACTGCAGCTCGTGGCATCCGATATCGAGGCGGCGCGCGCGGACCTGCAGGGCGCCGGTGCGCCGGTCAGTGACGTCTTCCACGACGCGACCGGCATCTTCCACCACGGCGGCACTACTGCTCGCGTGCCCGGCCTCGCGCCCGAGCGTCGTTCGTACGGCTCATGGGTCGCGTTCGAGGACCCGGACGGCAACGAATGGCTCGTGCAGGAGGTCACTGAGCGGATCCCCGGCCGAATCGTGCAGACGCGGTACGACTCGCCCGCCGAGTTGGCAGCGGCCCTCCGCACGGCCGCTGAGGCGCACGGCGTGCACGAGGCCAGGATCGGGCACGAGGATGCCGGGTGGCCTGAATGGTATGCCGAGTACATGGTGCGTGCGGCAGCGGGCCAGGAGCTGCCTGAATGACCGACCGTTCCGCACCGCTATCCCGTCTGCTCGTCTTCGAGGAGCTCCGCTCCCTGCAAGGCCGGCTCTGCCGTTCCGCCGGTGACCGAGCCTGGGACGAGTTCGAGCGATGCTTCGCCGACGGAGGGCAGCTGCGGGTGTTTGACCCAGACGGTTCCCTGGCGTGGTTCGCCCTCAGCCCCCACATCGGAGCAACGATTGACCTCGAAGCGGGCGACGCCACCCTTGTCGTGCATGCGTTCGGCGCCGAGCTCACAGTCCGATCGGAGACGCGTGCCGAAGGTGTGTGGGCGGCGGAATATGTCGTCGGTCGGGATGCCTCACCGGGCCGGGTTCGGCGCGGATACTGCCGGCTCCACCAGACCTACATCCGGGATGGCGAGCGATGGGTCATCCGATCGATCGATCTCATCCGACAGCTGCGGAACTGAACCCGGCGGTGGGACCGCGTCGGCGAAGCACATAGGATCGGCCATCATGGAGCACCGCACGCCTGGCCCGTCACTGTTGGGCCGTCGGCGTGAGTGCGAGGCGATCGGCCGAGTGGTCGCGAGCCTCGGCGGTGGCCAGAGTCGCGCGCTCGTGCTGCGCGCCGAGGCCGGCGCCGGCAAATCGGCGCTGCTCGACTACGCAGCCGAGTGCGCCGCCGCCTGCCAGGTGCTGCGCGCGACCGGCGTGCAGTCCGAGATGGAACTCGCCTACGCCGGTCTGCACCAACTGTGCGCCCCGGTGCTTGACCGCCTCGACGCGTTGCCAGAACCTCAAGCGGCGGCGCTCGGCGTCGCCTTCGGCCTGCGAGGCGGGGACGTGCCGGATCGGTTCCTGGTCGGACTCGCGGTCCTCGGGTTACTTGCGGAGGCCGCGGCTTCTCGACCGGTGCTCTGCCTGATCGATGATGCACAGTGGCTGGACCGCGCGTCCGCTCAAGTGCTCACGTTCGTCGCACGCCGGCTCGTCGCCGAGTCGGTCGGCCTCCTCTTCGCGGTGCGCGAGCCAGTGGGCGACGACTTCACCGGTATCGAGGACCTCGTCGTCGAGGGGCTCGAGCCCGCTGACGCGCGGCTGTTGCTCGAGTCGGTCATCTCCGGTCCGATCGATCCCGATATCCGGGAACGGCTGATCGGTGAGGCCCGCGGCAACCCTTTGGCGCTCCTCGTCCTGTCGCGCGGACGAGGAACGGTGGAGATTGCCGGCGGGTACGGCATGACTTCACCGCCGAGCCTGACGAGTCGCATCGAGGACAGCTTCGTCAACCGCATCCGGACCCTGCCGCCCGAGGCGCGGTCGGCGCTGCTGGTCGCAGCTGTGGAACCCATCGGCGATCCCGCGCTGATCCAGCGGGCGGCAGACGCGCTCGGCATCGAGGCGGAGGCGATAACTCCTGCGATCGAGGACGAACTGATCGAGTTCGGCGCCCGCGTGAGATTCCGGCACCCGCTCGTGCGGTCCGCTGCGGTGCGCGCGAGCCCGGTCGGCGCGCGAAGAGCCGCCCACCGGGCACTCGCGGCCGCGACCGATCCGTCCTCCGACCCCGACCGGCGTGCCTGGCACCTGGCCGAGGCCGCCATCGGCTTCGACGAGGCGGTCGCCGCCGAGCTTGTGCGCTCCGCGCGGCGCGCGCAAGCACGAGGCGGGGTTGCCGCAGGCGCGACGTTCCACGCTCGCGGTGCCGAACTCACGCCGGACGCGGGCCTTCGGTCTAGGCGCGCCCTCATGGCGGCGGAGGATACGTACCGGGCGGGCGCGATGAATGAGGCGCTGCGGCTGCTCGACCTCGCGAATCCTGCACTACTCGACGAACATCAGCGGGCCCGCATCGAGCTGGTGCGCGCGCACGTGGCATCGAGTACTACCCGCGGACGTGACGCCGCTGCGGGCTTGGTGGCGGCAGCTCGCCTGCTCGAACGACACGACGGAGAGACCGCCCTGGCGACCTACGCCGACGCGATGATCGCCGCGATCTCGGCCGGAACGCACGCCGAAGCCGTCGGACTTCCCGAGGTCGCGGTGGCAGTTCTCGCCGCCGACCCAGCGCCACCCCTCAGCGTCCCCGCCCTCGCGGCTGCCGACGCCCTGCGCGGACTCGCCATGCTGATCACCGACGGGTACACGGCGGCGGCGCCGGTGCTCCGGGACGCGCTCGCCCGGCTCGTGACGCTGGCTGCCTCCGACGAGCCGACTGTGCCGACGGCCGACCCTGACCCGCGCCGGGGCCTCGGCGAGGACGCCGCGCCGCCCGGCAGTCTGCTGCAGTGGCTCCCCATCGCCTGCGCCGTCGCACGCGTCCTGTTGGACGACGACGCCTACGACGTGCTCGCGTTGCGTGCCGTTCGCATCAGCCGCAGTCAAGGCGCGTTTTCGCAGCTGCCCCTGGTCATGGCCGAGCGCACGTCGGTCCTGCTGCTCAGCGGCAGAACCGACGAGGCTATGTCGATTGCACAGGAGCTCCAGCCGATCATCGAAGCGACAGGAATGCCGACATCGATGACCCGCAGCGGCTGGCTCGCCACGTTCCGGGGCGACGAGTCGGTGAAGGCGGAGGTGACCGAGCGGCTCCGTCCGGAGATCCTCGAGCGCGGCGAGGGCCAATGGTTCATCACCGTGGCCTGGCAGGACGCGCTGCTGTACAACTCACTTGGGCGCTACCCCGAGGCGCTCGCGGCGACTGAGCCCGCAGCCGGTCACCCGTACGACATCGGGCTCGCCGGCTGGATTCTGCCCGAGCGCGTCGAGGCGGCCGTGCGCGCCGGCGCCCCGGAACGAGCAGCCGAGCCTCTCGCCCGGCTCGAGGAGCTGGCAGCGGCATCCGGCACCCACTGGGCTCGAGGTCTCGCCGCCCGCGCGGCGGCGCTCGTCGCCGACGACAACACGGCCGAAGGCCGCTACCTCGAGGCAGTCGCATGCCTCAGACGCACTCGGATCCGCACCGCGCTCGGTCGGGCACACCTTCTCTACGGCGAGTGGCTGCGACGCCAGAACCGCCGCGTCGAATCCCGCGAGCACCTGCGCCTCGCACACGAGATCTTCGTGGATACCGGAAGCGATGGGTTCGCGGAGCGCGCCCGACGTGAACTTGCCGCCACGGGCGAGGTGGTGCACAAGCCCGCATCCGGCCCAGTCGACGAGCTCACGGCCCAGGAACGCCAGATCGCCGTCCTCGCCGCCGCCGGCAGCACGAATCCCGAGATCGGCGAGCAGCTCTTCCTCAGTCCGCGCACCGTCGAATGGCATCTGCGCAAGGTGTTCGTGAAACTCGGTATCTCATCTCGACGGCAGCTCGCGCGAGCACTTCGCATTGCGCATCCGGCGTCGGTGTAGCCGCCGGCTCGGACCCGAACCGGCAGTCTTCGCCGCGAGCGGTACGCCAACGCGCTGGATGCCCGGCAACCGTGCCCCCCGTGCACCCGGGTCTGCGGTGTCGGGACACCCGGGTGCTCACCCGTCACCGGCACGGGTGCCCGCGGAGAGCAACTTTCGGCACCGTGGTGCCATGAACATCAACTCGCCAAATCAAGTCGCACACACCTCGGTACGCACTGTCGACGTGAAGCGCATCGCCTTCTCGATCGCGGCGGTCGCCGCCGCGATCGTCGTCCTCCTCACCTGCTGGGCGTCGATCGTTCCGGCGGCGCATGCCGAGACCCTCACAACTGCCGCGGCGGGCACCGCTGCCAGCGATGCACCGATCGTGCAGACCGCCAACGGACCCGTCCGGGGCCTCGCGACGCCCGCCGGTGTCGAATTCCGCGGCATCCCCTATGCCGCGCCACCCACCGGCGAGCTGCGGTGGACCGCGCCGCAGCCCGTCACCCCGTGGTCGGATACCCGTGAAGCCACCGTCTTCTCACCGGTCTGCCCGCAGGGACCACCGAGTCCGTGGGGGCAGAACGAGGACTGCCTCTATCTGAACGTCACCGCCCCGGCCGCAGACGCCACATCGGTCAGTGCTCTGCCCGTGATCGTATACATCCACGGTGGCGGATTCTCCTACGGGGAAGGCGCCGACTACGACCCGGCGAAGCTCGCAAGCGAGGGCGCCGTCGTCGTCACCGTCAACTACCGAATCGGTCTGCTCGGCTTCCTCGCACACCCGGCCTTCGCCGAGAGCCCCGACGGAGCCACCGGCAACTTCGGCTACCAGGACCAGCAGGCAGCGCTGCAGTGGGTGCAGCAGAACATCGAGCAGTTCGGCGGCAACGCGCAGAACGTCACGATCGTCGGCCACTCGGCCGGAGGACTCTCCGTGCTCGCGCAGCTGGCCTCGCCGGGCGCCAAGGGGCTATTCCACCGCGCGGTGATTCAGGCCGGCGCGTTCGCGCTGGAGCAGCAGTCGCTGGCAACGGCGGAGCAGGCAGGCCAAGCCAGTGCGATCGCACTCGGCTGTGCCGACCAGTCCGCTGAGTGCCTGCGAAACGTGCCCGTGGACGCGTTGGTCGCGAACGCCCAACCATCGTTCACGCCGGGATACGTCGACGGCGAGGTGCTCCGCGAGTCGGTCGGCTCGGCGATCGCCAGCGGCAGATTCAACCGGGTGCCGATCATCAACGGCACGAACACGCAGGAGGAGCGGATCTTTACCTCGATCGGGCTCAGCGTGACCAAGGGCGCAACCATTCAACTGCCGAGCCTGAACATCGATGCATCGAGTTACGTGCCGACGATCGCGACGAACTTCGGCATCAGCAAGGCGAAGGCGGCCATCATCGCGGCCGCATACCCGCTGTCGAAGTACGCCACCCCAGCGCATGCGTTCGCCACGCTGAACTCCGACGCGAACTTCTCCTGCCCCGCGTACGGGCTCGACATCGCCGCGTCCCGGTACGTGCCGACGTTCGCGTACGAGTTCAACGACGCCCTCGCGCCCCAGCGAGACGTCCCCGACGCGCTCGGCGAGCCGCTCGCGGCCACGCACCAGTCGGAGCTGCAGTACCTGTTCGACCTGCCCAACGCGTCGTTCCCCGGCGGGCTCTCGGCCGACCAGGAACAGCTCGCCTCGAACATGCGCGCAGCTTGGGTCCAGTTCGCAGCAACCGGATCTCCGTCGACGGATGCGGTCTCCTGGCCGAAGTTCAAGACGCTGAACCCGCGCATGCTCTCCCTCGAGGCGCCTGCGTCCAGGGTGGAGAAGGATTTCGCCTCCACGCACAAGTGCGGGTTCTGGGCTGCCGCCGCCCTGTTCGGGAACCGCTGAATCCATCCATCCGCCCATCCTGCTGGGGGTGTCAATGGCACCCCCAGCAGGGAGCCGGACCAGCCTTCGGGGAGGCCGCCATGTTCCACGCACCCGTTCGCGACATCCGCGTCGTGAAGCGGTACGAGCGGCGGCATCCGCTCGGCCGATCGATGATCACCACTGTCGAGGTCGCCGAGTTCGACCAACTCACCCCCGCCCAAGCCGACCTGCTCTGGACGAGGTCGAGCAGCGGCATCGCCGTCAAGGCGCATGCTCGCCGGAATCGCGTCGAAGCCGCGATCGATTGGCTGACCGGCACATCCGCTTCCTCAGCGGGCGCCTTCTGCGTCGCCGTGAACCCCTACAGCCCAGCCTACGGCTGGTGGGCGATCGAAGCCGGGCCGCGAGCGGACCGTTCCGAGACAACGTAACCGCGAGAGGACCAGACCATGCTGAGCGAGCTCGAAACCGCCAACCGAGTGGTCGATCGCCTCGACTCTCGCTTCCCCGGCGCTCCACTTACTGTGATCAAGGGCGCCGTCGCGAGCGAGCAACACGAGTACGCCGACGCGGCCGTGCGCGGTTACCTGCCGGTCCTCATCGAGCGCGCGGCACCTGCACGGTGACCTCGCCGATCTCGGTCCGCACCGTCTTCGGACTCGACCCGTTCCGGCTGTTCCCGCTCCCGCGACCTGCCGGCGCGTACCGGTCGTAGCTGAGATGATCCGACAGCTCGGCCTCTAGCGCGGACTGCAGCATTTGCCGGGTCAGCCCCGTCAGCAGCCCGTCCGGACCGGTCAACTCGATGCCCTGCGCCTGCGCCTGCGCGACCAATTGTTCCGCGAGTGCGGACAGATCGACGTCCGCCTCGATGAGCTCGCCGGTTTGCGCGTTCACGTGCGTGACCCGTTGCAACTCCTTACCCATGCGCGATTCTCCTCACGCCACGGCTCACCGCGGCAATCACGCCGAGCCAGTTACACAAAGTTCCTGACAGTCCCGACGCACCCTCTTGCCGGCAGAGGCTGGCCAGCGGTACTCGTTGAGCATGGGCGAGCGGATGAGCTGGGAAGAGTATCGCCGCGCAAATGACATCAGCGACGGGGCGGAGGGCGAGGCGTTCGCCGCGTATCTGCACTACCTCTCGGGCGGCACCTGGGACGGCGAGGCCCGCGAGGTCAAGGGACCAGCAAAGCCCGGCTGAGCCAGCGGCGACGGTCGGCCGCGTGTGCGGATGATGTACGCCGCGGCGGCCGTACTTTCCCGGCCGCACTCGCTCCCCTGTCATAATCAGCGCAGATGAATGAAGGACAGGACAGCTCGGAAGTGGGCGCGCAGATCGACACATCTCGTGCGCCGCTTGGAGTGCGAGCCGCCTTGGCTCTGGTGCAAGCAGTGGCCGCGAGTGACGATCGAGTCGAACGGCACTATCTAGAGGTCAAGGGCGATCTCGACCTCACCAAGAAGAACGACATCGCCAAGATCGCCAAGTTCATCTTGGGCGCGGCGAACCGACTCCCAGCGGTCGCGAGCGCCGCGTTCGAAGGGTACGGCGTGATGATTATCGGTGTCGTGCCCGGTGAGATACGGGGCGTGCCTCCGATTGAGGTTCTCGACATCGACAAGATCGTGAGCCAATACCTTGGAGTGGCCGGCCCGCATTGGGACTTGGTGCGCGTGCCTGTGAAGGGCTCGAATAACGAGGTGCTTGTCATTCTTGTTGATCCGCCCCGAGACGGCCAGGACCCCTTCCCTTGCCGGAAGGAGGGCGACAACCTCTTCAACGGCCGCATTTATGTACGTGCTGACGGCGAGACCCGTGAGGCTAAGGCTGAGGAGCTCGACCTGCTTCTGAGGCGCGGCAAGTATCAGCCAGCGGCAGAGGTCGCCTTCGAGGTCGAGATTCTCGGCCTCGCTCGGCCTGTGCAGATCGACCACGAGAAGACAATCGAGGCTTACATCGCCCGCACGAAGTCGTGCCTGCTAGATGCGCTACCCAAGCCCGAGCCCGAGCCGGAGGTCAAGCCCGTTCACCTGAGCCGCGGCTTCGACGCCCCGGGCGCGGTGCTGCGGGCGTCGGCGGCCGAGATGATGCAGGAAATGGGCAAACGAGCGGGGTTCCCCAGCCTGGGCATGTCAGTCTTGGGGTCCGATCCCGAAAAGCGAACCGAAACTCAGTACCACGCTTCAATCGAGCGGTGGGAAGGGCGGGTGCGTGAGAAGTGGGGTGACGCGCCGGACATACTTGCCGGCTATGCACTCAAAGGCGTGGCCGTACGCGTTTCAAATGCCACAAAGATCTTCTTCCACAAGGTGGAGGCGCGAGTACACCTGGACGGAGATGTCCGCGGCATCCTTTGGAGAGACGGCTCCCTACCTCTAAAAGATCTTGATCTTGACCTTCCTACGCCGCCGAGGGCATGGGGGCCAGTACCGCGCAGTCCGTTCAATCCGTACATGTCGGGGCAACCTCAATACGCCTCGCCATCCATCGCACTTCCCTATCGCTCACCTCTCGACTGGAACAACTCAGGGTCCGTTGACCTCACATTGGACGTCGGGGACTTACGCCCCCGCCAAACCTTCACCCCTGACGACGATGAGCTGATCCTCGTGCTGCCGCCGACAGCACAGGGCGAAGTGCACGGAACGTGGGAGATCACAGCTCGCGACCACAACGAGATCTACACCGGTGAGATCGGCGTCAAGATCGGAGCACCGCTGGACCTCACCGGCGCCGTACGCGAGTTCTTCGAGCTCGACTAACCCGATATCGGGTGTCCGTATGGCGATCCGTCACCGGGCGTCTGTTGCGTCCTTCGCTCGGACCATTCGAACCTCTCGCACGTCGTCTTCGGTTTTGACCGCCCCGTCGGCCACGAAGCCGTGCTTTCGGTAGAAGGCTTGCGCGGGCGGGTTAGGGTCGGCGACCCAGAGCGCGGCAGGCGCGCTCCGGTCGATGACCGCATTGAGGAGCGCCGTACCGACGCCCGAACCGTGGAACGCGGCAAATACGTAGAGGACGTACAATTGCTGCGCCCCGTCGTCGTCGCCAAGGGAGGGGCCTGACATTGCAACGCCGATCAGCTTGCCTTCATGCGAAGCGACGGCGGCGGTGTTCTGGCCGTATCGCGGATCGGTCAGGGCCGCGGTCCAGAACCTCTCGCGCGAGCTCAGGAGTCCTGGATCGTCGAGCACGGCATCGCTCATCAGTCCCCTGTATGTCTCGCGCCAGGTGTCCACATGAACTTTCGCAATGCTTGGCGCGTCGCCCGGCTCGGCGCGACGCACGGCAAAGTCGATAGTCATTGGTCCACGGTACTGGCAGCGATTAAGCACGTTACGGCTCACGGCAAACAAGGCGGCAGCAGTGTCCGATTGACGGTCCCTTAGAGGGCATCGCGGCGTCGGGCGACGAGAGCTGCCAGCGGGCGCTGGCCGGTGGTCTTCCTGATGTGTGATTCGAGCACGTCGAAGCCAGTCGCGTTCAGCTCGGTGCCGAGGTCATCCACTGGCCATCGGTATGCCGGTGTGACGGCGTGAGCGAATTCTTCAACCGCCTGGCCTTCGAAGAATCCGACAAGCAGCGTGCCGCCGGGCTTGAGCGCGCGACTGAACTCCAGTAGAGGAATCCGTATCGTCTCAGGCTCGTAGTGAATAAGGGAGTACCACGAAAGGATCCCACCGACTGAACCCGTGCCAGCATCGAGCGAGTCGAGACTGCCGAGCGTGAAGCTCACACCGGGAAAGGTGTTCTTGGCATACTCGACGAACTCGGGCACCAAATCGACGCCGCGAGCAGCATGGCCTTGCTCCGCGAGAAAGTTCGTCCAATGACCGGGACCAGACCCGGCATCGATGATCTCCCCGTGGACATCGCGGGCCCACGTGGAAACGAGTTGGAGATCCAATGGATGCACGGCAGTCATCGATCCCAAGAGTTCGATGTACTCCGCCGCTCGGCGTGCGTACGCTGCCCTGCTGGCCTCGTTCACCATGCGATCGAGTCTAG
Source organism: Agromyces albus (assembly GCF_030815405.1). Taxonomy (NCBI): domain Bacteria; kingdom Bacillati; phylum Actinomycetota; class Actinomycetes; order Micrococcales; family Microbacteriaceae; genus Agromyces; species Agromyces albus. The sequence goes on along the minus strand of NZ_JAUSWX010000001.1, from coordinate 3,579,454 downwards.
GCAGGACCGATTTGCGTGCCCGTTGGCGGTGCCTGACCGGGACGCTACATGGCCGTCCGGTCTTGCCGCGGACGGTGTGATCATGCGACGCCGGGATGAGGAGAATGTGGGTCAGGTCGGTAACCCTGCGCGTCGCTGAGCGGTGACGAGATAATTCGGTTGGGTCGCGTCGTACGTGGACCCTGCGAGGCTTAGACCTGCGGCCGCGACATCGGCTAGGAGTTCCTCGTGGTGGAAGGGCCAGATCGGCAGCAGTTCGGTCGTCACCTGCAGCTGGTCACCGTCCTGGAGTGCTGCCACGGAGATCTGCAGGTGGTGTTCGGCGTCCCATGAAGGCGGCACCTGCCAGGAGTACACCACCATTGCCTTGCGGCCGGCGCGTTCCACGAGCCGGTCCCAGACGTCCAGCCTGCTGCCTGCTGAGCGGATCTGCTCCCAGTTGCGGGAGGTCAGCGCCAGCACCCCACCTGTCGCCAACACGAATGCCATGCCGTCGAGTGCGGCGCGCCGGCCACTGCGTCCGACCGCGTGCGCGAGCGAGTTCCCGACGCACAACACAGCGTCGAACCGGTCCTGCCAGCCTTGATCGGGTAGCTGGTCCCAGCGGCATACCCGCGTCGACACCTCGACTCCGTGAGCGCGAGCCAGCGCCTGGGTCCGCTCGACCATCGCCGGGCTGGCATCGCACGCGGTGACCCGGAACCCGGCCTCAGCCAGCCCCACCGCCAGCAACCCAATCCCGCAGGCGCAGTCCAAGATCTGTCCCCCCGGGTCGAGCCCCGCCGTCACCATCTCGAACGCCTGCGCATTTCCCGCCGGGGACGCCTTAGCATCCGGTACCAGCCACTCATACACCGACGCCAATGACCCGTAAGCAACCTCACCCACAGTGATCCCTCCCCACGCACATCGTGGCACGCCCCTTGTCGTTTTGTTTGCCTTCCTGGCCGTTCATCGCAGATCCCTCCGCGCGGATGCTCGGCTCAAGGTTCAAGGCTCGATCGCGCCTAGCGGCGCAAAGCTCGTTCCTCCACCGGTGGGCCATGCGCGGGCTGCTGGCCATCGCATACCCCGATCCACTGAAGACGAATCGAGCGGCCTCATGCGCTCGTGCAAGGTCCGCCCCAAGGCCGGTCCGTAATGGGACGTGCGCAAGCAGATCGCTCAGCGGGCCCGCTGGTTTAGCTCTCGTGACTCATCGCGATCGGCCGGGGCCACCTCAGCGCAGCTGGTCGCCGGACTCATGTCGCCGGCCGCCGGTCGCTCGTGCCCGCCACCGAAGTTAGCCGGTCGCGTCCGAGCGTCGACGAAAGCGGGTTCTCAGTCCGCACGAGGGGTGAGCTGCAGGACCGGGATTCGGCGATCGGTCTTCTTGAGGTAGTCCCCGAACTGCGGCTCCTCGGCCGCGATCGCGCTGTACGCTTCCCGCCACTCGTCGCCCGTGATCTCGGTCGCCATCACCGGCACCGTCACGATCTCGCCGTCCACGAGAGCCTCGATCTCGAACGACGGGTTCGCCCGCAGGTTGTAGTACCAGGCGGGATGCTCCGGCGAGCCGCCCTTCGACGCCACCACCCGCCACCCAAGCTCGTCGCGGAAGCCAACGACGGGATTCAAGTGCGTCTCGCCCGACTTCGCCCCGATCGAGTGCAAAATGATCAGCTTCGAACCCCAGTAATTCTCGGTGCCCTTGCTGCTGCGGAACGTCTCTACGACGTCGTCATTCCAGCCCATACAACCGTCAACGGAGGTGCAACCGAGAACCTTCCCGCTCCAGCCGATCAGTCGATGCCGAACGCAACGCATTGAGCCATCGGTCAGCGGGCAGACGATTCCGCTACGACCGCCGCCGAGGTGGGGGCCCGCGCAGGGAATTTGTGACTATTAAGTGACTACAAGGGCAGTTTGCAATCGAAAGTCGCGGGCCTCGCACGCGACGAAATCCCTGACCAGAGATGGGAACGTTTTCCGTCGCGACATCGTGAGTGAGGTTCCTCAGGGAATCCGTCAACGCAACGAGAAGTAGCAGCGCTTCTGGTAGCCGGAAAGCCGATCTGATCAGGCTTTTTATCGGAGAGCGGATGACGGGAATCGAACCCGCGCTATCAGCTTGGGAAGCTGAAGTTCTACCATTGAACTACATCCGCGCGCGGCATCCGTCTCAGGATGCACGGTGACCATGCTAGCAAGACGAGCCGCGCTGTTCCTCCCGATCCGGCGCTACTCCGGAAGCTCCGACCCGAACTCGAACGCTTCGACGAGCGGGCGCACCGCGTCTTCGAACGCGTCGTCGACGAAGTACGCCTTGAGGTGGTCGCGCTTCAGCTCATTGCCGATCGCACCCATGATCATCGACTGGTCGAGGCTCAGGTACCGGTCGGCGATCGTGCCGCTGCCCACGGCAACGGAGTCGTAGAACCCGCCCGGGCCGTACGCGCCGAGCTCGTCGCGAAGGCCGTCGAGGTTCTCGAGCACCGCGTCCTTCGCGTACGGGAGCGCGAGGAAGGCCGCGTGCGGCGTGACCACGCCGTCGCCGAAGTCGGGCGCGGGGTTGGTGGCCTCGCGGCATCCGTCATATCCGGCGTCGACGTTGGTGCGCTCGACGTCACTCGCGTACCCGTCGGAGCTGATGCCGATCGCCTCGACACCGTATTCGCGGTATTCGGCGAAGGGGTCGGATGCCGGTGAGAAGCCCCAGTAGCCGTAGCCTGCCTCGTCGAGCCCGTGCTCGATCTGCGCGCGCACGGTGGCGGGGTGATTGACCGCCCAGGACTCGGCGCCCCACTCCGCCTCGGGGATGAACAGGTCGGGCATGAGCGCCTCGAACATGCTGCCGCCCCACGCGGGCACGAGCTTCAGGTCGCGGTACTCATAGACGCCTTCGTAGACGGGCACGCCGAGGTACTCGCGCCACTCGCCAGCGGGCTTCTGCTCCTGCCAGGCCCAGTCGCAGCCCTGGTCGGGCATCGTGCGGAGTGTGCCGTAGTAGCCCTCGGCGGGGATCTGCCCGTTCGCGATGCCGAGGTACGTCGCGATGCGCGACTCGCTCACCGTCGTGTCGTACCAGTGGCAGGTGTAGAAGACGTCGGGGCCGTCGTCGCCGTAGTTGCCGGGCACCGAGCAGCCCGGAGGCGCCTCGACCCAGAAGCCGCCGCGGTTGATGCCCACCTCGGGGCGGGCGGCGAGGTCGTGGAACCATCCGAAGTCCATCGACGCGTAGAGCGCCTGGGCGTCGTGGGCGAGCTTCGGCTCGGCGCCGGCGACGACGCGCAAGGCGGCCGCGAGCCATCCGTTGTCCACGGTCGAGAGGAACGGATGCACCGTGCTGCCGTTGGCCGGCCACGTCGTGAGCTTGGCGCCGTCGGCCGGCGAGTACCAGTTGTAGTACATGCCGCTCGGCTCGTGCCGTTCCATCGTCGTGAGCGTCGAGAGCGTCGTGCTGATCCGCTCGCGCGCCTCCTTCTTGGAGATGAGCTCGAGGTCGCGCGCCACGACCGTGGACCAGAGGTACCCGCCGATGTTCGTGGGACTCGTGTACCCGCTCGCCGCCGTGAGATCACCCTCGATGTTGTCGGCCACGAGCCCGGTGTCGTCGTCGGTCATGGCGACGAGCGAAGTCCAGGTGTCGGCGGCGTAGGTGCGCAGCACCTGATTCGCGGATCGTCCGCCACGGGCCGCGTCGTCGTCGCCGCCGTCGCTGGCAGCGGCGGCGGACGCGGCCGTCGGTGGGATGGCGAGTGCCGCGAGTGCCACCACCATTCCGGTGATGGTCATCGCACGCAGAGTCGATCGCATGTGAACTCCTTCGTTCGCGTCCTCGGCAGGACGTCGTCCTGACAGAGTTGCATTAAAACCTGCCACATGAAAGGTATTGCTGCGAGGTCGACGGATGACGCATCCGCGGCTCGACGGATGACGCATCCGCCGATCGATGCGGCACGCCGTTGCTACGCTGGCACCGTGCTTCTCTCGGATCGCGACATCAGGGCCGAACTCGACCAGGGCCGCATCGGTCTCGCGCCCTATGAACCGGCGATGATCCAGCCGTCATCGATCGACGTGCGCCTCGACCGCTACTTCCGGTTGTTCGACAATCACAAGTACCCGTTCATCGACCCGGCCGAAGACCAGCCCGAGCTCACCCACCTCATCGAGGTGCGGCCCGACGAGGCGTTCATCCTGCACCCGGGGGAGTTCGTGCTCGCCTCGACGTTCGAGGCGGTCACCCTGCCCGACGACGTCGCGGCTCGCCTCGAGGGCAAGAGCTCGCTCGGCCGGCTCGGCCTCCTCACCCACTCGACGGCGGGGTTCATCGACCCCGGCTTCACGGGGCACGTCACGCTCGAGCTATCGAACGTCGCGACCCTGCCCATCAAGCTCTGGCCCGGCATGAAGATCGGCCAGATGTGCTTCTTCCGCCTCTCGTCACCGAGTGAGCGGCCGTACGGCTCGGCCGAGTACGCGAGCCGCTACCAGGGGCAGCGCGGGCCCACGGCGTCGCGCTCGTTCCAGAACTTCCATCGCTCGGATGTCGGCGTGACGGCGGCCGGCTCACCTGGACACTGAGTACCATGCAGGCGCTGCTCATTCGGCCGGTTCGGGTGACGGATGCCGCTGCGCTCGTGCCGCTCATGGGCGAACTCGGGTACCCGTCCACGACCGAGGAGATCGAGTACCGCCTTGCGCGCAACGCGCACCAGCACGAGTCCGAGGCCTGGGTCGCCGTGCATGACGGCGCGGTGGTCGGCTTCGCGGCGGGACTCATCCTATGGTCGTACGTGTCGAACGGGGCATCCGCTCAGCTCACCTCGCTCGTCGTCTCGTCGGAGACTCGCGGCACGGGCGTGGGTCGGCAGCTCGTCGCCCACTTCGAGGTGTGGGCTCGCGGCCGTGGAGCGAAGCGGGTCGTCGTGACCTCCGCCCTGTATCGAGACGACGCGCACGCCTTCTACCCCGCCATCGGCTACCCCGAGACCGGCAAGCGCTTCGGCAAGCCGCTCGACTGATGAGTGCGGCTGGCTCAGAGGAAGCCATGAGGCGGCAAGTCGCCGGCGGCGCTATCGTGTGGGCATCAACGCCGCGTGTCGGCGGCCGGCCGGGTGCAGGATTCACGTATTGGGGGCCAATCATGAACGACAGCAAGGATGAAGCGGTGCGGAACCTCGGGGGCGAGCTCACCCTCGAGGACCTCAGGGAGGCGACGATCGCGCAACCCACGAGGGCCGGGCGGATGACACCCGCGAAGCTGCGCGACCTGGTGACCGAGCGCGAGGGACAGAGTTACGACATCCTCGACGCGCCAGCCGTCACGCTCTCGGCGCGGCACCCGTGGGACCCGGCGGCGAGGCTCGACGTCTACCAGCCTGGACGCTGGGATACCACCTACAACCTCATCTACATGTCATCGGACTTCGCGCCGAACAGCGCGTCGTTCGGATATGTCGACTTCGTCGCGCCGGCCGACAGCGTCTACCTCGCGAGCGTTCGGTTCAGCGGCCATCAGACATCGCTACGCGTGAACGGACCTTGGGGCGTCGTGTCCGCGTCGTCCGCGACGACGAGCGACCACCCGACGGTCACGGGCGTCTGGAACGGCACGCTCGGTGCGAACCTGCACTTCAACTTCTCGTTCAGAGGCGGGATCATCGGGTACATCGAGTCGATCGAGATCTACCAGGTGTCATAGTGGGGTCTCTCGTGTAAGGAATGGAGACTTGCCCCGGCAAGCCTCCAAGCCCCGCTTCCCTCGAGTTCGAGTACGGCCAGCGGGCGCCTACGACGCCGCGACTCGAGCCAGCTCACCGGCCTCTTGGAGCCGGGATCCGAAGGCTCCTCCGGTTGCGCCGGCTCCGGCGACGAGAACGCGCATTTTCGATCCCTTTCCGTGGTGCTTCGGCTTGCGGGGTATCCGCATCCAGATTGTCAGCTTGAACGTGGTACGGCAGCAGGCCGGTCGCCCGCGACGAACAGCACGCCGATCACGATGAACAGCCACGCTCCCGACGCCGGTAGCAGGGCTGCGCAGAAGACGCCCCAGATGGCCAGTATCCAGCCGAGCACACCCGGCACCCGGTTGCCCTTCCTGGCGGAGAACACCACGAGGATTCCGAGCGCGAGCAGCGGCACGGCGAAACTTCCCGGGGTGAGCCAGAACGCCTCGGCGAACCGAAGCTGCTCAGCGCTCGGCCGCAGCGTCACCGTGCCCCACCAGCCGGCCGAGACGATGTCGCGCCAGACATCCGCTCGCGCGATCGACGTCAGCACCAGGTGGATCACGCTGCCGCCGATCGCCAGCCAGCCGCCAGCCGCTGTGAGGCCGAACCTCTTCACTTCACGTTCTGCTTCGGTCGCCGTCATGGTCTGATCCTTGCAAGGACACCGGAGCGAAAGATCACCCGTTCGGAGGATGTGCGCGAGTTGGCGCGCGCGGGCCGATCCAGGTCAGGCGACGGATGCCGCGACGCCCGCTTGCCCGAGCCCTGCGCGATCGAGCGCCTCGATGCCGCCGTTCACGAACGCCGTGACTGCGTCGAGCGTGGCGTCGGCGCCGAGGATGCGCGAGTGGCCGGCGCCCTCGGTGACGATCAGGCGCGAGCGCTCGCCGTGGGCGGCGTGCAGCCGCGTTCCTTCGCTGGCCGCCACCTCGCGATCACCATGATCGTGCACGACGAGCAGCGGCACCCCGGCGGGGAGCGGCGTGGCCACGGCGTCGAACCGCGCGTAGGGATCCTGCTGTTCGTGCATGACGAGTCGCGCGAACTCGCGAGCGAGCACGTCGGCGGTGGGCGCGCTGAGTCCCAGACGGCCGGCGAACGAGTCGACGAGGAAGCGGGCGTCGGCCATGCCCGAGATCGCCACGACGCCGCCGGTTGCCAGTCCCTCGCGCACGGCGGTGAGCGCGGCGAGCCCGCCGAACGAGTGTCCGATCACGGCGCGGAATCTGCCGTGGCGTGACTGCAGTGCCTCGATCGCGGCGAGGTAGTCGCGGATGTCGGTGCGCCGGGCTCTCGACTCCCCGTTCGCGGGCGCATCGAAGGCGACGAGTCGATACCCCTCGGCCCTGAGCTCCCGCACGATCGGCGCAAACTGGGCGGCGCGGCCGCGCCATCCGTGCACCAGCAGCACGGTCTCAGGGCCGTGACCCCATTCGTACGTGGCGACGTCGCGGCCGCGAACGTGGAGCGAGCTGCGGGCGGCCGACTCGTGCACCGCTCGCTCGCCGGGGCGTACCGGCAGGGCGGGCCCCACCCTCTTGAAGAGTGGCAGCGCCAGTCGTGCCGCGACCTCGGGCGAGACGCGATCGGCGGCGCGGATGGCGGCGAGTGTGGCGGTCAGGGCGGGGTGCATGGTGTCTCCGATCCGGGAAGCGAGTCGCGCCGAGGTGCGAATGCGCAATCAATACGAACGGTCGTACGTACACTATACGAACGATCGTGCGTAAACTGAAGAGCATGGAGGAAATTGATGGCCGACGCTTGCGCGGCGACGCCTCACGGCGCGCCGTACTCTCGAGCGCGGCCGACCTGGCGTCCGTCGAAGGCCTTGACGGGCTCTCGATCGGCCGCCTCGCAACGGCCGCCTCGGTGAGCAAGAGTGGGGTCGCGACGCTCTTCGGCAGCAAGGCGCGGTTGCAGCTCGCCACGGTAGAGGCGGCACGCGAGCGCTTCGTCGCCTCGGTGATCGAGCCGGCGCGTTCCGAGCCGCGCGGCCTCGGCCGAATCGTCGCGCTCCTCGACAACTGGATCGCCTACTCGCGCGACCGTGTGTTCCCGGGGGGCTGCTTCTTCGCGGCCGCGGCGGCCGACTTCGATTCGAAGCCGGGCGACGTGCGCGACGCCCTCGAGCGCGCGCTCGACGACTGGAGCGGCTACCTCGCCGCCTCATTCCGCTTCGCGATCGAGCTCGGCGAACTGCCCGAGCTCAACGACGCCGAGCAGCTCGCCTTCGAGTGCACGGCGCTCCTCGACGCGGCGAACACCCGCTCGGTCATGCACGGCTCGAACACGCCGTACCGCTTCGCGCGCGTCGGCCTCGCCGACCGCCTCACGTCACTCGGCGGCTTGGCCGAGGTGATCGCCCGATTGCGCGACGTCGACGACGAAGCGGTCGCGGCGCCACGCTGATCCGCGAGGGTCAGCGGCCCGGGGCATCCATGTCAGCCATGCTCGTCTGCCTGTGGGGGCAGCACGGCCACGACGGGGTGGTCCTTCGCGATCATGCCGACCTTCGCGGCGCCGCTCCGCGCGCTCCTCTCGTCGCGGAAGCCACCGACAGCCGCATCCGGATGCCGCGGCACTCGACGTGCTCGAGGAGCGCTCGCGGCTCGTGCTCGAGACCCTCGCTGATGCGGGCAGTGTGCGCGCTACGGCATCCGTGCTCTGCATGGCACCATTCGAGCGGGCAGGCACGCCTCGATGCCCTCACGGGCCAGTTGGGGATACGACCCGCGTTCGCCCGCCGGACGGACCCGCTACGCACTCGCCCGAGCGCTTGCGGCGCTCGAGCGACCCGGGCTGGGCTGACCGCTCCGTCGGCCCCACTGTGACGTCTCGGTCGCGGACGGAGCGGATGACGGGCTTCGCAGCCCACCCAATTCGGGGGACAGCTTCCCCGACATCCGCGAGATTCCGGGCCACGACGCCAAAACACCCCATAGGCGGCGCCACCATCGCGGCGTAGTATGCCGCCAAACGCGATACCCGATCGCACTGCAAACCCGAAACACCCGAATACCCGATTTACCCGATTACCCGGTTCACCCGAACCACGGTTCACCCGGACCGTGATTCACCCGAACCACGGTTCACCCGGACCGTGATTCACCGAACCCGGGTCGCCCGAGCCACGGTTCGCCTGAGCCACGGTTCAACCGCCCCATCACCCATTTACCCGATTTCCCGGTCTCCGGTGCCGAGTCAGCTCGACGTACCCGAGCCAGCTCGACGTACCCGAGCCAGCTCGACGTACCCGAGCCAGCTCGACGTACCCGAGCCAGCTCGACGTACCCGAGCCAGCTCGACGTACCCGAGCCAGCTCGACGTACCCGAGCTACCCCTGTTACCCGACCCATCTGCAGTGTCGTCTCAAGGTTTCGCGGGATTGGGATTCCCGTGCCCGAGATCATCCTCGCCCACGACTACCTTACCCAGATCGGTGGCGCCGAACGCGTCGTCGCCGAGTGGGCGAAAGCACTGAGCGCGCATACCGTCGTCACGCTCGCGTACTCGCCGGAGGACACGTTCGACGACTTCCGGCACATGGAGGTGCGCTCGAGCATCCCTCGGTCGCTCGCGAACCAGGTGGAGCGGATGCTGCCCACGCTCCCCTCGATCGCGGAGCACACGGTGGTGTCGGGCGGCGACGTCGCGCTCGTCTCCAGCAGCGGCTGGGCGCATCGATTCGAATTCAAGATCCCGCACGTGGTCTACGTGCACAGTGCTGCCCGTTGGCTCTACGCGGCGGAGGACTACCGGCTGCGGCTGAGTCCCCTGCGCCGGGCCGGGCTCAAGGCGAGCACGCCGCTGTTGCGACGGGGCGATCTCGACGCCATGCGCCGCGCCGACGCCATCCTGTCGAATTCGCTCGTGACCCGCGATCGGATGTGGTCGGCCTACGGCCTCGACTCGGTCGTCGTGAGCCCGCCGGTGGAGCCCGTCGCTCGCGAGGCCAGGCCACCGGCGCGGCGCCTGCCCGATGAGTTCGTGGTCATCGTGGCGCGGGATCGCGGATACAAGAACGTGCCGCTCGCGGTCGATGCCGCGACGATGGCCGGCCTGCCGATCGTCATCGTCGGCGCCGGCTCCGAGGTGCTCGACGCACCCGAGCAGGGCGTCTACGCGCTGGGTCGCGTGACGGATGCCGAGCTGTGCTGGGTGTACCAGCGCGCCTCCGTCGTCGTCGGGGCGGGCCGGGAGGACTTCGGCCTCACGGTGCTCGAGGCGTCGCTCGAGGGTACGCCCGCCGCCACGATCGCCCTGGGCGGCTACCTCGAGACCGTGCGGCCGGGTGTCAACGGTTTCCACGCGGCATCCGCCACGCCGGAGGCACTCGCGACCGCGATCCTCCGCGCACGAGACCTCGACGCCGGCGCCTGCCGAGCCTGGGCCCATCGATTCAGTCGTGACACGCACCTCGCTCGTCTCGCTGGAGTGATGAAAGAGGTGATGCATCGGGTGTGAGCGAATCCCAGGTCAGCCGTTGTCCCGTTGCCTCGCGACGACCGCCTCGCGAACGTCCTCCTCGACGAGGTCCCCGTTGATGTCGCTGCCCGCGAGGTTCCCGGCCGCCATCGCGACGGGCACCGACGACTGAGCGGTCGCGATGTTGCCCGCAGCCCAGAGCCCGCGCACGTTGGTGCGACCCGACGCGTCGACGAGCACCCAGTTGACGCCGTTCTGGCGAATGGAGCGCGCGCGGAGATCGCTCAGCAGGCGGTCGTTCGGCACGGGGCGCGGGGCGACGAAGATCGAGTCGGCGTCGTGCTCGGTTCCGTCGTCGAGGCGGATGCCGCGGAGGCCGCCCCTCTCGTCGCCGACGACCTCCACGGCCGTGCGCGACTCGATCGCGATGCCGCGTGCCTCAAGCCCGACGCGTGCCGCATCTGGGAGGCTCACTCCTTGGGAGTAGAACGTGACGTGTGGCGAGAGCTGCCGCATCAGCTGTGCCTGGTGGGTGTTCGCCGCGTCCGTGGCGATGACGGCGATGCGGCGGTCGCGCACCTCCCATCCGTCGCAGTACGGGCACAGCGCGGCATTGCGGCCCCACTGCTCGGTGAGGCCGGGGATGTCGGGGAGCTCGTCTCGCAGGCCCGTGGCAACGAGCATTCGTCGTGCCGTATGGCGTTCGCCGGTCTCGAGCACGACGTCGAAGCCGATGTCATCGACGTCGAGCGGGGTCGCTGAGACGACCGTGCCTGACTCGATGACGACGTCGTCGTAGCGCGTGAGCTCGGCGCGCCCGGCGGCGAGCAGGTCGAGCGGCGGGGAGTGGTCATGGCCCAGCACGCCGTGCATGTGCGCGGAGAAGCGATTGCGCGGCTCGCCGCCATCGATGACGAGTACGCGGCGGCGCGAGCGGCCGAGCATCAGCGCGGCGCTGAGGCCTGCGCTACCGCCGCCCACGATGATGACGTCCCATTCGGACCGGTGCATGCGTCAACTATGTCAGGAGGCGTCACTCCCGGGCGTAAGATGCCGCAGACGCGACACCGCGAGAGGGGAAGCCGTGCCCGAAGTCGTCCTCGCCCACGATCACCTCGTGAAGGTGGGCGGCGCGGAGCGCGTCCGCCGCGACGCGCACCTCGCCGACTCGGTAGGGTGATCGAAGAGGTGGTGCAGCGGGCGTGAGCGAATCCCAGGTAAGCGTGCCCCTTTCCGTGCGCCTGCGGTTCGGACATGCGGCTGTGCAGCATCTCGCCGATCGAATCGGCGTCGAACTACTCCACATCAAGGGGGCTGCTGTCGAACCATCGTTGCGGCCCGGCGGCTACATGGGCAGCGACGTCGACGTACTGGTGCGGCCGGCGCACATCGCCACGCTCGATCGGGCGATGCGGCGGCACGGATGGCACCTCTACAGCACGTTCGATTACGGCTCGCCGTTCGGCCACGCGCAGACCTACCTCCACCACGCGTGGGGCTACATCGACATCCACCGCTTCTTCCCGGGCATCCGGCTCGAGCCCGAGCGCGCGTTCGACGTGTTCTGGACCGGCCGCCACGAGATCGAGATCGCCGGCATCGGATGCCAGGTTCCGAGCGTGCCCGCGCAGGGCGTGTTGCTCGTGCTCAATGCGGCGCGCTCGACGATGCGTACCAAGCCCGATGTTCAGGTGGTCTGGCACGAAGCCTCCGAGGAGCGCCGCGCGGAGATGCAGTCGCTCGTCTCGGAGCTCGGCGCCCATGTCGCCTTCGCCGCAGCTACCGGCGGCCTTGAAGAGCACCGTGGCGAGCGGGACTACCGGCTATGGAAGATCGTCTCCGAGGGCGGGGCCCGCTCGGCCGAGTGGTGGGCACGCCTGCGCGCTGCCCCGAGCCTCGGGACAGCAATACGCGTCGGGGTCCGCGCGCTGTTCGTGAACGTCGACCACCTCGCGCACCGACTCGGGCGGCCGCCGACTCGCTCCGAGGTCGTCAGTGAGTTCTTCCGACGCCCGGCCCGTGCCCTCCGGGAGGTATGGCTCGGCCTGCGTCAGACGGGAGCGCGACGATGACCCGTCTGCGGCAGGCGGGCGGCGTCGGGATCGTCGAGGACGACGGCACCGTCTACGCGGCGCGCCTGCCCGACGGCCCGATCGTCGTGCTCGACGGAATCGCCGGGCTGATCTGGAGCGAGGCCTGCGGGGGCGACCGCGAGTCGACCGCCGATCGCGTGGCCGAGGCGACGGATGCCGCGCCCGACGCGATCCGCGCCGACGTCGAGGACTTCGTGGCCGACCTCGTGGCGCGCGGGCTGCTGGAGTAGCGCAGAGACCGCGCTCCCCCCACGCCACGAGCTGTGCATTCGCGCGGCTATGATGCCGTGAGGCCCGCCCTCCCGAGATCGAGGGCGAGGTGCGGAGGGAACAGATGGCACGAAGCGGACGCGGCCGGAGTCTGACCTCACAGCTGCGCATGATGCTCGACATGGCCGGCGCTGACCCGAAGCGGTGGCTCATCGGGACGGTCGCCGCGTCGCTCGTGCTCGCGGCGCTCGACACGATCGGCGTAGCTGCGATGGTGCCGCTCACGCAGCTGCTCACCGGCGACACCGAGAGCTGGTTCGTCGAATGGCTCTCGGAGCAGCTCGGGACAACCGACCTATCCACGCTGATCCCCGTCGTGGCCGCGTTCATTACGCTCGTGTTCATCCTCAAGAGCGTCGGCGCGATCGCATTCCGGTGGTGGTTGCTCGGCCGGACGACCCGGATCTCCGCGCTGTCGTCCGCCGAGCTCGCGCGCCGGTACGCGCTCGCGCCGTACGCCGACCACCGGTTGCGCCGCATCAGCGAGATGTACCGCAACATCAACGATGCGACCGTCCAGTCCGCGAGCGTCCTGCTCGGGATTGTGAGCACCGCCTCGGACGCGATCGTACTCCTCGCGATCACCTGCGTGCTCGCGCTCACGTCGCCCGCGGTCACGCTCTTCGCAGTCGTGCTCTTCGGAGTGCTGGTATTCGGCGTGCAGATGCTGCTGCGTCGCCGGCAGTACCGCATCGGCGAGGAGCTCGCCGCGGCCGGGCTCGAGGCTTGGCAGTTCCTCCTGCCCGGACTGGACGGCTTCCGAGAGGCCCGCCTGACATCGAGTGCGAACGCATTCATCGACGGGTTCCGTGCGGCAAGGTTGAAGCGTGCCAGGGCCTCGCGCGTCATGGGCATCCTGGCAGACGCGCCGCGGTACCTGCTCGAGATCGGATTCGTCGTCGCAATCATGGGCATCTCGGCGATCCTGTTCACCACAAGCACTCCCGCCGCGGCGCTGACGGTGCTGGGCGTATTCGCCGCAGCGTCCCTCCGCGCGCTGCCGGCGATGAACCGCGTCGCCGCCAATCTCGCCACCGTGCGGACCGGGCGGGCGGGTCTGGGGATCGTCTCGGCGGCCGTCGACGAACTCGCCGCCGGCGGTCTGCACGACGAACTGCCACGCAACTCGGAGGGGTTCTCGGGCGGCATCACGCTGCGCGACATGAGCTTCCGATTCCCCGACTCCGATGAATATGTTCTGCACGGGATCTCGCTCGGTATCGCCGAAAACCGCACGACCGCGTTCGTAGGCTCGAGCGGCGCCGGCAAGAGCACTCTGCTCGACATCGTCCTCGGCCTGCTCCAGCCCACGGAGGGCTCCGTCGAGGTCGGTGGCCGGCCCATCGCCGACGACCTCGCCGGGTGGTACGCGGGGCTCGGCGTCGTGCCGCAGGACGTATTCCTGCTCAACGACACGCTCATCAGGAACATCGTGTTCGGCGTCGCGCGCGACGACGTCGACATGGTGCGGGTCCGCGAGGTCATCCGGATGTCGCAGCTCGACGGCCTCGTGGCCGAACTGCCCGATGGGCTTGACACGGTCGTCGGCGAGCGCGGTGTTCGGCTCTCGGGCGGGCAGCGGCAGCGCATCGGACTCGCGCGCGCGCTCTACCGGCGGCCCCGCGTGCTCGTGCTCGACGAGGCGACATCAGCGCTCGACAACGTCACCGAGCACGAGATCGCCAAGACGCTCGGCACGCTGCAGGGCACGCTGACGATCGTGATCGTGGCGCACCGCCTGTCGACCGTGCGGCACGCCGACACGCTCGTGTTCCTCAGGGACGGCCAGATAGAGGCTGAGGGCACCTTCGAGGAAGTTCGGGCGCAGAGTCCCGACTTCGCCCGCTTGGTCGAGCTCGGCGAACTCGACTGACTAACCCTGCCGCTGCGGGCCGGCGAGCCGACGTCGGCTTGTAGCACGTGAGCTGTCCGCCCTCAGTGCGGATCCCCGGCGCTCCGATACGCATGGCGCAGTCTAACTGACCGCGCTCGCCGAGCGCCGCCGGGCCCTACCGGTCAGTGATTCAGCTCCCCACAGCGCGGCTACAATCGGCTCACGAGCTGATACGAGGAGCTGATGGGCGGGAAACCAGGGCTGAGTGTTTGCATCGTGACATATGAGCGTCCTGAGTTCCTCGTGCGTTGCTTGCTCTCCCTTCAGGACTCGCTCAGCGATGACACAGAGGTCGTCGTCGTCGACGCATCCGCGGCGGATCAACGCGAACTCGTGCATGCGATCGATCCGTCGATCGTCTACGTCCACGCGGCGCATCTTGCGGGTTGGATGACTCGCTCACGCAATGAAGCCTTGAGATGGGTGCGCGGTGATATCGTCAGCTTCCTCGATGACGATGTGGTCGTTCGTCCGGGCTGGGAAGAGGGTGTCCGGGCGGCCCTCAGCGATGCCAGCGTGGCTGCAGTCTCAGGACGCACCTGTAACGGCGTGCCCGGCGAGGAACTGTATCATCTCCCGATCGGGCGATTACTCCCGGACGGGACCCTCACGGATGGATTCGCGTCACTTCCGGATCGACATATTGTGGATGTCGATCACGGCATCGGCGCGAACATGTCGTTCCGTCGTTCGGTGCTCGCCGTTCTGGGCGGGTTCCGCGATGATTATCCTGGGACTGCCCTTCGCGAGGATACTGACATCTTCCTGAGGCTTCGCGCGATCGGCGCGAGGGCAGTATTTGCCCCCGACGCGGCGGTCGACCATCGGCCTGCGCCGCATGTCCGCGGCGCACGCTTCGACACGCGGTACAAGCTCTACGGTCGCCGAAATCACATGGTCCTGCTCGCCCGTGCCGATGGCATCGGCTCACCGATGCTGAGAAGGTGGATGATTCGGCAATTCCGGTCTGTAGCTGCTGTCCCCGGGGTAGCGGCTAAAATTCGCCGACTGGGGGTCACGGTCATCGGTCTGGCATGGGGGCTCGCCGCATTGCCGCGCGCCGCGCGCTGGCAACCCTTGCCTCCTGAGCGCGACGATCCAACAGGTCGCGAAATACGCGGTCTGCTGGACAGTCGGGCTGGTACGGGAGACCAGTGAGATACTGGGGCGGATCGGCCAGTAACTTCTCCACTCGACCGTAATCCGAGCTATTCTGCGCATGCCGCAACGAGGTGATGAATGCCAGCTGCGGCCAGAAGTGAAGGGAAGACGCCGATGTCGGCAGCGTCTCCGTCCGCGAGTGGTGGGCGCTCGCCGTCTGTCAGCATCGTGCTGGCGACCAATCGCGACAGCCCGTATCTCGCGGAGACGCTGCGAAGCGTCCGGGCACAGACGATGCGGGACTGGGAATTGCTCATCGTCGATAACGGCATTCCGCATCCTCAGCGAGTCGAGCAGTTCATCGAGGGCGACGACCGCATGAGCAAGATCACGATCGAGTCATCGGCAACGGCGGGCGTGGCGAGAAACGTTGGTGTATCGCAAACGACGGCCGAACTCATCACCTTCCTAGACGACGATGACGTGTGGGCTCCGGAGCGGCTCGAACGACATCTCCGCGCGCATTCTGAGCATCCGACTTCACCTGCCACGTTCTCGGGTTACTGGCATATCGACAATGAGGGGCGTCCTTTTGGCGACGACTGGAGGTCACGTCAGACCGACTCGGCTGCGATGTTGAGTGGACGGGCGGACACGCCGCTTGGACCGACTCTCGTCATTCGTCGGTCGGATTTCGTGGCTATCGGTGGGTTCAGTTCTGAGATCCCGATCCTTGCCGACTTCGAGCTCGCCCTTCGGCTCGCGCTTCGAGGTGATCTCGTTTACCTCGACTCGCTCCTGGTCGGCTACCGGCGCCATGCGAACAACATGACATCGACTGCGCCCTCGAATGCTCTGCTACGACGGAATGCTATGGAGGATATGGTCGACCGCCAGCGCTGGGCTGCGGTCGGCCGGGGCAACGTAGAGGCAGCAGGGCTCTTCCGCGAACGACTTGAGCGATTTCGACAAAATGAAGCACGGCTCGCGGGTACAGCGCTGTTCCGATTCTTGAAGCGCCGCGACTACTACCACGCTTGGAGCGAGTTGGCCTGGGGGTTGTCGCGGGCGCCGGTCACCTTCCTAATCACGGTCGCGACCGCGCCTCTCGTCAAGACGAAGGCGATGCTTCGTCGTGGGCGACGCTAGTCCAGGCTCCGCGTGTCGGTGGCGGACCAGCGGGCTCAGGTTCTCCTTTCGTGCGCCTGTGGGAGTCTTCTCGTATGACACGTGAGATCGACACGGGCGTGGGAGGGCGTCCTGACCCCAGGCCGCCAATCGTCACGATTGTGATCCCGCTGTACAACGGCGGCCGGTTCATCGACGAGACGCTGCGGTCGGTGCTCACACAGACGTATAGCCAATTCGAGGTGGTCGTCGTCGACGACGGATCGACCGACGACGGACCGGGCATCGTCCGCACGCACCTGTCGGATCCACGCGTTCAATTGGTGCAGAATCCGCTCCTCGGAGTTGCGGAGGCCCGGAACATGGGAGCAGCACGTGCCTCGGGGCACTCGATGTACCTAGTGTTCCTCGACGCCGACGACCTCTGGGATCCGGAGGCGCTCGGAGCCTTGGTCGACGCAGTCAACCGTCGGCCCGACGCGGCGGGCGCGTTCGTACTCGCCGAGTACATCGACGGTGATGGCAATGTGCTCTATCCTGGCGACTTTCCGCGGCACATGCGCGGGCGTGAGGATCTACGTGGTGAACGTCTGGTCCCGCGCGACAGCACCGCCGACGTGCAGTTCGAGCACCTCTTCCTGTCGAACCTCGTGTACCCGCCCAGCTGTCTTCTGGTGCGCCGTACCGCGTTCGAGGCCGCCGGGGGGTTCGACGGCCGATATCTCGCCGAGGACTGGGAGTTCGTGGTGCGACTGGCGAAACAGGGCCCGTTCGTTCCGGTCGATCGTGTGCTGGTCGGGTATCGCCGGCACGCATTAAACACCTCGGGGAACCGTGCGCGGAACGTCCGAGGCGCGCGTCAGATCTGGGCGGCCGTGTACCACGGCGACTTCGAATCGGACGGCACGCGAAAGCTCATCCGCGGCATCTGGCGAGCACATCAGGCCCGCACCGCTCGACGCAAGCTCGCCGAGGCTCGCGCCCTCATCGTTCGCGGCAAGCTCTTGTGCGGGATGTCGCGGGCCGCTGACGGGATCGCGCACGCGTTGCTGCGCCAGCCGCCTCGCATCTGGATGGCGCAGGGTGCGAAGGTGCGCGAACACGAAGTCCGGTCGACCGTGTTATCCCGCTTCGCCGGCTGAGGAGTCGAGCGCGCCACGCAAGAAGATCAGCGACGATGCGCGGAGTTTCTCGCGTCGTGCCTCGACGGCCTTCCAATCGGTATCTGTGAGCTTCTGCAGCCCTTCCACGCCCGTCGGCTGGGTTGCCAGGCCGTGCTGCGAGATGAGCTCCTCCCAGCGCGCATCCCGCGCGAAGCGGGAGCGAAGCACGATCGGGCGGTGGAACAGCAGTGCGAAGATGCCCGCGTGGAATGAGTCCGTGTACACGACGCTGGCACGTGAGATCGCAGCGACGAAGCCCGCGGGGCCGACGTCGGCGAACGCCTCCTGGTCAAGAGCATGCAGGTCGACGATTGCGAGATCGGCGTCATCGGCATGGAGTCTCAGCCAGGCGTCCTGCTCGGGCGTCGGTCGGCCGAGGAGGAAGCGCACCGCGTAGGGTCCGCTGGTGATGGGTGGCTGCCTCGCGATGAGATCATCCCAGACGGGCCGGCCCACCAGCATCGTGGGATCCACGACGACGGGGACGTCTCGGCCGGTCAGCTCTGCGACGATTCGGCGGCCGTTGGATTCCCGAACCGACATGTTCGGGATCCCTTGCAGCCACGTGCGGTACCGGGAGCGGAGGAACCCCTGCACGTGCTCGACGCCGAAGCTCGCGGCATATGCGATCCGCTGCGACTCGCCGACGAAGTCCAAGAAGTCGATGCCCTGCGCCCGTCGGTAGGTCGGGTTCCACACCTGATCCGATCCGACGATGGCGCAGGAATAGCGGTCCGCCCAGTAATCTGAGGGCATCTCTGAGTAGCGATGCGGCGAAGAAGCGAGGTGTGCGCGGGCGAACTCTCCGATGGCAGATCGTCGTTGCTCCAGGAAGGCCGGCGACTGCGGAGATCCGCGGCCCAACCGCCCTCTGGTTCGAGTCCAGGCCCTGCCCGCGACGCCAACGGCGTCGTGACGGAGATCGTCAAGGATCCGCGGAGCGAGGAGTGCGCGCTCCCACGCCGGTGGCCGATTCCGGAGGGTCTCCGGCTCCCACCCGAGCGAGCGCACGACCTCCTGGAGCGCGAAGTTCTGCAGCCGGTTGCCGTAGTTCGTGTCGTCGTTGATCGTGACGATCGCCACCCTGCGGTCGATCATCGAGGTCGACCGCGCCGCTGGACGGATGGGATGCCCATTCAGTCAGACTAATGGCGCACCGCATGTGGGGTGCGATACTGGACCGAATCACACCGAAGGACCGGGCATGACTTCGACGAGCACGCGCCGAGAACTCTGGCGTGAGCGGATCGCCGACTTGTGGGCGAACACGTGGCGCTGGGTGCTCGCCGCTTTCGGTGCGGTCACGGCCACGTATTTCATCCTCGAGCGCGGGGTTGTGGGCGGCGCCACGTTCGCCGTGGTCGTCGGCGCGTTGGTCATCGCGGCCGTTCTCACCACATCGACGCCTCTCGCCATCGCGTTGTTCGCGATGCCGGGCCTGCTGATCTCCCAGCGCATCGGCCTCGGCGGGGGCGACCTCTCAGTATCGGATGCCGCGCTCGCGGCTGCCTTCGGCACGGCACTATTGCTCGGCCATCGGCCCTACAGCAAACCGTTGCGTCAACTGCTGCTGATCAATCTCGTATACCAGTTCGCCACGCTGTTCACCGTCGTCGTGAACCCATACGCGCTCAACACGATCGAGTGGTTCCACGCGTGGATACTCGTTTCGGGCGCGCTCATCGTCGGGTGGGCGCTCGGCGCTGCGGGGCACGCGAGGCTCGCTCTCTCCCTCATCGTGTTCACCACGTGCGCATTCGCGATGCTCACGGTCGTGGAGGCCGCATTCCAGTATGCGGTCGGAAACTTCGGTCCGGCGACACCGAGCTGGCCGTTCTCGATGCACAAGAATTTCATCGGAACGGTGCTCGCGTTCGGAGCGATCATCGCGTACCTCAACCCCGACTGGGTGGGATGGACGAAGGGCTGGGCACGGTTCGCGTTCGGGCTGATGGCCGCGGGAATCGTGGTGGCACAGTCCCGTCAGGCACTCATCGGCCTGGCGGCCGCCATCGTGGTCGCGGTGCTGCGCCGGAGTACCACCGGACGCTCCCGACTGGTACTCCTTCTGCTGATCCCCGCGGCCTGGCTCGTGATCTCGATGGTGGTCGACCAGATCGAATCACAGAACCGGCACAATTCGGTGTTCCAGCGAGTCGAGTGGCTCCGCGAGGTGTACCACTTCTGGCGAGAGTCGCCGATCTTCGGGCACGGACTCCGCTACTGGTACAACCCCGGCGAACTGCCATACCAGCCGCCGCAGGCAGAATTGGAGGTTCTCGCCTCCGCGGGGGTCGTCGGGCTCATCGGGTTCCTCGTGATGTGGATCGGCGTGCTCGTCGCGCTCTGGCATGTCGACCCGCGGTTCGGCACCCTGGCTGTCGCGGTGCTGCTCAGCCGCTTCGTGCAGTCGCAGTTCGACCTGTTCTGGGTTGCCGTCCAGGTCTCGGTTCCATTCGTGGTCGCGGGCATCTGTCTGGGCGCGATGGATCATGAGCGAAGCACGAAAGAGGGGCCTGACGAGCTCGTCACCCGAGTGCCCCTCGGCCGGCGCGTGCCATTCAGTGCCGGCGTCGGCTGGCGTCGATGAACCCGATTGCACGCACATCGGGGACCATTGGCATACCATGGACCCTACCCATGGAAGGGTCTGCCGCGCCGCGGTAACTCCTTGGCCAGCAGGGAGGTTGCATGGAGCTCCGCGACTACCTGCGCGGACTGCGCAGGCACTGGATCGCCATCCTGCTGATGACGATCGTCGGCGCCGGCGCGGGATACGGCTGGACGCTGCTCCAGACCCCCGTCTACGTCGCGGGTGCGAGCGGCTACGTTTCGTCGACCGGTGTGGAGGATCTCGGCACCTCGACACTCGGCGACTCGCTGGCCAGGTCCAAAGTGGCCACCTACCTCGAGATCGCGGGATGGCGCACGGTCGCCGAGCACGCGATCGAAGAACTCGGTCTGAGCACCACGCCCGAGGCCCTCGTGCAGCGGATCGAGGTGTCGAACCCCGTCGACACGACGTTCATCAAGGTCAGCGCACAGGGCCCGTCGCCGGAGTCTGCCCGAGCGCTCGCAGAGGCGTGGATCGATGCGATGAAGGTCGAGATCGACGGCCTGGACGGTGACGGCAGCCCGGGCTCCGCCCCCGTCACAGTTCTTCCCCGGCGATGTGGCCTCGCTGCCCTCATCACCGAGCTTTCCCGACGTGCAGACCGCGGTGTCGGTCGGCGGCATTCTCGGTCTCGGCTTCGGCATCGCGTTCGCGATGATCCGCACGGTGTCCGATCGGCGCATCCGGGCGGCAGACGATGTCGAGCAGCGCACCGGCGTCGCCGTCGTCGGCACGATTCCGATCGTGCCGGGCCTCGACGACGAGACCAGGCTGATCGAACCTTCGACCCAGTCCACCGGCAAGAACGGCACCTTCGCGGTTTCCGAGGCACTCCGTGCGCTGCGCACCAACCTCCAGTTCATGGACGTCGACCACCCGCCCAAGACGATCGTGGTCACCAGTCCGCTTCCTGGCGACGGCAAGTCGACGATCGCGTGCAACCTCGCGCTCACGCTCGCGGCGGGTGGGTCCCCTGTGGTGCTTGTCGATGGCGACCTGCGCAGGTCGATGGTCGCGAAGACGATGGGGCTGCCCGGCGGCGCCGGGCTCAGCGACGTACTCGCGGGCCGGGCAACTCTCGTCGAGGTTCTCCAGCACACGCCGAAGGCGAGCAACCTCCTGGTGCTCGCGGCAGGCAGTGTTCCCCCGAATCCGAGCGAGGTGCTCGGCTCGGAGCGCATGCACGCGCTGATCGCTGAACTGACCAAGCACGCGACCGTGATCATCGACGCCCCGCCGCTCCTGCCTGTAACGGATGGCGCAGTGCTGACCCATCAGGCCGACGGCGCGCTGGTTGTGATCACCCTCCGGAAGACGACCTTCGACCTGCTCGACAAGGCCCTCGACACCTTGCACAAAGCGCGCGGTCGGGCGCTCGGCATCGTGCTGAACCGGGCGCCGCTGCGCGGAGCCGACGCGGCGGCCTACTCGTATGAGTACCGTCGCGACTACACGACATCGGCGGATGGGGAGGCGCTCCCCGCCGAGGAACCCACCCCCGCCGTGGCGTCGCGCGACGCCGACTCCGACTCCGACGACCTCGTGGCCGAGACTCCGGCGGCGCCGTCACGCCGGAGTGGGCGCCGCACGTGACGCGTGGACCACGGAGCTCCTGACACCGCGGATCCAGCGGTCGTCGCGCGACCGCGTATCGCACTCGTCAGCTCCTCGTACGCACCGTATGTCGGCGGGGTCGAGGAGCATGTGCGCCAAGTCGCCCGGCAACTGAAGAGCGACGGCGTCGATGTCGAAGTCTGGACAGTCGATCGCGGCGAATCGCTCGGCATCCGCGATGTGGAAGGCGTGACCGTGCGCTACCTGCCGACACCGCTGCCCGCTGCGTCGCCGGGCGCCGTACTCCGGTTCCTGCTTCGGCTGCCGTCCGCGTGGCGTCGCTGGGCGGACGCGCGTCGCCGGTTCGAGCCCGACCTCGTGCACGTCCAGTGCTTCGGCCCGAACGGCGTCTACGCGCTCGCGATCGGACGGCGCTTCAAGCTGCCGCTCATCGTCACGTCGCACGGCGAGACGGTCGCCGACGATCACGCGGTGTTCTCGCGTTCGGCGTTGCTCCGCTTCGCTCTGCGGCGCGCCCTGGCCGCGGCGACAGCGGTCACCGCTCCGTCGCAGTTCGTCATCGACGATTTGCGGGCGAGCCACGGCCTGATCGGCGGCACAGTCGTGCCGAACGGCGTTGACCTCGAAACTCCGGATGACCCCGAAGGTGCTCCCGAGGGTCGGTACCTGCTCGGCGTTGGGCGTTTGGGCCACATGAAGGGCTTCGACCTGCTGATCGACGCATTCGCCCGAGCAGAGCTCGCTCGCGACATCCGGTTGGTCATCGCGGGCGATGGACCCGAGCGGGATCGCCTGCAGGCGGCGGCGGAGCAGCTCGGCCTCGGAGATCGCGTCGAGTTCGCGGGCCGACTGGATGCCGCGGCAGTCGCCGGCGCGATGTCGGTCGCGCTCGCCGTGGTCGTTCCGAGCCGCATGGAAGCGTTCGGCATCGTGGCGCTCGAGGCGTGGCGCAGTGGGGCGCCGCTGGTCATGACGAACCGGGGAGGCGCGTCCGAGTTTGTGCGCGACGGGGTCGACGCGATCCTGGTCGACCCCGAGGACCCGGTCGCGCTCGGTAGTGCGCTCTCGCGCGTGAGCGCCGACGAGCGTTTCCGGGTGCAACTCGCCGCCGCCGGTCGCACGCGGGTCGGCGAGTTCACGTGGGTGCGCGTGGCGCGCGCGTACGAGGAACTGTACGCCGCGATACCCCTCAGAGACGGGGCCGCGGCATGAGCTACTCCGGGGCACTCACGAGACGACTCCGGCAGTTGAGGCGCGCTGCAGTCGCCACCACCCGACGCCCGATGTGGCGTGGCGGCATCGTGGTGCCCACGCACTGGTGGGACGGTCATCCGAACTTCGGTGACGACCTCACGCCGTGGCTCCTCCCCAATTACGGGGTATTGCCGATCCACCGGGTCGCCTCCCGTGCGCGGCTCGCGGGCGTGGGGAGCATCCTGGAGTTTCTGCCAGCCGACTGGGACGGCGTCGTCTGGGGAAGCGGCCTCTTGCATGGAGAGCCGCACCCGCTGCCGCGGGCGCGGGTGCTCGCGGTGCGCGGACACCTGACGCGAGAACTGATCGGCGCACCCGACGTGGTTGCGCTCGGCGACCCGGGGATCCTCGTGGCGCGTCACCGGCCGCGGCCGGAGCAGCGATGGGACGTCGTGCTCGTGCCGCACGGCCACCACCGATCGCACGTGCCGTTCCTCGCGCTCGCCGAGTCGGCCGGCCAGCGCGTGCGTATGGTGAATGTGCATCAGTCTGCGGAACGCGTGGTTCGCGAGATCGCGGCCAGCGGTGTCGTCATCACCACGTCCCTGCACGGACTGGTCACGGCCGATGCGTACGGGATCCCTGCCGTTTGGACCACGCTCGATCCACCGCTCAGCGGCGGCGCCTTCAAGTTCCACGACTACGAGTCGGTGGTCACGCCCGGCATGTCGCGGTTCGTTCGATTCGGGCTCGGGATTTCGCTCGCAGAGATGCTCGCATCGGCGACTGCTGCGCCGCGGGAGACCGTCGAGGCGTCCTGCAATGCGCTCGAAGCCTCGGCGGCTTTGCTGCCTGAGGTGCTGGCTTCGCCCGGCCGGTTCCCGAGAGACGTGCTCCGGTTGCTCGCGGGTCGCGCATGACCGTGGTCATGCCAGCGACGCCCACACGCGGGCGTGCTCCTCGGCGCACCGTTCCCACGTGAAGCGGGCGGCTCGTTCACGCGCCGCCCGGACAAGGGCACCGGTCGCGTCCCCGCGGGTCGCCTCGAGCAGGCCGCCCGCAATTCCCGCACCGGTCGGGTCGACGAGGATGCCGGTGCCCCCCACGACCTCGGGCAGCGAGCTCGTCGCCGCGGCGACGACCGGCACGTTCGCGGCCATCGCCTCGAGCGCGGGCAGGCCGAATCCCTCGTACAGCGAGGGAACGACGACGGCGCCCGCGGCTGCGACGACGCCGGGCATGACCTCATCAGGCAGGCGCCCCGTCAAAACGACACCCGGCATACCGTCGAAGAGTTCATTGCGACGTCGATGCGGCGGACCGGCGAGCACGAGACTGAGGCCGGGTCGTTCTCGATGCACCAGCGGCCAGGCCTCGGCCAGTGCCTCGAGGTTCTTCCGGCGGGATGCGCCGCCGGCGTGCAGCACGTACTCTTCGGGTATTCCGAGCGATCGACGGGTGTCGATGGGCAGCGGGTCGGCGTCGAAGAACCGATCCTCGACGCCGTTGTGCACCACGTGCGGCTCCGTGATCCCCAGCAACTCGACGGCCTCGCGCGCGCTGAACTCCGAGACGCAGATCACCGCCGCCGCTCGCCGCGCTTCCTCGATCGCCGCGGGCACCGGCAGCGATTCATCGGGGAATCGCCACGCGACGACATCGTGAATTGTGATCACGTCCATCCCAGGGGCGGGCGGGAGTTCGAGGTTCATCCGGTGCGTGACCGTGTTGCGGCCGTACAACAGCCTTCCGAGCGCCCGTCGTACCGCTGGCGACGCCGACGATACCCGTGCGACCGGAAATCGCCGGTCACCAGGAAGCTTGGACCGCAATGAACGCACGACGAGGCGGCGGACATTCCAAGCGCGATCGTCCACAGATTGCAACCCGGCCGCAGCGCGACGGGTGACCTGGTCCTGGTACATCTGCGCACCCATCGGAGTCTCGGTCGCCATCGTCACGATGGTCAACCGTGGGTGCGTCGGATCAAGTCCGATGGTGCTCACCTCCGACCTGGTCCGAAGCCGAACGGGTTGGGCTGCAGCAGCCATTGGATTCCCAGAGTAGAGGAGTCCTGAGTTCGGCGTGCGCCGTCCCCCCTTCTGGGCCTCCGATCGAGGCTGAAAGAGGCGTGGGGGCGGGTAGGCTCCGTGGTATGCCAACAGCCTTCGACGTGCGTGCACTGGAGAGCAGGGTGCGCATCGAGCTTGATGACTCGTTGAGTGCCGCCGACCAGGAGTCGATCAAGGCGCACTGGGTCGACCTCACCCACGACGGAGCCGGCGAGCCCGACCTCGTCGTCCGCGCCGGCCTGGGCGACCACTCAGATTCATCCCACGGTTCGTACTCGGTGCGCGCGGACTCGGCCGAGGCGCTCGCCCAGCGAATCAGCTCGGACGTCACGATCGGGGCCATCGGTGGGCTTCGGGGCGAGGCGCTCATGCTCCACGCAAGCGCCGTGGCCCTCGATGACGGGCGCGTGATCGGCTTCGTCGGGCCATCAGGCCGTGGGAAGACCACTGCCTCCCAGACGCTCGGCCGCATCTACGGCTACGTGACCGACGAAACGCTGGCGGTGCGCGCCGACGGTTCGGTCATAACGTATCCCAAGCCGCTTTCGATCGGGTCGTGGCCTGGGGTGAAGGTCACGGAGCCTGCTTCGACACTCGGCCTCCGTGCTGCGCCAGCCGACGGCCTGCGCCTCGCGGCGATCGTGCTGCTCGACCGGCGGCCGGACATTGAGCAGCCGTTCGTGGAATCGGTGCCGATCATCGAGGCGCTGTCCGAACTCATTCCGCAGACGAGTTACCTGTCGGCGCTCGAGCGCCCGCTCCGGACCCTCCTCGAGGCGATACTCTCGACCGGCGGAGTGCGCCGAGTCGTATATTCCGAGGCAGCGTCGCTGCCCCCGCTCATCGATGGCGTGCTCCGGGAGATCGACGACGATGCGCCAGTGCTCACGGATGTCGCGAGGATGTCCGAACGCGAGTGCGACTGCTTCTCGGGAGCTGCAGAGAGGCGGTCTGATCCTTCACTGGCCGAGCGACCCGGCGCGTTCTGGCGGGCGACGTATATCGATGCTCTAATTGTCGATGACTCGCTGATCGTGTTGGTGTCGGGTAGTGCGGTCGTCCTCGCCGGCGTCGGCCCGACCCTGTGGCTTGCTGCCGATGGCCTCACCGAAGCGGAGTTCCAAGAGATCGCGTTGCGAGAGCTTCCTGACCCCCCTTCCGGCATTGACGCCGCCGTGGTCATTTCCGACGCCGTGCAAAGCATGGTGGAGAAAAGGATCCTCGTCCGCACGTGAGCCGGTCCCCCGAATGAGGGGTGATATAGCGCTCGACGAACCTTTAGAGTTGGCTGAGTAACCCGAACTGCGGCCATACCCACCGCACAGGAAGGCACTATCATGAGTGACCTCGAAGAACCGAAGCCTGGCGTCAGCCGCCGCACGGTCGCGAAGGCGATGGCGTGGTCCGTTCCTGCGGTTGCGCTCGCCGTCCCGACGCCTGCCTACGCGGCGTCGCCCGGCGTCATCACGGTCACCGGCGCAGGCTGCAAGCTGCCGGGCGCCTCGCAAAACGCCGTGTTCAAGGGATACGCGTTCAGGGCAACCATCTCCAACACGACGAACACCGCGATCACCGTCACGATCGTCGACATGACCCTGGATGGCGACGATCTCGGTAACGTCGGCGTCATCCGTCTCGACCCCTGTACAGACCTGGGAACGAATACGTTCACTGTGGCGGCGAACAGCACCTTCGATGTAGCACTCCTCACTCAGAACGCCGCCACCAGTGCGAACGGCCAGCTCATCATCAGCTACACGGTGGATGGCGGTCCCGTACAGCAGGTGAGCACGGATGCGAACGCTTCACCCCCGATCCAGGGAGCATCCTGCACGGCGTTCTCGGACAGCGAGCAGGACTGCATCGTCAGCGAAGCATAGTTCGGCTGCGATGGCAGAGACCGGTGGGCCGCTCGGCTCGCCGGGTCTCTGCGGTTACGGGGCACATCCGACGGACCGAGCGATGGCATGTTCGACCGGGCTTCGTGCTGTCGTGTTGAGAACCCCAGCGCTGGCTAGCATCGGCCACATGCGGAGAACGGCCGGGCGCTCGTGACCGACGTATTTCACGCCATCACCCCCGGCGACCACTTCTCGCCCCGCACCGGATCGGCGATTCCTACCGTGGTCGACGGACTCGCCGCTGCGGCGGTGCGCGCCGATGCGCCGTTTCGGCAGTTCGTGGTGCTCGACCGCACGACAATGCGGCCACGATACGACAGCGCGGCCATCATCGAGTACTCGGGTGCAAACAGCCCTACACGACGTGAGCGCGTGATCGACCTTGCTCGGGGTCGGGTGGGCCTCCCGCGCACAGCTGTGGCACGGTACTACGCGCCCGTCGCGCAAGAGATCCGCACGCGAGAGCCCGCGTTCGTGCTCGCGCACAACGCCCCTGTTCTCCCCTGGCTGCTGCGTGACACGGAGCATCGGGTCGTGCTGTACGCACACAACGACCTCCTGCGCACCTACTCGCGCTTCGACTCCGGTCGCATGCTCGACACCGTTGCGGCGATCGTCTGCGTCAGCGAGTCGCTGGCCGACCGCACGCGGGCCGCGCTCCCCAGGCGACTCGCCGAACGGGTTCGGGTCGTACGCAACGGCATCGACTGCGAGTGGTTCACACCCGCGGCGAATGGTGAGGGCGCGGCATCCGTCACCCCTGATGCGAGGCTGCGCGTCGTGTTCGTGGGCCGAATGGTCGCCGAGAAGGGGCCCGACGTGCTGATTCGGGCCGCGAAGCACCTCGGGCGTCGCGATCTCGAGTTCCTGCTGGTGGGGAGCCAGGGGTTCGCCAGCGATTCCCCGTTGTCGCCGTATGAACACGAGTTGCGCGGGCTCGCCGATGAGGCAATGGCCGCGTCGGGCGCCCGCATTCGCTTCGAACCGTTCGTCGACCGGATGGCACTGCCTTCCCTGCTTCGTGGCGCAGACCTGCTCGTGGTGCCGTCTCGCTGGGAAGAGCCGAGCGGTCTCACCGCCGCCGAAGGTCTCGCCACCGGACTCCCGGTGATCGTCAGTCGCGTGGGCGGGCTGCCGGACGTTGTCGGGTCGGCCGGCCTGCTGGTCGAACCGGACGACCCGGCGGCGCTCGCCGAGGCGATCGCCATGCTCGCCGATGATGCGGAGGCGAGGCGGCGGATGTCGGAACGCGCCCGGGCGCACGCGATCGCACACGACTGGTCGTGGGCCTGGTCGAATCTGCGGCGGGGTGCTCGAGGAGCTTTGACGCCGGGGACCTATCCTCGGGAGACTTCGAGACCCCGCAGCACCGCGGCCATCGCGGCAGCGCGGTCGCTCCAATCGGCGACAGCCCCGTCGGCGCCGGCCGGGAAGCGCGACGGCGCCGGCACCGCAGCGGCGACCGCCGCCGCGAACGCGTCGCCGGAGGCGATCATGATGCGCGGGTCATCCTCGTCCCGGAAGCCCGCGACAGCGGTCGAAACCACGGGCCTCCCGACCGCCTGATATTCGTAGAGCTTGATCGGGTCGAGGCTGTCGGTGAACGCGGTCACGACATGCGGCACGACGAGCACGTCGGCGTGCTGCAGGTAGCCGATCACCTCGTCACGCGAGCGCGGGCCGAGCAGTCGGGCGCCAGCCGCGTGCAGGCGCGCCGCCTGATCCGGCGAGAGCAGGTTCGGGCCGACGAGCACGAGCGTGCCCGTCGAGCCGAGTGCGCGCGCGGTCGCCTCGCACAGGTCGACGTCGATGCGGTCAGGGTGCACGGTGCCGAGATAGAGGGCGACCGGACCATCGGGCAGATCCGTTGGCCGCGGAGCGGGGCGGCGGTAAGCGTCGACCTCGACGGCGTTGGGGATGAGCGTCACGGGTCGGGTCGCGCCCTTGCGGCGTGCCAGCTCGGGTGAGCACACGACCACCTCACGGGCGAGTTCGAACAGCCGCGCCTCGTTCGCCGCGACCCGGCGAAGTTCAGCAGCCGGCCGGTCTGCTGTGAGCCAGTCGTCGGTGATGTCGTACAGCGTCGGCCAGCCCGATCGTTCGGCGAGCGCGACCGCGCCGGGGTCGTTGATCCAGAGCAGCGGATGCCGCATGTCGAGCGAGTCGGCGGCCCGCATCACGGCGCGCGCGAGGCGCTCGTCGGTACGCGGGTCGAGCCGGCGGGGCATCCACTTCACGGGGCGCACCGTGAACAGCCGGCCGGGCGCGACATCCGGAACCTCCCGCACGCCCCGGGCGAACGATGGACGCCGCCGCGAACGCAAGTCGTGTGTCGGGTCGGCCGGGGGTTCGACGAAGAGCACGCGCAGCGCGGCATCCGTTCGCAGAAGGCCCGCGACGAGGTGCTGGTTGCGGCGCCACACGTCGTCCCACGCCTCGAGCGACATCACCACGAGATCGGTCATCGCGCACTCAGGTAGACGGCCTCGGTTGCGGCAGCCTGCGCGCGCAGGGAGAACTCGCCCTGTTGGCGCTTGCGCACCGCGAGCGACAGTGCGTTGCGGCCGGTGTCGTCTTCGGCGAGCGAGCGCAGGTTGCGGGCGGCCGCGTCGGCATCGCCCGGCGGAAACATCGCGCGCGGATCGAGCCCTGCGAGCACGTCGAGATGTCCGGCCGCACTGGCGGCGACGACCGGGAGACCGCCGGCCATCGCTTCCAGGAGGGTCAGCCCAAGCCCCTCGACCGGGCACGGGGCGATCAGAATGCCGGCGCGATCCATGACCTGCGGCAGATCGCCGCGATACCCGAGGAACTCGACCGCCGACGAGATGCCCAGCTCTTCGGCCAGCGACTCCAGCGCCTCGCGCCCGGGTCCGATGCCGGCGATCTCGAGGGTCCAGCCGTCGTCGGCGAGACCGGATGCTGCGAACGCGCGAATCCCCACGTCCGTGCGTTTCTCGGGCTGGAGCCGCTGCGCCATGAGGACGACGCGTTCGCGCAGAGTGACGTCGCGCAGCGGGCGGCTCTCGATTCCCGAGTGGACGACAATGCTGGGGCCGTCGGCGGAGTCGGCAACGGCGCGGCTGATCGAGATCTGCCCGTCGATGCGGCGTCGCACGAAGGGGCCGATCGGCACTGGGCCGACTCGTCCCCGCGCCTTTGCGAAATGCCGCGTTGCGACGACGGCCGGGCGGCGCGACCGGCGAGTGAACCAGAGCGCCACTGCCATACCGACCTCGGCGGCGGTCATGTGGGTGTTCACGACGTCGAACCCGCCCCGGAGCTCTCGCACGGCGCGAGTGACCTCGATCGTGCGTGCCGCCGGGACGTGCTCGATGCCGGCCTCGGCGAGGGGAGGCCGCATCCGGTCGGTGGCGCCGCCGATCACGGTGACGCGGTGGCCGTCGGCAGCCTGTGCGAGCGCGAGGCGCAGCACGAACTGCTCGACGCCCGAGAAGCCATCGGAGCGGATCGCGTGCAGAATGCGAAGCGGCCGCGTCATCTTGTTCCCGTCGCCGAGGCTGACGTCACTGTCCTCGCCTTCGGCGCTGTCGCGCCGCAACGACTCGATGAGCGCGAGATACCGACGCGCGATCTGGGGCCAGGCGTACTGCTCCGCCGTGCGCCGTGTGCGGTGGCGCCACTCGTCGAGCGGCTGTGACGCGAGCTCGGCCAGGCGCGTGCCCACCGACGCGGCGTTGCGTTCCACGATGAAACCGTTGTCTCCGTCGACGAGGATGTCGGGCGCAAAGCCCACGCGCGTCGATACCACCGGCAGACCGCACGCGAGCGCCTCGAGCACGACCAATGCATTCGCCTCATAGGCGCTCGGCAACACGAGCACATCGGAGGCCCAGATGAAGGGGATGGGGTCGCGCTGGGAGCCTGCGAAGTGCACGCGTTCACCGACGCCTGCCTGCCGTGCCTGTGCCCGCGCCCTGCGGATCATGTCGGGTGAGCCGCCGACCACGAGGAGCAGCACGTCGGGTGCCGTCCGTAGGGATTCGATGGCGATGGGGAGGCCCTTGCGTTCGAACTCGTGGCCGATGAACAGCGCGATCGTGCGCTCGTCGTCGATTCCGAGCTTCGACCGAGCCTGCACGCGCTCCGCGGCATCCGGCGGCCGGAACCGCTCGATGTCGACGCCGTTGGGAATGACGTGGATCGGCGCGTGCACGCGGCCGTAGGTAGAGCGCAGCAGTTCGGCCTCGGTCGTCGTGAGGGCGACGACGGCTCGGTGTGTGCGACCGCGATACCGGATGCGGTCGCGAAGCGCGGTGAACAGGTGCACCGGGTTGCGCACCATGCGCCAGATGTATTCGCCTCGCGCGCGCATGGCGGCCTGCAGGAGGCCGTGGTTCACGTAGACGTCGCCTGCCATGACGTCGTTGTGCGTGATCGAGACGGCATCTGGACGCGCGGCGAGGAACTGTCGGGCTCGCCGCGTGCCCACGGTGCTGAACCAGATGACGTTGCGTGCACGAGTGAGATGGGTGGCAACGGGTGTGCGCACGCGCGGCCTTCCCGGTGGCCTGCCGGCGTCAGCGGCCGTGAACCGCTCGACGGTCGCTCCCGCGGCGACGAACTCGCGCTCGAGCGCGTACGCCACACCCGCGACGCCGCTGCCGGGAGCGATCGCCGGGGCGATCTGCACGATGTGCGTCATCCGCCGGTCCTTGCAACCGGATGCCCCGAACCGCCGTGCTCGCGCTCGGCCTGCAGCTCCTCGGCGAGTTCGAGATACCGCTCGGCGATCCTGCGCCATCCATAGGGCTCGACGGACTCGCGGGCGCGGCGACCCCAAGCGGCGAGCTCGGTCTCGTCGAGGTTCGCGAGCTGCTCCATCCGTTCGCCCACCGCGCGCCCGTCGCGCTCGACGAGGAATCCGTTCACTCCGTCGACGACCACCTCGGGCGCGAACCCGACGGGCGTGGCGATCACCGGCAGCCCGGCGGCGAGCGCCTCGAGCACGACGAGCGCATTCGCCTCGTAGGCGCTCGGCAGCACGAAGAAGTCGGAGGCGTGCAGGAATGACACCGGCGGCCGTCGTGGACCGAGGAACAGGACGCGCTCGCTGACACCGAGCTCCTTCGCCTCGGCGTAGGCCTCGGCGATGATGTCGTCGTTGCCGCCGATGATGAGCAACAGCACGCTCGGCGCGTGAGACAGCCCCTGGATCGCGAACGAGAGCCCCTTGCGCGAGAACTCGTGCCCGACGAAGACGGCCACGCGCTCCTCGGTTCCGAGCTTCAGTTCGGCTCGCGCGGCGTTGCGTTCGTCGGGCGTGGGAGGTCGGAACTGGTCGAGGTCGACGCCATTCGGGATGACTTCGATCCTCGGGTGGACGGGGCCGTACGTGGTGCGCAGGTCCGTGGCATCCGCTTCGGAGAGGCATACCACCGCGCGGTGCGTGCGCCCTCGATACCTGATGAGGTCGCGGAGGTAGATGAAGACATGGATGGGATTGCGGTAGATGCCCCAGAACGACCGTCCCCGCGCCCGCATGGAGGCGAGAAGGAGGCCGTGGTTGACGTAGACGTCGCCGACCATCACGTTGTTGTGCGTGATCGTCATCGCATCCGGCCGGTCGGCGAGGAACCGGCGAACGCGCAACGTGCCGATCGTGCTGAACCAGACCATGTGCCAGCCGCCGAGGATGCGCTTGAGGACGGAGTTCTTCGGCGTTCGTCGCGTTCGTCGCGTTTGGGCGTCGATGAACGTGAAGCGCTCGACGTCGACGCCGAGCGCGCGGAACTGCTGATCGAGGTGGAATGCCACTCCGGCTACGCCGGTACCCGGGCCCATGTAGGGGACGATCTGCACGATGCGGGTCATGCGGTGGTTCCCTCGGTCGGGGTCGGGGTCGGGGTCGGGGTCGCCGTTGCTGCCGTCGCTGCGAGGGCCGGCCTCGTCGCAGACGCACGGTACTGCGCCTCGATGCGCACGGGCCCGAGGCGATACAGGGCCGCGCGCCTGCGGGCCGCTCGCCCGCGCTCGCCAGGCAGCACGACCGAGCGCGTCATCGCACCGAGCCATTGCCCGGCGCGCGCCCACTGCCAGCCCAGCGCACCGTAGTGCTTTCGCAGGAACCGCTCCTGCGACGCGTGGAAGTGCGCCTCCCGGCGCCGCGGATCGCCGCCGGTACCCGCGCCGACGTGCATCGCGCGCGCCTCGGGCACGCCCGCGTGACGCCAGCCGAGCCGACTCGCGCGATACGCCCAGTCGGCCTCTTCGGCATAGAGGAAGAAGCGCTCGTCGAAGTGGCCCACCTGGGCGAGCGCCTCAGCGCGCAGCAGCAGCACCGACCCGATCACGTAGGTCGGGTCACGGCGGAGGCGTGCGAGCCCGACCGCCTCGAGCCATGTGCCGCCGGGCGACGGCAGCCACCAGTCGACCCGTGCCGGACGGCCGTCGTCGTCGACCTGCGCGGGCCCGACGCTCGCGAGGTCGGCGCGGGCCCGCAGGCCGCGCTGCAGCACGGAGACGTCGTCGGCCGCGATCGTGGCGTCGGGGTTCAGGAGGAGCACGTCGGCTCCCGGCACGAGTCGCTCGCGCAGGGCGACGTTCACGCCCGCAGCGAAGCCGCCGTTGCGCCCCGGGTCGAGGTAGCGCACGTCGAGTTCGGCGCAGAGTGCGGCGATGTCGGCCATCGACGAGTTGTCGACGACCGTGACGGGCAGGGTGGCGAGGGGCTCGAGCGCCCGCCGGAGCAGCTGGGGCGAGCCGTACGCGACCACGATCACCTCGACGCCGACCTTCGATGCGTGGGCGGATGCCTCGTGCACGACCGAACGGTAGAGATCGAGGTACTCGCGACCCACGGCGGTCCAGCTGCACGCGGCGGCGCGTACGTACCCGCTCGACCGCAGCTCGGCGGCGCGGTGCCCGCCGGCCTCGGCCAACGCGGCCGCGAGGGCTGGCGCATCGCCTGCCGGCACGACGATCCCGGCACCGCCCACGACGTCGGGCAGGGCGCCCGCGTCGCTCGAGACGACCGGAATGCCGCAGGCCATCGCCTCGACGGCTACGCGTCCGAACTGCTCGGTCCATGTCGGGGTCGGCAGCGATGGCACGGCGAGCACGTCGAGCGTGCGGTAGAAGGCGACGACGTCGTCGGGGTCCACCGGTCCCAGGAACTCGACGCGGTCCGAGAGGCCGGTGGCAGCAGCGGATGCCTCGAGGGCGGCTCTGAGCGGTCCGGAGCCGCCGATCCGGAGCCGGAGCCGTGCGTCTTGCGCGACGGCCTCCAGCAGGACCGTGAGGCCCTTCTCGGGCACGAGACGGCCGAGGTACCCGACAAAGATCGGAGCGAGCGAGTCGGGGTTTCGATACGCGTCGCTTCGCGTCGCTACTCGACCAGCGATGATCGGCGCATCAACGTCTGCGGCGGCATCCGCGGGCCTGAAGCGTTGTTCGTCGACGCCGAGCGGGATGACCCGGGCGCGCCCGGCGAACCCCTTGCCCTCGACGATGCGGGCGGCCTCTGCGTTGCACGCCGAGATACCCGATGCCTTGCGGAGCGCCCATCGCTCGAACCAGCGGAAGGGCACGAGGTAGCGCTTGCGGATGTTCTGCGCCGTGTAGAGCACGACGGGCGTGCGGCGGGAGCGGCGTCGGAGGGCACGGAGCAGGAGGATCTCGGCGGTCGCGAGCGCGAACGGCTCCTCATGGATGTCGATCACATCCCAGCGTTCACCGACTGCCCGCCAGATCGGGCGAGGGTGGAACAGGAAGAGGGCTGGATGGCGACCGACGGTCGGAACGCCAGCCACCTGCTCACCCGCGCGTGGCTCGAGCGACACCTCCGCGCCGCCCGCATGCCAGCGGCGCGCGCTCAACAGCACCACGTCGACTCCGGCGACCGTGAGCGCGCGCTCACGACCTCGCCACTCGTCGACGACGGCGCTGTGTGAGACCCTGAGTACGCGCACCGCACCCCCTCGTAGACTCCTAATGGAAACCTTATCCGGGGAGCGGTCCCGGATCGCCGGCCGGCCATTTGGGGGGGGTGGGGGAGTGAGTCCTGACGCGTTCACGGTGCTCGTGGTCTGCACGGGCAACGTCAACCGATCGGCACTCGGCGCCACGCTGCTTGAGCGATGGGCGGAGTGGTATCTCCCCGAGCCGGTGGCCGCAGGCATGCGAGTGACGAGCGCGGGCCTTGGTGCTCCGGTGGGCACTCCCATGGGCCGGCGAGCCCGGATGATCGCTGAAGCGCTCGGCGCCGACGCCTCCGTGCACCGGGCCGTGCAGCTCACCGAGCAGGCCATCCGCGACGCCGACCTCGTGCTCGTCGCGTCGGCACGCCAGCGCGACGATGTGCTCGGGCAGGTTCCCGGAGCCCTGCATACGACCTTCACGATCCGTGAGGCGGGGCGCATCGCCGCCAGCCTCCCCGATCTGCCCGCACCCGACTCCGTCGCGGCACTGCGCAAACGGGTCGAAGCGATCGCCCAGAATCGGGCGAGCAACGAAAAGGGTGACGAGGACATCATCGACCCGCAGGGCAAAGACGACGAGGCCTACCGGCTCATGGCGCGTCAAGAGGTGCCGGCGCTCGCGCGCATCGCGCACACGCTGTTCGGGATGCCACAGGGCGAGGTTCTCGCCTACGACGCGGTCGCCGAGGCAGCGGCATTCGCCTTCGCGAAAGACGCCGCTTCCGATTCGTCAACCGACACTCGCACTCGCCCGCGTGGGCGGCGAGGCGTGACCGCCCTGGGCCGCCCTCGCGGCACTGACCGCGAGTCGGCATCGTCGCGCCGCGCGCTCCGCGTGCTGCACCTCGACCACACGAGTGTTCCCGGCGGTGCCGAGTTCGCACTGCTCCGGATGCTGCAGGCGGAACCGGCATGGTCTCCGTTTCTGCTGCTCGCGCCCTCGAGCGAAGGGTTGGGCGTCTACGCCGACCTTCCCGACCGGGTTCCGAGCCGGATTGCGGGAGTTCGCCAGCCCGCAGGAGTGAGCGCCGGCGGAGCGCGTGCGGCGCTCGCCGGCGGCGCGCGCGTGCTCGCCCAGGCCGTGGCCACCCGGTGCGCGCGGGTGTTCCGCGGTGCCGACCTCGTGGACGCCAACACCGCCCGTTCCGCCGCCTACGGCGCGCTCGCCGCGCGGTGGTCGCGCACGCCGTTCGTCGTGCACCTGCGCGATGTCGTCGACCCTGACGCGCTCGGCCGGTCGGGGCACGCGCTCATGGTGCGCGTCGTGCTGCCGCGAGCTGACGGGGTCATCGCCAACTCACGTGGCACGCTCGAGTCGGCACGGGCGCACCTGCGGCCCGGCGTTCTCGCCGAGGTGATCCCGAGCGCCTCGGGGGTTCGGGTCGGCGCGGCGGTGGGGCCGACGCCGAGCGACGATTCGAACGACGGTCCCGTGCGCACAGTCGGAATGCTCGCGCGCATCGACCCGTGGAAGGGCCAGCATCTC
Source organism: Agromyces albus (assembly GCF_030815405.1). NCBI lineage: Bacteria > Bacillati > Actinomycetota > Actinomycetes > Micrococcales > Microbacteriaceae > Agromyces > Agromyces albus. Next base: position 3,542,884 of record NZ_JAUSWX010000001.1, on the reverse strand, counting down.
CTCCTCAAGGCGTTCGCCCGCGTGTATGGCCGCCGCGAAGTGCGCCTACAGCTCGCCGGTGACGCACCGTTCGGCCACGAGCGGCATCTCGCCGAGCTCCGTCGCAGGGCGGAGGCGCTCGGTGTCGCCGGGCAGGTCGACTTCCTCGGGCACGTGAGCGACATCGATGCGCTGCTTGCACGGTGGGATGTCGCGGTGCAGGCGTCGACGCGTCCTGAGCCGCTCGGCCAGAACGTGCTGCAGTACCTCGCGGCCGGCCTGGCCGTCGTTGCGGCCGACGAGGGCGGCCCGACCGAGTGGATCGCCGATGGCGTGAACGGCCTGCTCGTGCCTCCTCGCGATGTGGATGCACTGGCATCCGCCCTCACCCGCCTGGATACGGATGCCGCCCTGCGCGCCCGCCTCGGAGCCGCCGCGGCGGCAACACCCGGGTTGCTCGACGACGCCGCCGTGACGCGGGCCCACGCCGCGTTCTACGAACGCGTAGTGCGCCTCGTCGCCGAGCGTCGTCGTTCGGTGGTCGAGTAGCGCCCGGCGGAGCCGGACGAGTATCGAGACCGGGTGCCCGCGTTCGAAATACCACCACGTCTCGATACGCGTCGCCTCCGGCGGCGCGACTCGATGTTGAATGGCTGTGTGTACCATCCGCCCCTTACGCCCGAGCCGCCTCGGCCTGCGGCGGCAACGCGGCGACGAGCGGGTGGTCGAAGTCGAGCACGCCCGTCTTCGCGGCGCCGCCGGGCGAGCCGATCTCGTCGAAGAACTCGACGTTCGCCTTGTAGTAGTCGGCCCACACGTCGGGCAGGTCGTCTTCGTAGTAGATCGCCTCGACGGGACACACCGGCTCGCACGCGCCGCAGTCGACGCACTCGTCGGGGTGGATGTAGAGCGAGCGCTCACCTTCGTAGATGCAGTCGACCGGGCACTCGTCGATGCACGCGCGATCCTTGACGTCGACGCACGGCAGCGCGATGACGTAGGTCACGAGCCGACCAGTGCGCCGTCGCGGGAGATGCCGACCTGCTCGTCGCGGGGCACGACCTTCACGCGCTCGCGCACGAAGGCATCGGTCTCGCCGAGGGCGCGCTCGTGCGCGTCGAGCGCGAGCCAGCCATCCCACGTCGTGTAGTGGATGCCGCGGTCGTCGAGCAGCTCGAGGAGCGCGTCGGCTTCGGCGACGGTCGGGGCGGGCAGCGAGTCGCGATCCTCGATGAGGTTCGCGATCGTCTCCATCGCGTCGCCCTTCGTGTGGCCGATGAGGCCCACGGGGCCTCGCTTGATCCAGCCGGTCGCGTAGAGGCCCGGCACGGGCGTGCCGTCGGCGTCGAGCACGCGCCCGCCGTCGTTCGGGATGACGCCGCGGCGCTCGTCGAACGGCGCACCGGGTACGGGCGAGCCGTAGTAGCCGACCGCGCGGTAGACCGCCTGCACCGGGTAGTCGACGAACGTGCCGGTGCCGACGACGGCGCCTGATCCGTCGCCGACGGGGGCGTTCCGCTCGAAGCGCATGCCCTCGACGCGTCCCTCGCCGAAGACCTCGACAGGCGTGTGGAAGAAGTGCAGGTGGAGCCGGCGCGAGGCGCTGCCGACCTCGCGGGTGCGCCAGCTCTGCAGCGTGCGCAGCATGACCTTGATCTGGTTGTTCGCGGCGGCCGCGGCATCCACGCCGGCGAAGTCCTCGTCGGAGACGACGATGTCGACATCGGGCACCTCGCCGAGCTCGCGCAGCTCGATCGGGGTGAACTTCACCTCGGCGGGACCGCGACGGCCGAAGACGTGCACGTCGGTGACGGGCGAGCCCTCGAGGCCCGCGTAGACGTTGGCCGGGACATCCGTCGACCGCAGGTCTTCAGGGTGCTTCGCGAGCACGCGGGCCACGTCGAGTGCGACGTTGCCGTTGCCGATCACGGCGATGTCGGTCGCGTCGAGCGGCCACGTGCGGGGCACGTCGGGGTGGCCGTCGTACCAGGCGACGAAGTCGGCCGCGCCGTAGGAGCCGGGCAGGTCGATGCCGGGGATGTCGAGATCGGCGTCGCGGATCGCGCCCGTCGCGAGGATCACGGCGTCGTAGTGCGCGTGCAGCTCGTCGAGCGAGATGTCGCGGCCCACGGTGACGTTGCCGATGAGCCGGATGATGCCGGCGTCGAGCATCTCGTGCAGGGAGTTCACGATGCCCTTGATGCGGGGGTGGTCGGGCGCGACGCCGTAGCGGATCAGGCCGTAGGGGGCGGGCAGCGACTCGAAGAGGTCGATCGCGACCTCGCTGCCGCGCTCGCGCACGGCGTTGTTCAGGATGTTGCCGGCGTAGATCCCGGCGGGGCCGGCTCCGACGATCGCGACGCGAAGGGTCGGGAGGGTCATGGCTGTTGTGCCTTTCGATTGGAGATGGCCTCGGGGGCGTAGGGGCTGAGGGTGACGACATCGCCGACGACGATCACAGCGGGAGAGCGGATGCCGCGATGCGCCGCCTGCACGGCGATCGTCTCGAGCGTGCCGACTGTGACCCGCTGGCCGGGTCCGTAGCCGTCTTCGACGATCGCGACCGGGCAGTCGCCGCCGCGCTCGCCGCGGGCGAGGGTCGCCGCCGAGTTCGCGAGGGTGTTCATGCCCATGAGCAGGACGACCGTGTGGTCGCGGCCGCCGCTGAGCTCGCGGAGCTGCTCGTGGCCCGTGACGACGCTGAACGCCGTGGCGAGGCCGCGGTGCGTGAGCGGGATGCCCGCGATCGCCGGCACGGAGATCGCGCTTGTGACGCCGGGGACGACCTCGACGTCGATGCCCGCGGCGCGGCAGTACGCGACCTCTTCGCTGCCACGGCCGAACACGTAGGGGTCGCCGCCCTTCAGGCGCACGACGCGCTTGCCCTCGAAGGCGAGCGACACGAGCAGCTCGTTGATGCCGTCTTGCGGCACCGGGTGGTGGCCTGGGAGCTTGCCCACGTCGATCACCGGGGTGTCGAGCGCGAGCTCGTCGAGCACGGCGCGAGCGCCGAGCCGGTCGGCCACGATGACGTCGGCGGCTTCGAGGGCGCGCAGGCCGCGCACCGTGAGGAGGCCGGGGTCGCCCGGTCCGGCGCCGACGAGGGTCACACGGCCGGCGGTGACGGGTGCCACTCGAGCACGCGGGCTCATCGCACGCCTCCCGGCAGCAGGCCGCGGCGTCGCAGCATCCGTCGCTCGAGGGGGGCGAAGAACGCGAGCTCGATGAGGATGCCGATCGCGAGGATCACGAGGATCGTCGCGAGCACGCCGGCAAGGTCGGCGAGCTCGCGGCTCTGGTCGAGCATCGAGCCGACGCCGAAGCCGATCGTGCCGCCGGTCGCGATGATCTCGGCGGCCATGAGCGAGCGCCACGAGAACGCCCAGCCCTGCTTGAGGCCGGCGACGTAGCCCGGAAGGGCGGCCGGCAGTACGACGAGGGTGGCGAGTCGCGCAGGTCCGGCGCCGAGCACCGTGCCGACGCGTCGGAGTTGCGGCGGCACCTGCTCGACGCCGGCGATGAGTCCGTTCACGATCGACGGCACGGCGCCCATGAGCACGACGAAGTACGCCGTGGCATCCGTGAGGCCGAACCAGATGATCGCGGCCGGCACCCAAGCGACCGACGGCAGGACCTGGAGGCCCGAGATGATGGGACCCATCGCGCGACGGAGCGGCTTCACCTCGGCCAGCAGCAACCCGAGCGGGGTTCCGATCACCACCGCGATGAGGAATCCGAGCACACCGCGCTCGAGGCTCGTCGCGACGGCGAGCTGCAGACGACCCGACTCCCATGCCTGGCCGAGCGCGGTGAAGACATCGAGCGGGCTGGGCGCGAGGTCAGGACGAGGCTGGGCGATCACGATGTACAGCTGCCACGCGACGATGAGCGCGACGACGAAGACGATCGGGGGCAGGACGCTCGTGGTGAAGCGATTCCACGCGCTCGGGGCGCGGTCGGGGTCGGTCTGCAGCCGGTCGAGGCCGGCTTCGAGGCTGCGGAAGTCGTCGTGGGCGTCGGTACCGCGGGTCGAGGAGCCGCGCAGCGGCGTCTCGAGACCCGGTGCTCGGGTGTCGCTGGTTTCGACAGGCTCAACCAGCAGGTGTGCGGTGTCATGCGGCATTTCGGCGGATCTCCTTCCGGAGCTGCTCGGTGATCTCGATCGAGAGCGCCGCGACTTCGGGCGACTCGATGCGCCGGCCGGTGGTCTCGGCGATGCGCCATTCTCCGGCGACTCGGCCCGGCCGGCTCGAGAGCAGCACGACGCGCTGCCCGAGGCGGGCGGCCTCGCGCACGTTGTGCGTGACGAACACGATCGTGCGGCCGGTGCGGCGCCATACCCGCTCGAGTTCCTCGTGCAGGAGGTCGCGCGTGATCGCGTCGAGCGCGGCGAACGGCTCGTCCATGAGGAGCACTGGCCGGTCCTGGGCGAGGGCGCGGGCGAGGGCGACGCGCTGCCGCATGCCGCCCGAAAGCTCGTGCGGGCGCTTCTCGGCGGCATCCGCGAGGTTCACCGTGTCGAGGAGTTCAAGCGCTTCGCCCCGCCGCGATGCGCGCGGCACTCCGCGCAGGCGCAGCGCCAGCTCGACGTTCTGCCGGGCGGTGAGCCACGGCATGAGTGCCGACTCCTGGAACATCACGGCGGCGCCCTCGGGCGGCACGTCGATGCTGCCCGTCGTGGGTCGGTCGAGACCCGCGATGAGGTTCAGCAGCGTCGACTTGCCGCAGCCCGAAGCGCCGAGCAGGCAGACGAACTCACCCGCCTCGATCGAGAGGTTCACGTCGTCGAGCACGAGGGGTCCTGCGCCGAAGCGCTTGCCCAGCTGCTCGATGCGGATGGCCGTCTGCCCGCTCATGTGGTGCTCCTACTCCTCGCCGAGGCCGCCGGCGGAGACCGGCTCCTCGCCATCGGTCTCGAGGAGGCCGTTCAGCAGCCGCAGGTCGAAGAGCCCGTCGATCGAGCCGTCCTTCTGCGTGCCCGCCGCAAGGCCGTTCTTCACGAGGGTCTCGAAGGTCTCGGCGTGCGGGTCGACCGAGAAGGTCACGTGCTCGAGCGCGCGGGTGATCACGGCGTCGGCGAGCGGTTTGCCCGTCTCAGCCTCGAGTGCGGCGTTGATGACGGCGGGAGCCTCGTCGGCGTGCTCATCGAGCCAGGCGACGGATGCCACGTGGCCCTCGAGCAGCGCCTCGACCGTCTCCGGGTGTTCGGCGAGGAACTCCGCACGCACGAGCAGCACCGTGGTCGGGAACGCGCCGTCCTCCCACAGGTCGGCCTCGTCGACGAGCACGTGCGCGCCCGCATCGACGACGAGACGCGAGACCCACGGCTCGGGCAGCCAGGCCCCGTCGATGCCGCCCTGCTGGAACAGGGTGAGGGCCTGGGCGTTCTCGGTCGGGGTGACGTGCACATCGCCGCCACCCGTGGTGTCGGTCTCGAAGCCCTCGTCGGCGAGCCATGAACGGAGCGCGACATCCTGCGTGTTGCCGAGCTGCGGCGTCGCGAGCGTGGTGCCCTCGAGGTCGTCGACCGAGTCGATGCCCTCGCGCACGACGAGTGCTGCGCCCCCGGTGGCCGCGCCGGCGACGATGTGCGCCGAAACACCGCGGCTCTGGATGAACGTGTTGATCGACGGGTTCGGGCCGATGTACGTGGCATCGATCGCGCCGGCGGAGAGCGCCTCGATGGCCGCGGGGCCGGCGTTGAAGACCTGCGTGCTGAGCTTCGTCTCGCCGAGCGCGTCGGCGAAGAGGCCCTCCTCGAGCCCCACCAGGGCGGGGGCGTGGGTGACGTTCGCGAAGTAGCCGAGGCGCAGCTCGTCGGCGGGCCCGGTCGTGGCCGCTGCATCCGCCTCGGATGCAGCGCCCTCGGAGGCGGAGCAGCCCGTGAGCATCATCGCCGCCACTCCAAGAGCGGTGATCGTCAGGGTGGTGCGGGTGGTACGGATGTTCACGGTTGTCGCCTCCTTGCTTACTGTTCGGTGATGCCGGCGGCCAGGGTCTGGCCGTCGGCGGGGTGAATGACGAGGAACGAGCCGGCGTGGCGGTTCGCGCCGTACGGCTCGAGCGGCAGCGGTGCCGCGAGACGGAGGCGAGCGCGGCCGATGTCGTTCGCCTCGAGCGTCTCGGCGGGCTCGTGGGCGAGCGTGTCGAGGTCGCGCTTGGAGTCGACGGATGCCACGAGTGCCTGCACCGTCGCCGTGCCGTGCTTCACGAGCACCCGGGCCCCGGGCAGCAGCGGTCGCGGGTCGAGCCAGAAGAGCTCGGCGTCGACGTCGCGGCGCCCCTCGGGGAGTGTTCCCGTCTCGACGATCACGGCGCCGCGAGCGGCGTCGATGTCGTCGGCGAGGCGCAACGCCACCGACTGGGGTGCCACCGCCTCGTCGAGGGATGCTCCGGCCTGGTCGATGCCCGCGACGGTCGTCTCGATGCCCGAGGGAAAGACGCTCACCCGGTCACCGACGCGCACGCGGCCCGAGCCGATGCGGCCCGCGAACGCGCGGTAGTCGCGGAACGACTCGGCGCGCTCGGGGTCGCTCGCGACATCCGGAGCCAGACCTCCCTGCGGGCGGAGCACGAGCTGCACCGCGAGGCGGAACGCGTCGAGCTCGGTCTCGAGCTCATCGAGGGAGGGCAGCTGCTCGAGCAGTTCGAGGAGCGCGGGGCCGTCGTACCAGGGGGTGCGCTCGGAGCGCGTGACGATGTTGTCGCCCTCGAGCGCCGACACGGGCAGCACGTGCACGTCGTCGAGGCCGAGCTCGGCGGTGACACGTCGCACGTCGGCGTCGACCTCGATGAACGCCTGCTCGTCGTAGCCGAGCAGGTCGATCTTGTTGACCGCGATGATGACGTGCGGCACCCGGAGCAGCGCGACCACGGAGAGGTGGCGCCGGGTCTGCTCGAGCACGCCCTTGCGGCCGTCGATGAGCACGACGACGGCGTCGGCCGTGGTCGCGCCGGTGACCATGTTGCGCGTGTACTGCACGTGGCCGGGGCAGTCGGCGAGGATGAAGCTGCGCGCCCCGGTGGTGAAGTACCGGTAGGCGACGTCGATCGTGATGCCCTGCTCGCGTTCGGCGCGGAGTCCGTCGGTGAGGAGTGCGAAGTCGAAGCCCGTGCCGTCGCCGAAGCCGCGCTCGGCCGAGGTGCGCGCGACGGCCTCGAGCTGGTCGGCGAGGATCGCCTTCGAGTCGTGCAGCAAACGGCCGACGAGCGTGGATTTGCCATCGTCGACCGAGCCGGCGGTCGCGAAGCGGAAGAGCGTGCCGGTCATCAGAAGTACCCGTCTTTCTTGCGGTCCTCCATGGCAGCCTCGGAGATGCGGTCGTCGGCGCGCGTGGCACCGCGCTCGGTGAGGGTGGACTGGGCCACCTCGCGCACGACGCCGGCGACGTCGGCGGCATCCGACTCCACGGCGCCCGTGCAGCTCATGTCGCCGACAGTGCGATACCGAACCGTGCGGAGTTCGACCGTCTCGTTGGGACGCGGGGGCGAGACCTCGCCCACTGCGCGCCACATGCCGTCGCGGCGGTAGACCTCGCGCTCGTGGGCGAAGTAGAGCCCGGGCAGCGGAATGCTTTCGCGCTCGATGTAGCTCCACACGTCGAGCTCGGTCCAGTTGCTGATGGGGAACGCGCGCACGTGCTGGCCCGGGGTGTGGCGCCCGTTGTACAGGCTCCAGAGCTCGGGGCGCTGGTTGCGCGGATCCCACTGGCCGAACTCGTCGCGCAGCGAGATGATGCGCTCCTTGGCGCGGGCCTTGTCTTCGTCGCGACGCGCTCCGCCGAAGACGGCGTCGTGCCGGCCGGCCGCGATCGCGTCGAGGAGCGGCTGCGTCTGCAGCGGGTTGCGGGTGCCGTCGGCGCGCTCGTGGAGGCGACCGTCGTCGATGTAGTCCTGCACGGCGGCAACCTCGAGGCGCAGGCCGAGGCGCTCCACCGTGGCGTCGCGGAACGCGATGACCTCGGGGAAGTTGTGGCCCGTGTCGACGTGCAGCAGCGGGAACGGCACGCGCCCCGGCCAGAACGCCTTCGCGGCGAGGTGCAGCACGACGACGGAGTCCTTGCCGCCCGAGAACAGCAGCACGGGACGCTCGAACTCCGCGACGACCTCGCGGATGATGTGGATGGCCTCGGACTCGAGCACGTCGAGCGCGTCGAGTTCGGTGCGCGCGCCCTCTTGAACCCGCGAGAACGTGGTGTCGGTCATAGGTGCAATCCGCATTCGGTCTTGGCGAGGCCGGCCCAGCGGCCGGACCTCGGGTCTTCGCCCTCGGCGACGGGCTTGGTGCACGGCTCGCAGCCGATCGACGGGTAGCCGTGCGACATGAGGAGGTTCACCGTCACCTGGTTGGCGCCCGCGTAGTCGAGCAGTTCGTCGAAGGTCCAGGCCGCGAGCGGGTTCACCTTGATGAGCCCGTTGCGCTCGTCCCACTGGAGGAGCGGCGTGTTCGCGCGGGTCGGTGCCTCTTCGCGGCGCACGCCCGTGAACCACAACTCGTAGCCGCCGAGGGCTCGCTGGAGCGGCTCGACCTTGCGGCGTGCACAGCAGAGGCCCGGGTCGCGGGCGAAGAGCTCGGCGCCGAACTCGGCGTCCTGCTCGGCGACGGTCTGCTCGGGCAGCACGTCGACGACGCGCACATCGAGCGCACGGGCCACCTCGTCGCGGGTCACGTAGGTCTCGGTGAAGTGGTACCCCGTGTCGAGGAACAGCACGTCGACGCCGGGCAACTGTGCGGCGACCACGTGCGGCAGCACGGCGTCGGCCATCGAGCACGCGACCGCTGCGGCATCCGCCGAGAAGTTCTCGGCCACCCAGGCCACGACCTCGGCAGCGGATGCCTCGGGGCCGCCCTCGGGCGAGAGCAGCGCGTTGCCCGATTCGACGAGCGCGCGCAGGGTGTCGGCGTTGCGGCGGGTCGTGGCCTCGATACGCGTCGCCTCCGGCGTCGCTACTCGACCACCGGGAGTCGCCACTCGACTCCCGGAGGCACCGAGGTTGCGGGCGCTCACTGGAGTGCCTCCTCTTCGGCTCGGTGCGCCCACTCGGCGAAGGTCTCGTCGATCGCGGCGTCGCGGTCGGCGAGGAACCGCAGCACGAGCCGCTCGACGTAGTCGACGAGCCCGTCGGCGGTCACCTTGAGTCCGCGCACGGTGCGGCCGAGGCCGGCCTCCTCGCGGTCCTTCGACGCGAGTCCGCCGCCGAGGTGCACCTGGAAGCCGGGCGTCTGGCCGCCGTCGCCGTCGGGGAGGAGCTGGCCCTTGAGCCCGATGTCGGCGGTCTGGATGCGCGCGCAGGAGTTGGGGCATCCGTTCACGTGCAGGCTGAGCGGATGCGGCAGGTCGAGCCCGGCGAGCCGCTCCTCGAGCGCGAGCACCGCGTCGGTCGCGGTCTGCTTCGTCTCGACGATCGCGAGCTTGCAGAACTCGATGCCCGTGCACGCGATCGTGCCGCGGCGGAAGACGCTCGGCTTCGCCGAGAGGCCGAGCTCCTCGAGCTCGGCGACGACCTGCTCGACGTCGCGCTCCTCGATGTCGAGCAGCACGAGCTTCTGGTGCGGCGTCGTGCGCAAGCGGCCCGAGCCGTGGCGCTCGAGGAGGTCGGCGAGGGCGGTGAGCTTGGAGCCCGAGACGCGTCCGACGAACGGCGTGACGCCGATGTAGTAGCGGCCGTCGTGCTGGCGGTGCACGCCCACGTGGTCGCCCTGCGTGCGCGGCTTGGGAGCTGCCGGGCCGTCGGGAAGCGGGGCGCCGAGGTACTCGGTCTCGAGCACCTCGCGGAACTTCTCGGGGCCCCAGTCGGCGACGAGGTACTTGAGGCGCGCCTTGTTGCGCAGGCGCCGGTAGCCGTAGTCGCGGAAGATCGCGGCGACGCCGAACCAGACGTCGGGAACCTGCTCGGGGGCGACGAACGTGCCGAGCCGCACCGCGAGGTGCGCGCTCGTCGAGAGGCCGCCGCCGACCCACAGGTCGTAGCCGACGCCGAGTTCGGGGTGGGTCACGGCGACGAAGCCGACGTCGTTGATCTCGTGCACGACGTCTTGGCTGGGGTGGCCCGTGATCGCCGTCTTGAACTTGCGCGGCAGGTTCGCGAGTTCGGGGATGCCGATGTACCGCTCGGTGATGGCGTCGATCGAGGGCGTCGGGTCGATGAGCTCGTCGGCGGCGATGCCGGCGACCGGGGAGCCGAGCACGACTCGCGGCACGTCGCCGCACGCCTCGGTCGTGCCGAGCCCGACGGCTTCGAGGCGCCGCCAGATCTCGGGCACGTCTTCGACGCGAACCCAGTGCAGCTGCACGTTCTGGCGGTCGGTGAGGTCGGCGCTGTCGCGGGCGAACTCGGTGGAGATCTCGCCGATCACGCGGAGCTGCTGCGTCGTGAGCTGGCCGCCGTCGATGCGCACCCGGAGCATGAAGTACTCGTCTTCGAGCTCGTGCGGTTCGAGGGTTGCGGTCTTGCCGCCGTCGATGCCGGGCTTGCGTTGCGTGTAGAGGCCCCACCAGCGGAACCGGCCGTGCAGGTCGGTCGGGTCGATCGACGCGAAGCCGCCCGCGGCGTAGGTGTTTTCGATGCGCTCGCGCACGGCGAGGCCGCCGTCTTCCTGCTTCCACACCTCGTTGGCGTTGAGCGGAGTGGTGCCGTCGATCTTCCACTGGCCGTGCGGACGCGAAGCGGGGCGTGGCGGGCGGTTGCCACGGTCGGTGCCGGCCGGGCGTTGGGGAGCGGCATCCGTTGTCGTCGGGGTCGTCACGGGCTTCCTCCTTCCTCAACCGGCGCAGGTGCGCGAACGGTGGTATTCGCTCGAAGCTAGGCGAGGTCGGCGGCTGCCGACAATGTGCGTTGTCACGCCCGGTCACGTCGTGTCGCATTACGTCACAGAGCGACGCACGAATGCGCGCACGGGTTGCGGGGCCGAGACTGGCGGACGAAGTGACGCGAATCGACCTTCGCGCTGTCGCGAAGGTCGATTCGCGTCATCTCGCGGGCCTGGCTGAGATGGTGCCGGCCGTTGCGGCGCGTTCAGTCGAGCTGAGCGGATGCCGCGGCGTAGCGGTCGAGCACGATGTCGACGAGCTCGGACGGCGCCGGCTCATCCGGCACCAGGAGCGGGCGCGCGGTCACGTCGGCCCCGGCGCGCACGGCGAGGCGGTCGAAGTAGCCGGGAGCGAGCAGGTAGTTCGCGACGACGACGCGCTCGCCGTCGGCCGCGGCCAGGCGCGCGGCGGCCACCGCGTCGGGAAGGGACGGCTCGGCGGCCGACAGGAAGCCGAGGGAGATGTCGCGGCCGGATGTCTCAGCGAGCCGCGCGGCCATGTCACGACAGTGATCGACGGCCCGAACGTCGCTCGACCCGGCGACCGCGAGCACGACGTGGTCGCCCTCACGGAGCCCCGCCTCGTGCAGGCGGCGCTGGAGCACGGCGACGAGTCGATCGTCGGGTCCGAGCGCGCCGGCGAGCACGACCGTACGGTCGGTCTCGGTTTCGACGGCCTCGGTGAGGTCGACGTGCACGTGGTAGCCGGCCGAGAGGAGCAGCGGCACGACGACCGCGGGCTCGCCCGGAGCCAGGGTGGCGAGCGTCGCCGGCACGTCGGGTTGCTCGACGTCGACGTGCCCCAGCCGAACGGAGGAGGCAGCCGACGGATGCCGCGCGGCCACGGCCGCCTCGACGGCCTCGTGCAACCCGCGCACCGCCCGCCTTCCCTCATCGGAGGACGTGCCGTGCGAGATGCCGACGAGTGCAGGAGGCCGTGCAGTCATCCGCCCATGGTGCCAAATTCGCGGCGGCGACGCATTCCGGTGCGTCGTCTCGTGACGTCAGCCGGCACCTGGAGGTCGAGGAGAAGCCGCCTCAGCCCTCGAGCACGAGCGCAAGCGACGTGTCGCCGCACGGCACGACGGTCGCGCCGCCGGGCAGCGCCGCGGCATCCGTCTCCGTGACCGCATCGCGCAACGGCGTGAGCGCGTCGACGAGGCCGTCGAGCCGGAGCAGCGCACCGGTGGCACGATGCGGGTCGGTCGACGTGACGATGCGGCCCGAGGCGTTCACGAGGGAGCACGGATGCCCCGACTCGCGGATCACCGGGAGCAGCACGCGCTCGAGGCGCGCGACGTACAGGTCGGTGCCGACCATGCCCGCGAGCTCTCCGGCGGCCATCACGGGTGTCGTGATCGTCACCGTGTAGTCGTCGGTGCAGAGGTAGTCGACGTAGGGGCCGGTGAGGTGCCGGGTGCCGGTGCGCTCGGGCACCCGCCACCACTCGAGCGTCGTATAGTCGCGGAACTGCTCGGAGTCGGGGTCGTTCACCGCGTCGAGGCGGCGCAGCCCGGCGTCGGGCGCCGCGCGGAAGGTGTTCGCCCCGCTCAGCCACCACGCGAGATGCCACGGTGCGTCGAGGAGGAACCCGGGCGTCGCCACGAAGCCGGCGCCCGTGATGAGGCTGCCGGTTCGCTCGAGCTCGGGAGCCACGAGGGCGGCGATGAGCGGGTCGAGCGTCGCGGCACGCGGCTCGGGTTCGGTCGCGATCGCGCGCTCGACCGCGTCGCGCCAGCCGTCGATCATCGCGAAGACGGGATCGATGGTCGAGGCGATGCGCTGCGCGATCAGTTGCGCGGTGACATCGACGGTGACGGTCATGTCGCGCCTCCTTCCGTTCGTTCGGCGACGGATGCCCCTGGCGGCCCGGTTGCTCCGGACGCCCCTGGCGGTTCGCTCGCCTCGAGCCGCACCTTCTCTTCGATGAGCCATTCGACGGCCGAGGCGATGTGCTCGGTCGTCACCCGGCGGGCCCGTTCGGGCTCCACCGCTCGGATCGCCTCGATCACCTCGAGTCGCGCCTGCCTGCTTCGGTCACGATAGTCCTGCTCACGCAGGCAGAGCCAGAGCAGACTTCCGGTCTCGGCCTGCAGGCGCAGCTCCTCGTGCACGAGTCGAGGCGACTGGCTGACCGCGGCGATCTCCAATTGGAAGCGCCCGACAGCCCGACGTGCGCCGCCCGGAGTGGTGAGGTCGGCGCGCTCGTCGATCTCGACGAGGCTCTGCACGTCGTCGTCGCTCGCGCGATCTGCCGCGACCTCGGCGGCCATGCCGGCGATCGCCGCATAGTGCAGCGAGAGGTCGCGCAGCTCGATGCGGCTCTGCGATCGCACGCGCTGGTCGACCATTCGTGTCGTCGTGTCGCGGTCGTGCGTGACGAAGCTGCCGCCGTCGCGACCGCGCCGAGTGAGCACGAGGCCCTTGTCGCGCAGCGACTCGAGCGCCTCGCGTGCCGTCACGACGGCAACGCCGAGACTGCGGGCGAGCTCGGATTCGCTCGGGAGGCGCTCGCCGTCGCGCAGCACGCCCGCGACGATGGCGTCGGTCAGGCGCTGCTCCACGAGCTCGGCGCGCCCGGCGCCGTCGAGCGGCGAGAAGACGACCGCGCGCGTGGCGTCGGCGCGGCCCGTGGCCTGCGGCATCCGACCTCCCGGCATCCGTGCTGGCGAATCTGTGACATGACCGTAACACGGGCCTCTGGACATTTACATCTGGAGCCATATGATTTTGAGACACGAACATCTGGTTCCAGATGTTTTGGTATGTCGAAGGAGATCCCATGACCGACTCGCAGCCGGCCATCCGCCTGACGGGGCTCACAAAGGAGTTCGGTTCGGTCACCGCCGTCGACCACGTCGACCTCGAGATCGCGGCCGGCGAGTTCTTCTCGATGCTCGGCCCCTCGGGCTCGGGCAAGACCACCGTGCTGCGCCTGATCGCGGGCTTCGAGCAACCCAGCGGCGGCACGATCGAGCTCTTCGGGCGCGACGTCACGAAGCGCGCGCCGTTCGACCGCGACGTCAACACGGTCTTCCAGGACTACGCGCTCTTCCCGCACATGAACGTGCTCGACAACGTGGGCTACGGTCTGCGAGTGCGCGGCATCGGCCGCAAGGAGCGAAACGAGCGGGCGATGCGCGCGCTCGCCGCGGTTCGGCTCGAGCAGATGGCCGCCCGCAAACCCTCGCAGCTCTCGGGCGGCCAGCGACAGCGGGTCGCGCTCGCCCGCGCCACCGTCGTCGAGCCGAAGGTGCTGCTGCTCGACGAGCCGCTCGGCGCCCTCGACCTTAAGCTCCGCGAGCAGATGCAGGTCGAGCTCAAGGAGATCCAGCGCGAGCTCGGCATCACCTTCATCTTCGTCACGCACGACCAGGAGGAGGCGCTCACCCTCTCCGACCGCATCGCCGTCTTCAACGACGGCCGCATCGAGCAGCTCGGCACGCCCGCCGAGCTCTACGAACGACCCGGCTCTCGATTCGTCGCGGACTTCGTCGGCACCTCGAACCTCCTCGACGACACGCGTTCGCGCGAGCTGCTCGGCCGAGCGGGCGAGCACTCCGTGCGGCCCGAGAAGATGACCGTCGGCACGGGCGAGCTCGCGGGCGACGGGGTTCGCAACGCGTGGGGCACCGTCGTCGAGGCGATCTACCTCGGCAGCGGCATCCGTCTCGTCGTCGACCTCGACGCCGGCACTCGCGTGACCGTGCTCGAACAGAACGACCGGCACCGCACCCACGACGACGAACGCGGCGATCGCGTCGTCGTGAGTTGGCACGACGCCGACGTCGTCGCGCTCGCTGTGGCGGCGGATGCCGCGGCGTGAACAGACCAGCACCACACGGCACACCACACAGGAACAGGAGAGAACCATGAAGCGGATTCCCCGCACGGCACGCCGTGGCGCGACAGTGGGCCTCGCGATCGCCTCGATCGCGCTACTCACCGCTTGCGGCACGACGGCTGCCAACGATGGAGGCGGCGAGGCGGCCGACGAGCTCGGCGAGTTCGAGGGCCAGGTCTCGCTGCTCGCGTGGCCCGGCTACGTCGAAGACGGCACGAACGACCCCGCGGTCGACTGGGTGACGCCGTTCGAGGAGGACACCGGTTGCGAGGTCACCTCGAAGACCTACGGCACGTCGGATGAGGCGTTCAACCTCATGAAGACGGGCGAGTACGACGTGGTCGCGGCATCCGGTGACGCGTCGCTGCGCCTCGTCGCCGCGGGCGACGTCGCGCCCGTGAACACCGACCTCATCCCGAACTACGAGGGCATCTACGACTTCCTGAAGATGCAGTCGTGGAACTCGGTCGACGGCGAGGCCTACGGCGTGCCGCACGGCTACGGCGCCAACCTCCTCATGTACAACACCGAGCTGTTCCCCGAGGCGCCCACCTCATGGGACGTCGTCTTCGACAAGGCGAGCGAGCACTCCGGCAAGGTCACGGCCTACGACTCGCCCATCTACATCGCGGATGCCGCGCTGTACCTCATGCACCACCAGCCCGGGACCGGTATCACGAACCCGTACGCGCTCGACGAGACGCAGTTCAAGGCGGCCGTCGACCTGCTGAAGGAGCAGCGCGCGCACATCGGCGAGTACTGGTCGGACTACCTCAAGGAGATCCAGGCGTTCGAGACGGGTGACACCGTCGTCGGCACGAGCTGGCAGGTCATCCAGAACGTGCTCGAGAGCTCGGGAGCGCCGACCGCGGTCACGCTGCCCGAGGAGGGCGCCACCGGATGGTCCGACACGTGGATGATCGCGTCCGAGGCGAAGAACCCGAATTGCGCGTACGCGTGGCTCGACTACATCGCGAGCCCCGAGGCGAACGCCCAGGCGACTGAGTACTTCGGCGAGGCGCCGTCGAACGAGGCCGCGTGCGAGTTCCGCTCCGAGGGATCGTGCGAGGCGTTCCACGCCGGTGACGAGGAGTACGCGTCGCAGATCTGGTACTGGTCGACCCCCATCGCCGAGTGCCTCGATGGGCGCACGGATGTCGAGTGCGTCGACTACTCCGGCTGGACCGAGGCCTGGTCGGAGATCAAGGGCTGATGACCTCGACCCCCGCGGAGCTCCGTCCTCGTCGCACAGCGGCGAGGGCGGGCTCCGTCTTCCTCAGCACGCACCCGCGGGCGCGGCTCGCGCTGCTGCTCAGCGCACCGCTCTTCTGGCTCGGGCTCGTCTACATCGTGGCGCTCGTGCTGCTGCTCGTGACCGCGTTCTGGTCGGTCGACAGCTTCACAGGGCAGATCAGCCAGACGTGGACGCTCGACAACATCCTCACCGTCATCACGGGCTCGCTCTACCAGACGGTGACGCTGCGCACCCTCGGCGTGGCGCTGCTCGTGACCCTCATCGATGTCGCGCTCGCGCTGCCGATCGCGTTCTACATGGCGAAGGTCGCGACGCCGCGGATGCAGCGCATCCTCGTCATCGCGGTGCTCACGCCGCTGTGGGCTTCGTATCTGGTCAAGGCGTATGCCTGGCGCTCGGTGCTCTCGCAAGACGGCATTCTCGAGTGGCTCGTCGCGCCGTTCGGCGGGCACACCCCGGGCTACGGACTGCCCGCGACGATCATCACGCTCGCCTACCTGTGGCTGCCGTACGTGATCCTCCCGATCTATGCGGGACTCGAGCGCGTGCCCGATTCGCTGCTCGAGGCATCCGGAGACCTCGGCGGCAAGACCTGGTCGACGCTGCGGCTCGTCGTCTTCCCGCTCGCGCTGCCGGCCATCATTGCCGGCACCATCTTCAGCTTCTCGCTCTCGCTCGGCGACTACATCACGGTGAACATCGTGGGCGGCGCGAACCAGATGCTCGGCAACCTCGTCTACACGAACGTCGGTGCGGCGAACAACCTGCCACTGGCATCCGCGATCGCACTCATCCCGATCGTGATCATCTTCGGCTACCTCTTCCTCGTGCGCCGCACCGGTGCGCTCGACAACCTCTAGGGATCACGGATGCGACTCTCCCGCCTTTCCCGCACGACGCTCGGTCTCGTGACCGGGCTCATCCTCCTGGTCGTCTACGTGCCGCTGCTCGTCGTGCTCGTGAACTCGTTCTCGACGTCGACGTCGCTCACGTGGCCGCCGCCGGGCCTCACCCTCGAGTGGTGGGGGCGCGCGTTCCGGAGCGCCGGCGCGCTCGAGGCCGTCGGCACGAGCGTGCAGGTCGCGATCGTCTCGACGATCATCTCGCTCGTGCTCGGCACGCTCATCTCGCTCGCGCTGCAGCGATTCGAGTTCTTCGGCCGCGAGGCGATCAGCCTGCTCATCATCCTGCCGATCGCGCTGCCGGGCATCATCACGGGAATCGCGCTCAACAACTTCTTCCGCACGATCATGGGCGTGCCGCTCTCGATCTGGACGGTCGTGATCGCGCACGCGACGTTCTGCATCGTCACGGTGTTCAACAACGTCATCGCGCGGCTGCGGCGGCTCGGCACGAATCTCGAGGAGGCCTCGGCCGACCTCGGCGCCGGCGTCTGGACGACGTTCCGGCTCGTGACGTTCCCGCAATTGCGGTCGGCGCTCCTGGCGGGTGGTCTGCTGGCGTTCGCGTTGAGCTTCGACGAGATCATCGTCACGACGTTCACGGCGGGGTCGGGGGTGACGACGCTGCCGATCTTCATCCTGAACAACATGTTCCGGCCGAGCCAGGCGCCGATCGTGGCGGTCATCGCGGTGGTGCTCGTGCTCGTGTCGATCATCCCGATCTACATCGCGCAGCGGCTGTCGGGGTCGGAGCAGCAGCGACGCTGAGTGCGAGGAGGCAGAATGTCCGATATGGATGCCTCCCTCGCCACCGATTTCTCCGCGTCGCTGCCCTCGTGGCTCGTCGACGACCTGCCCGCGCTCGCCGCGTCGCCGCTCCGCACCCCCGAGGATCGGATGCGGCTCGTGAACGAGCTCGCCGATCGCAACTGGCGTGCGGGCAACGGCGGGCCGTTCGCGGCGATCGTCGTGGACGCGGCATCCGGAGCCCTCGTCTCGATGGGCGTGAACGTGGTGCTCGCGAGCGGAATCACCTCGATGCACGCCGAGGTCATGGCGCTGAGCCTCGCGCAGCGCGCGGTCGGCCGGTGGGATCTCGGCGCGGGCGGCGCCGACCTCGAGCTCGTCGTCAACTGGCGGCCGTGCGTGATGTGTTACGGCGCGACGATGTGGTCGGGCGTGCGGCGGCTCACGATCGCGGGCGAGGGAGCGGAGCTCGAGCGGCTGACGGGGTTCGACGAGGGGCCGATGACGGAGGACTGGGAGGGCGAGTTCGAGCGGCGCGGCATCCGCGTGTCAGTCGGCGTCGGACACGACGACGCGCTCGAGGTGTTCCGCGCCTACGGGGCGTCGGACGCCGTCGTCTACAACGCCCGAGGCCTGACGGAGACCGGCGGCGCGTAGCGGCAGGCTTCCCTTTCGGCGACGGCGACGGCGACGGCGGCGGCGGCGGCGGGCGTCGCGGGCGACGCAATCCAAGGGGATGTCTCTCTGCAAAACCGGTAGATTCGTCGATTTGCTTACCGGTTTCGCGGAGAGAACATCGCCTGGGTTGGACCCGGTGGGTTACCGGGTCACTCGGTAGTGTCCGTGTGGTCGGTGTCGCTGTCGCGACCGTGCACGTGATCGCGGTGGCCGAAGCGGTGGCGGTGTTCACCGTCGTGACGGTGGTCGAACCCGTGCCCGCGCTCGCCGTCGTGAGAGTGGCCGAAGCCGTGGCCGCGTTCGCCGGGGCGACCGTGGCCGAACGAGCGGCGGCGCTTGCGCGGCATCCGCTCGTCTTCGCTCCAGCCGAGCTTGCGGGCGATCGCCTCGAGCGAGCTCATGGTGGTGGCGAAGTCCTCAGGGCTGACGGCCTCAGCGACGGTCGAGCGGAGTGAGGAGACGCGCCCGTGCAGGGACTGCAGGGCGGCCTCGCCGGCTTCGGTCAGGCTCCAGGAACCGGGTTCGCCGGTGCCCAGCCGCGTTCGGCGAGCGGAGCGATGCGCTCGGGGCGCGCTGCCAGCCGCTCAGTCATGCGCGGGTCGGAGACCGTACCGGCGATGAGGTTGAGCCGACGCCAGTCGCGGCGGCTGATGCCCTCCGCGGCGAAGAGGTCGCGCATCGTGTCGTCTAGGCGACGGTCGATGACGCGGAGCCAGTAGCCGAGGGGCCGCGGGCTCGTGGGGGCGGTGGTTTCGTTGTGGTTGTCGTGGGTGGTCATGCGTGTTCCTTTCGTGACGCGGTGCGCGTCGGTGTTGCGGGCGGCACTCGAGGCTCGCCCGCTCGGGGAGGTGCTCACGGGCGGCGGATCCGCTCACGCCGGTGTCGGGCACCTGATCAATTACATGCACTAGTACATGTGTATGTAGAATGACATACATGAACGGATCGCGTCAAGTCCCGCCCGGTGAACGCTCAGGGTCGGATGGCCAGGCCGACCCGAACGACCCTGTCGCCCTCATCGAAGCGGCCCTGGTTGCCATGCGCCGCGACCAGGGCCGGAGGCGGCTGCAGCGTCGCGCCGAGGCCAACGAGCAAGGGTTCGGTCATGTCGACGGCGATGCCTCCGGGCATGCCCACGCGCACGACGAGCACGCGCACGAGGAGCACTTTCGCGGACACGGCCACCGACGTGGTGGTCGCTGGGCAAGCGGGCCCGACGCTGGCGACGCCGAGGGCGACGCCGGGCTGCGGCATCCGCATCATCATGGCGGCCGCCGCGGCGATGGACTCGCGCAGGCCGCGCGCTTCCGCTTGCTCGACGCGCTCGAGGGCACCGATCGCCCGCCGTCGGTCAGCGAGCTCGCCGACGCGATCGGGGTCGACCAGCCGCGCGCGAGCCGTCTCGTGCAAGCGGCCGTCGACGCCGGCCACGCGCGGCGCGAAGCCGACCCGGCCGATGCGCGCCGCAGCGCCATCGTGCTCACGGCCGCCGGCCGGAAGCTCCTCGCCGACGCGAGGGGCACGCGGCGCAACGCCGTCGTGACCGCGCTCGCCGACTTCACCCCCGACGAGCGCGCCGAACTCGCCCGCCTGCTCTCACGCTTCGTCGCGGCCTGGCCGCGCGACTGACCCCGGCGTTCACGCGCGCCGCGCGCCGCTCCCCTTCACCGGGATCAGCAGTGCGAGCCCGAGTGCGAGCACGAGCACGATGCCGAGGATGCCGAAGTACGGTGCCCCTCCGATCGTGACGAAGAGCGCGAACGCTGTCGGCGCGAGGAAGCTCACCGCGCGCCCGGTCGTCGCATAGAGCCCGAACACCTCGCCCTCGCGTCCAGGCGGGATGAGTCGCGCGAGGAACGTCCGGCTCGCCGATTGCGCCGGCCCGACGAAGAGGGTGAGCGCGAGGCCGGCCGTCCAGAACACGAGCTGCCCGCCGTCGTGCAGGAGGAAGATGATGAGCCCGCTCACCACGAGGCCGATGAGCGCGGCGATGATCACGGGCTTCGCACCGAGCTTGTCGTCGAGCGCGCCGACCGCGATCGTCGAGGCCCCGGCGACCACGTTCGCGGCGATCGCGAAGATGATCACCTCGCCGGCCGAGAATCCGAAGACGGATGCCGCGAGCACCCCGCCGAACGTGAACACGCCCGCGAGGCCATCGCGGAACACCGCGCTTGCGAGCAGGAACCAGACCGTGTTCCGCTGCTCCTTCCAGAGCCGCTTGATGTCGCGGCCGAGGCGCGCGTACGACGCGAAGAAGCCGACACGTTCGCGGCCGACTGCCGCCGGATGCCGGTACTCGGGCACGGCGAAGAACACGGGCAGCGCGAACAGGCCGAACCACACCGCCGCCACGAGCATCGAGACGCGAACCGCGAGTCCGTCGTCGCCGGTCACCCCGAACCATCCGACCTCGGGGGCGATGAAGCCGAAGTACACGATGAGCAGCAGCACGATGCCGCCGACGTAGCCCATGCCCCAGCCGAAGCCCGACACCCTTCCGATCGTCTTCGGAGTCGACACCTGCACGAGCATCGCGTTGTAGTTCACGCCCGCGAACTCGAAGAACACGTTGCCCGCGGCGACGAGGAAGAGGCCGAGCAGCAGGAACTCTGGCGCGGGCAACACGAAGAACATGCAGATCGTGATGGCCACGACGATGTACGTGTTGACGGCGAGCCAGAACTTGCGACGCCCGCTCGTGTCGGAGCGCTGCCCGGTGATCGGCGCGAGCGCCGCGATCAGCAGCCCCGCGATGGCGAGCGCCCAGCCGAGCTGCGCCTCGACCGTGCCGGTCGGTCCGAATGACTCGCCCGTGAGGTACACCGTGAAGACGAACGTCGTGACGACGGCGTTGAACGCGGCCGAGCCCCAGTCCCACAGGCCCCACGCGAACACCTGTCGGCGCGGGATGACCCGCCCCGTCTGCAGCTCGAGGCCCATCACCTTCACGGCTTCGCTGTCGACGGGGGACGGGTCGGGAGGAAGGGTCATGGCTGAAGCCTCGTTCGGTCGGATGAACGGGAGGTGACGCGAGCGGCCGGGCGTGGCATCCGTCTCCGTTCGTCCGGCGCTGATCTTCGAGCACTGTAGCGCTCACGGATGCCGCTGCGGTAGCGGCTCGCGCACGCGCGTTCGCCCGTGGCGATCACCTGTGAGACGCCTCCCGGCGGCTGCTTCACTGGACACATGGCAGAGCACGACGAACTGTTCGACTACCTCCGCTCCACCGACACCGTGCACATCGTCACGACGACCCGCGACGGGCGCACGATTCCGACGCCGATCTGGGCCGTCGCGGTCGACGACGCGATCTACGTGCGCTCGGCGTATGGGCCCGACGCCAAGTGGTACCGGCGTGCGACCACCAATGGCGGTGTCGCGTTCGACACTCCGGCCGGGGCTCGCGCGGTCGCGATCGAGGCGCCCAACGATGCGGGGCTCGAGGCTCGGATCGACGACGCGCTCCAGGAGAAATACGCTGCAGAACCGGCATCCGTCGCCGAAATGCTCACCCCGCTCGCCCGGGGTACGACGCAGCGGGTGACGCCCGTGTCCTAGCCCGAGTGAAGGGCCCGAGCGCGGGCAAGGGCACGAGCACGGGCAAGGGCACGAGGACAGGCAAGGGCACCGGCACGCCGAGCCTCGCCGCTCACCGGTACACCTCGGCGATCAGCTCGCTGAAGAGCTCGTCGGCGTCGCACTCGAGGCGCTGCCGGCTGAACCAGTCGCAGACGTTGACGCAGTCGCGGTGCAGCAGGTCGAAGCCCTGCGGATTCGAGACGAGGTCGACGACCTGCGGCAGGTCGATCGCGACCACCCGCCCGTCGTGCACGAGCAGGTTGTACGGCGAGAGGTCGCCGTGGGCGAGCCCAGAGCGCGCGAGCGTGCGCGTGAATTCGACGATCTGCTGGAACAGCTCGCGCAGCTCGTCGGGTGTCGCCCGCACCTGGGCGAGCCGAGGTGCGGCGACGCGGCCATCGCCGATGAACTCCATGAGCACTTCCGTGCCGCCCACCTGCACCGGGTAGGGCACGGATGCCTCGAGCTCGGTCAGTCGCTTGAGCGCCTCGAACTCGGCATAGGCCCATTGCACGCGAGCGACCTCGCGACCGAACGTCGTGCTCTTCGCGACGGCGCGGGCGTCGCGGCTGCGGCGGGTGCCGCGGCCCTCGGTGTAGACGTTGGAGCGATGGAACTGGCTGTGCTCGCTTCCGCGGTAGCGCTTGGCCGCGAGCAGCACGCTCTGTCCCGGCGTGCCGGGCTCGGCTCCGGGCACGGCACGTTCGATGAGGTGGAGGTCGGCCTCCTTGCCGGTCTTCACGACACCGAGCTCGGTGTCGATCGCCGCGGCATCCGTGACGAGCCAATCGGGACGCGGCAGCGGGCCGCGTTCGGAGGGAGTGGTGGCCGGCCAGGTCGACCAGCGCTGGTCCTCGCCGGGCTCCGTGAGCTGGAACGCGAGGTCGCCCGCGTCGAAGCGCGGGGTCGTGAAGGGGCGGGATGCCACGTGCGAGCGCACGACGGCGGATTCGTCGAGTGACGGGGTGATGTGCAAGGTGGTTTCTCCGAGATTCACGGAGGCCACCGAATGCCCGGCGCGACTGCGCTACAGGCGGGCGGCCTCACAGGGAAGGGTGTCTGCGATGCGCACGACAATGACGGTGTTCATCGATTTCTCCTTCCGGTCTCGGGCGACGGATGCCGCGACGGGCGGCCCGCACGAGAGCATACGCCGCCGGGCAGCGCCGTGTCTATGGAAATCCTGCAGCTGTTCGCGCCCGGACCGACTTGCCGTTTGCGGCCGCTTCGCGGCCTGACATGCGGCCGAAAGTGGCAACTCAGCGCGCCGACCCGCTCCAACCGCGCGCGCGAAGCGCCCGATCGAGCTGCGCGAGTGCGCGGCGAAGAGGCAGGCGACGCCCGACGCGGATGACGATCCAGCTATCGGTTGCGAGGTCGTTGAGCCGCTCCACGTCCCGGTGGAACTGTCGATCGTCGGTGCGGTGTTGCTCGCCGTCGTACTCCAGCAACACGCGGTACCGACGGAAGACGAGATCGCCATGCGTCATCCAGCCGGCCGAGAGCTCGATCGCGCCGTTGCATTCGGGTTCTGGGTAGCCGTGGCGCAAGACGTTGAGTCGCAACAGAGTCTCCCTTCGTGATGCAGAGCGCGGCCGGATATGGATGCGCGCACGGCGTAGCGCCGCCACGCCGGGTCTCGAGCCGAAACGAACGATCGCCTGGTCGAGCTCGTCGAGCGTGGCGAGGGCGTCTCGCCAGCCGAGCAGTCGATCGCCTGCAGCGACGAGGTCATCGGGGCCGAGTGAATCGGCGAGCTGACACCACGCGTCGCATGGTGCGACTACCGGCAAGCCGGCGATGAATCTCGTTTCGGCGTGGGTTCCGAGCCGGTGCCCCACCACGCCCTTCATCCGCGGCTGTCGCAGCGGGGCGGGGACGGCGACGTGCAGGGGAAGCGGAGCCGAGTCAGGGAGCGGTAGCTTCCAGAGCATTGCCGCGGTGCGATGGCTGAAGACCTGGCCCTGCGGCATCCTCGTGGCATACGCCTTGCAGAGGCCGATCAGGTCGAGGTTGTCCGGGGAGGTGCGCACGCCCCGGAACGGTGTCGTCAGGTCGCGCGCCCGGGTACGCCGACGCGTGAGGCCGTAGGCGGCCGCCTGTCGCACCGTGAACGGCGCGGTTTCCAGTTCGGCCGGGAGTCGAGATGGTTTGGCCACGCGCGATATCGTCTCCCGGCCACGGGTCGCGATTGCCGCATCCGCTCGAAGTGTGGTCTGGCCGCGTGCCATCTGTTCCTGTCGAGGACCAGTCCAGCTGCCCGATTGCCGGTTTGGGCCGCCTTCGGGGTGGCTGGGCGGCCAAAAGTGGCAATCCGCTCGGTGGACGGGCGATGCGATTCTGAGGGTGCGAGGTAGGGTCGGCGCCATGTGGGGAGGCGAGCAGGTCGAGGCATCCGCCACCGTCGTGCTCGTCGAGGGCGAGAGTGATCGGCTCGCGGTCGAGACGCTTGCGGCGCGGCTCGGGTGCGACTTGGTCGGAGCGGATGCCACGATCGTCTCGATGGGCGGCGTCACGAACTTGCGCCGACACCTCGCCGAGCTGTCGGCGGCTCCGGTCCGCCCGCGGGTGCTCGGCCTCTTCGACGCCGGTGAGCTCGCGTACGTGCATGCCGTCGTCGAGCGTGACCGACTTCGAGATGCCGGCGCCGGCGACGGCACAGGCATCGGCGCACCCGGGACGCTCGCCGGGCTCGCGTCGCTCGGCTACTTCGCGTGCAAGCCCGATCTCGAGGGCGAGCTCATCCGCGCGCTCGGCACCGATCGGGTGGAGCAACTGCTCGCCGAGCACGGTGAGCTCGCGCGATTCCGCGGCTTCCAGCAACAGCCCGCGCAGCGAGCGAGGCCGACGGACGCGCAGCTCAGGCGATTCATGGGCACGCACAGCGGCCGCAAGGCGCGCTTCGCACCGATTCTCGTCGGCGCGCTCGAGGAGTCGCGCATCCCCGTGGCCCTCGCCGCTCTGGTCGCAGCGATCGGGGCGGGCGCGGGCTGACCGTGGTGGTTTCGATTGGGGTGCTTCGCGGCCTACTCAACCACCGCATCGATGAATGGGCGGAGGGCGTCGACCTCAGCCGGGTCGAGGTCGTCGGCGTAGAAGCGGTGGATGTTCGCCACCTGAATCGCCGCGGCTCCTTCGGCGTCGCGAGCGCTGATCGCCTCCACCAGCCGCGCCCCGTCGAGGGCGCTGCGCTGCACGATCGCCAGCTGGTCGGCTTCCGTGTGCAGTCGCCTCACCATGAGCTCCGCCGTGATTCCGCCGATGACATTGCCGCAGATCTCGATGAGCTGGTTGCCGGAGGCGCGGCGGATCGAGGCATGGAATCGGGAGACGTGCTCGCTGAAGAACTTCGCGCCGTCCGCCTGGATGCTCGCCTCGAGCTCCCGGTGCCGGGCCCTGATCAGGTCGAGATCGGCCTCGCTCCGGTTCCTCGCGGCGAGGCGGGTCGCGCTGCCCTCGAGGAGCAGCCGGAACTGGAGCACCTCGACCCGCGAGACGCTGTCGAGCCGGGCGAGCTGCGACATGGACTTCTCCAGCAGGCGGGGCGAGTAGTGCGAGATGACCGGCCCGCGAGGGTCACCCGGGCGGGGGACTCGACCACACCCGTCGCCTGCAGCACGCGGAGCGCCTCCCGCACGGTCGCGCGGCTCACCGAGAAGTCCGCCATGAGCTTGCGCTCGCCGGGCAGGCGGTCGCCCGCCTTCAGGTCCCCGTTCGCGATCGCGCTCTCGATCTGCAGGACGATCGACTCGTAGGCACTGACCTTCTGCACGGGGGTGAATGGCACGCGGCTCCTTCGGTCTCAGGGGGCGAACGTAAAAAGTGTGTTTCGGGGGCTTGACGGCTCCGGCGGATTCATCATAGCTTTCCGTGTACTGGTCAGACCAGTACCAATCCCGCTCACCACATTGGAGCCGTGCAGTGTCCCCCACCACTCGAACTCTCGCCGCCACGGCCGCCGTGGGCGGCCTCCTCGCCCTCACGGCCTGCACCGCCGGTGCGACCGCCTCATCTCCGAGCGGCGAAGCCCACGACGCATCCGTCACCATCGGACTCACGGGCGAGCCCGTGAACTTCGACCTGACGACCACCGCGGGATCGGCGATCCCGCAAGTGCTCATGAACAACGTCTACGAGGGCCTCGTCGCGCTCGACCAAGACGGAGAGCTCCAGCCGAAGCTCGCCGAGTCCTGGACCGTGAGCGACGACGGCACGACCTACGATTTCGTGCTCCAGGAGGGTGTGACCTTCGCGAACGGCGAGGAGTTCACCGCCGACGACGTGAAGTTCTCGCTCGAGCGCATCGCGACCGACTGGGCGATCAATCAGCCCAAGATGGCCCTGCTCGACCACGTCGAGGTCGTCTCGCCCACCGAGGCGAGGGTCGTGCTGCAGAAGCCGAGCAACATCTGGCTCTACGACATGGCCGGAACCGTGGGCCTCATGTTCGACGCGAGCGGCATCGGCGATCTCGCGAACACGCCCGTCGGCACCGGGCCGTACACCGTCACGGAGCGCGTCACGGGCGACCACATCAGCCTCGCCGCTCGCGAGGACTACTGGGGCGAGGAGCCTGCGATCACCGACGTCGAACTGCGCTACTTCGCCGATGTCGTCGCGAGCACCAACGCACTGCGCGCCGGTGACGTCGACATGCTCTACAACATGCAGGCGCCCGACCTGATCCCGCAGTTCGAGGCCGACGACGAGCTTCAGGTGATCCAGGGCTCTTCGAACGGCGAGATCCTGCTCTCCATGAACAACAAGGTCGCGCCCTTCGACGACGTGCGCGTGCGCCAGGCGATCGCCTACGCCCTCGACCGTCAGGCGATCATGGATGCCGCGTGGGCCGGTTACGGCGAGAGCATCGGCGCCATGGTGCCGCCGACCGACCCGTACTACGAGGACCTGAACGACCTCTACCCCTACGACCCCGAGAAGGCCGAGGAACTGCTCGCGGAGGCCGGCGTCGAGAATCTCTCGATCACCTTCGACGTGCCGACGCGCCCGTACGCCACGGCGGTCTCCGAGGTCGTCGTGTCGCAGCTCGCCGAGGTGGGCATCACCGCGACGATCGCGAGCGACGAGTTCCCGGCCGTGTGGCTCGACAAGGTGTTCACGAAGCACGACTACCAGATGTCGGTCATCCTGGCCGTCGAAGCCCGCGACCTCCTCACGACCTTCAACAACCCCGGCTACTACATCGGCTACGACAACAGCGAGATCGCCCCGATCGTCGCCGCCGCCGACGCAGGTTCGGAAGAGGAGTGGGTCGAGGGAATGAAGGAGGTCGCCGAGATCACGGCAACGGATGTCGCGTCGCTGCCGTTGTTCCTGTTCCCGAACATCGTGGTCGCCGACGCACAACTCGGCGGGATCGCGGGGAACGCCGTGACCGAGTCGCTCGTGCTCTCGGGCCTCCACTGGAACTGATCGCCTGACCGCCTGACCGCGCGCGACCCGCGCGTGTTCGCGCCCGACCCGGGCGTGGCATCCGCTCCACTCGATCCTGAAAGGGGGTGACCGTGGCCGTTCGATTGCTGAAGCTCCTTGGGAGCTTCATCGCCACGGTGCTCGTCTCCACCGTCGTGGTCTTCCTGCTCCTGCGCGTCCTGCCCGGAGACCCGGCCACGGTCGCCCTGGGGATCGAGGCGACGCCTGATCAGCTCGCCGCCTGGCGCGAACAGCACGGCATGAACACGCCGCTCGTCGTGCAGTACTTCGAATGGCTCGGCGGGCTCCTCCGCGGCGACTTCGGGGTGTCGTACGTGACCGGGCAGAACATCAGCCCGGTGATCACCGACCGGCTGCAGGTCACGCTCATCCTCGTCGGGCTCGCCATGGTGATCGCGATCGCGGTCGCCGTGCCGCTCGGCACGATCGCCGCCATCCGCCACCAGCGGCTGTCGGGAGCGGTCATCTCGGCCGTCTCGCAGTTCGGCGTGGCCGTTCCCAGCTTCCTCGTCGGCATGCTCCTCATCGTGTTCTTCGCGATCGAGCTGGACTGGCTGCCGTCGGGCGGCTGGGTGCCGCCGTCAGAGCCCGCCGAGTTCCTCCAGCACGTGACGCTTCCCGTCATCGCGCTGGGCACGGTGCAGGCGTCGATCCTCACGCGCTACGTGCGCTCGGCCGTGCTCGAGATCCAGCGTGAGGACTTCCTGCGCACCGCGCGCTCGAAAGGGCTCACCGCGAACCTCGCGCTCGTGCGCCACGGACTGCGGAACGCAGGCATCCCGGTGCTGACCGTCGTCGGCCTGCAGATGGCGGGACTCCTCGTGGGCGCGGTCGTCGTCGAACGGGTGTTCACGATTCCCGGACTCGGCAGCTACCTCGTCGACTCCGTCGGAAACCGCGACCTGCTCGCGGTGCAAGCGGTCGTCGTGGTGCTCGTCATCGCGATCGTGCTGATCAACTTCCTCGTCGACCTCGCCTTCACCCTGCTCGACCCGAGACTCCGGAGGGCCGCATGAGCATCGTCACCACCCCGTCGGGGGAGGCATCCGCTTCCGCCACCGCCGCTGCCGATCCCGCGGCTGACACGACGAGGGATCACGGCACCGAACCCGTCGGCAGCTCGCGCCGACGTCGCCGCGGCCCGAATGCGCAGCTCGTCGTGGGCGGCGGTCTCATCGCCCTCATCGCGCTGGCGGCGCTCGTCTCCCTCGTCTGGACGCCGTACGACCCGACCCACGCGGTGGCGGTCGACCGCCTCCAGTCGCCGAGCCTCGCTCACCTCATGGGCACCGACCGCTACGGGCGCGACGTGCTGTCGGGGATCATGGCGGGCGCCCAGATCACCCTCCTCGTCGGCACCGTGTCGGTGCTCATCGGTTCGGCGATCGGCGTTCCGTTCGGAATCCTCGCCGGCATGCGGCCGAAACGGCTCGGCGTGCTCATCATGGGCGGCAGCAACGTGGTGATGGCCTTCCCGGGCCTCCTGCTCGCGATCGTGTTCGGCGCCGTGTTCGGCGGCGGCACGCTGAGCGCCATGATCGCGCTGGGCATCGGCTCGGCGCCCGCCTTCGCGCGCGTCGCCCGCTCGGGAACGCTCCAGGTGATGTCGATGGACTACATCTTCGCCGCACGGGCGGCCAACCGCTCGGGCCTTGCGATCGCCCTGCGCCACGTGGTGCCGAACATCGGCGGCATGGTCATCGTGCAGTGCTCGGTGAACTTCGCGATCGCCGTGCTCGCCGAGGCCGGCCTCTCCTTCCTCGGCCTCGGCACGCTGCCGCCGACCCCGTCGTGGGGCCGGATGCTGCTCGACGCGCAGCAGTTCCTCGCCACCAGCGCGTACCTCGCCGTCTTCCCCGGCGTTGCCATCGCCCTCGCGGTGCTCGGGTTCAACCTCCTCGGCGACGGGCTCCGTGACCGCTTCGACCCCAAGATGAGGAACCGATGACCTCCACCGCGCACCCCTTGGCGAACAGCATCCCCCTCGCCGACCGCCCGGCACTCGAGGTGACGGGCCTCACCGTCGCCACCGACGATCACGAGCTCGTCTCGAACCTCGCCTTCCGCATCGAGCGCGGCGAACGGGTCGGCCTCATCGGTGAATCGGGCTCGGGCAAGTCCCTCACCTCACTCGCCGTCATGGGCCTCCTGCCAGACTCGCTCACCGCGACCGGCCGGGTCACCGTCGGCGGCGACGACCGCAACGTCATCGGGCTCGGCGAGGCGCAGGCCGCGAAGCTCCGCGGCGCGAACATGGCGATGGTCTTCCAGGAGCCGATGACCGCGCTCAACCCGCTCATGCGCGTCGGCCGACAGATCGCCGAGTCGATGCTGATCCACGGCACGCAACCGAATCGGTCCGCCGCCGAGCGGCGAGCGGTCGAGCTGATGACGGATGTCGGTCTGCCGACGCCGACCGAGACGGCGCGCGCCTACCCGCACCAGCTCTCGGGCGGCCAGCGCCAGCGCGTCGTGCTCGCGATCGCGCTCGCCAACGACCCCGAGCTGCTCGTCTGCGACGAGCCGACGACGGCCCTCGACGTGACCGTGCAGAAGCAAGTGCTGAAGCTCGTGCTCGAGACGGTGTCCCGCAGGTCGACCGGGCTGCTCTTCATCACGCACGACCTCGCGGTCGTCGGCGAGACGTGCGAGCGAGTGCTCGTCATGAACAAGGGCGTCGTGGTCGAGGAGGGCCCGATCGACCGGGTGTTCACGAGACCGCAGCATCCGTACACCCGAGGCCTGCTCGCGGCATCCGACCTCGATGCCACCGACACCACCGGCCGCCTCTTCACGGTCGCGACCGCCGCCGACTACGTGCCCGGCCGATCGGTGACACGGGTGGCTGCCCGGCCGGTCGCGCCGGTCGCGCCGGTCGCGCTGACAACGCCGACCGCCCCAGGCGACCGCCCGAGCGAGGTCGGGATCTCGCCGCTTCCGTCGTCGACGCTCGTGCGCGCCGAGCAGCTCACGAAGCAGTACCGCCGCGACCGCACGTCGCTGCGCACGCCGGCGCCGACCGTCGACGCGCTTCGCGGGGTGTCGTTCGAGATCGAGGCGGGGCAGCGCTTCGGGATCGTCGGCGAGTCCGGATCGGGCAAGTCGACCCTGCTCCGCATCCTTTCGGGGCTCGACCAGCCGACGTCGGGAACCATCGACGTCGTCGGCCGGCGCCTGAACGGCGCGCGGCATGCCGACCTCGCCGAGCTCCGCAAGAACCTGCAGATCGTCTTCCAGGATCCGATGGCGTCGCTCGACCCGCGCATGCGCATCGGCGAGATCATCGCCGAGCCGCTCATGAACGCCGCGAACCTGCAGGGCGGAATCGCGGTCTCGCGCAAGGAGCGCGCCGCCCTCGTCGCCGAGATGGTGCACGCCGTCGGCTTGCCGACCGACTCGGTCGAGCGGTTCCCCCACCAGTTCTCGGGCGGGCAGCGCCAGCGCATCTCGATCGCCCGCGCACTCGTGTGCCGGCCCCGCATCCTCGTCGCCGACGAGCCCGTCAGCGCCCTCGACGTGTCGGTGCGAGCTCAGGTGCTGAACCTGCTCGCCGACCTCGTCGACGAGTACGAGCTCACCCTCGTCTTCGTCTCGCACGACCTCGGCGTCGTGCGTCACCTCTGCGACCGCGTCGCAGTCATGCAACGGGGCGAGATCGTCGAGCAGGGGGAGACCCGCGCGATCTACAAGAACCCGTCCCACCCGTACACGCGCAGTCTCATCGAGGCGACGCCGACCATCCGACACACGCAGGAGCAGGAATGACCGAGTCCGCCGCAGCGGCAACCTCCACCGCCGCCACGACCGCCTCGGCCGCCCGAGCCTCGCTCTCCGGCGCGGCTCTCACCACTGCCTACGCTTCGGGCGACCTCTCGCCCGTGGAGGTCGCCGGCGCGATCCTCGACGACATCGCCGAGCGCAACCCGGTCATCAACGCGTTCAGCGATCTCGACCCCGAGCAGGTGCTCGCCGACGCGCGCGCGAGCGAAGCGCGCTGGGTGCGCGGCGAGCCGCGCGGCCGCCTCGACGGGATCCCCTGCACCGTCAAGGAGAACCTGTACCGTGCCGGCATCCCGGCCTTCGCGGGATCGGGTGCGAGCGTGCCCGTCATCCCCGCTCGGAACTCCCCGGTCGTCGACCGCATCCTCGAGGCGGGCGGCGTCATCATCGGCTCGACGACGATGCCCGACTGGGGGATGCTCTCCTCCGGAGTCTCGAGCGTGCACGGCATCACGCGCAGCCCGTGGGACTCCACTCTCACGGTCGGCGGATCGAGTTCGGGAGCCGGGGCCGCCGCCGCTGCGGGATTCGGCACCTTCCACGTCGGCACCGACATCGGCGGATCGGTGCGACTGCCCGCCACGTGGCTCGGCCTTGCGACCCTGAAGCCGAGCGACGGCCGAATCCCCATCGACAACCCGTACCTCGGGCGAGCGGCGGGCCCGATCGCGCAGTCGGTCGCCGACGTCGCGCTCGGCATGTCGGTGCTCTCGCGTCCCGATGCGCGCGACTACACGTCGCTGCCGCCCGAGGACCTCGACTGGGACGACCTCGAGGTCGACGTGCGCGGCAAGCGCATCGCCGTGCACCTGGAGCCTGGCGCCGGCTTGCGCGTCGACCCCGAGGTGCGAGCCGCGATCGAACGCGCCGCTGCCGCGTTCTCCGACGCGGGCGCCGAGATCGTCGAGCTCGCGCCGTTCATCAACGACCGATTCCTCGACGAGCTCGACCTGTTCTGGCGCGTGCGCTTCTGGCGCACCTATGTCGACCTGAGCCCCGAGGCCAAGGGCCGGGTGCTCCCATTCATCTCGACCTGGGTGCACGGCGGTGCGGATGTCTCGGGCCGCCGCGCACTCGAGGCCTACGACGCGATCGCCGAGATGCGCCGGGTCACGGTGGAGGCGACGCATCCGTTCGACGCCGTGCTCTCGCCGGTCTCCCCGGTCGCCGCGTTCCCGGCGGAATGGCCCATGCCGTGGGGAGACGACGATCAGCGGATGTCGCACATCGCCTTCACCGCGCCCTACAACATGACGGGACAGCCCTCGTCGAGCGTCAACTGCGGCTTCACCGCCGATGGACGCACGATCGGACTGCAGATCACGGGCCGGCGCTTCGCCGACCTCGAGACGCTGCGGTTCACGGCCTGGTACGAGCGCACGCGGCCGGCGTCGGCGGTGCCGGAGTTCCCGACGGGCGGGTAGGTCGGCTGCCTAGCCCTGGCGGGCCTTCATGCGCGGGTTCTGCTTGTTGATCACGAACGTGCGGCCTCGACGGCGCACGATCTGCGCCCCCGGGATCTTCTTCAGTGCCTTGAGCGAGTTGCGAACTTTCATGGATGCCTCCTAGTTGAGAATGATTATCAGATAGCCTAGCTCCCTGATGACACGAAACGGGGCAGCATGCGGCAGGATCCACCGAACGGGCGCACCGGGCCGGTGCTCGACGTCACCCTCGTCAGCGGCTTGCGCCGAGCCGACCGGAGCCGCTTCGCGGCATTGACCAGCGGCGCAGCGGCCGCGCAGCAGGTGGAACCGTCTTCGACCGGCCACGAGGAGTTCCACCTCGAGCTCGCCGATCGTCTCCTCGAGCTCGCGGCACGCGGCCGCGCGGGCAGCGTCGTCGTCGACCTCGACCCACGCGTTGACTGCCTCGAGGCCGGCCTCGTGCTCCGCCACATCTTCGCGGCAGAGGCATCCGATGGCATCCCGGTGCAGTTGCGCGAACTCGTGACGATCGCCCGCGTCGCCGACATCCGCCGATGGCTCTTCCGTGAAGGACCTGACCACACGCGGCGCGGCGAATACGACACGAGCGAACGACTGGCGGCGCAGCTGGAGTCGGCGAGCACGATCGTATTGGCCGACCTGACGGATGCCCCGTCGGTCGCCGCCCGTGAGGTCATCGCGCTCCTGAATCGCCTCAACCCGAGCGCGAGGATCC
Source organism: Agromyces albus (assembly GCF_030815405.1). Taxonomy (NCBI): domain Bacteria; kingdom Bacillati; phylum Actinomycetota; class Actinomycetes; order Micrococcales; family Microbacteriaceae; genus Agromyces; species Agromyces albus. Next base: position 3,509,690 of record NZ_JAUSWX010000001.1, on the reverse strand, counting down.
TCCCTCCGAGCGAAGCGGAGCATCCCGCAGCGAGCTCGGTGCCGGCGAATGACCGGCTCGATGCACTCGGCCGGGACATGGGATGGATGCTCGAGCTCGAGGGGCGCGCGGGCCTGCCGACGACCATCTCGGGGATCGGTGCATTCGTGTTCCGAGACCCGCGCCCGTTTCATCCGACACGGCTCGGACACGTCGTCGAGCACTTCCTCGATCCCGAAGACGCCGGCCTCATCGTGCGAAGTCGGGGCCTCGTGCGCCTCGCCTCACGGCCGGGCAGGGTCGGCTCCTGGTCGTCGGCGGGGCGAGTGCTCTCGCTCGACCCGACCGCGATGCTCAGCTGGGACGTCGACTCGCCGCAAGGACAGGAGCTCGTGTTCTTCGGCCGGGAGCTGCAGCCCGAGTATCTCGCCAACGTACTCAGTGCGGCGCTGCTCGCAGACGACGAGCTGCTCGCCGGTCCGATGGAGTGGGCCGGGTATCGCGATCCGTTCCCGGCTTGGGGGCTCGAGCACGATCACTGAGGTTGGCGCGGTCGCGGGCAGGTGGCTTCGATACGGCTGCTTCGCTGCCTACTCAACCACCGAGTCGTCGAGGACCGAGGCGCGCGCCTCCGCGATCACGAGTCCGATCTCCTCGAGGTGCACGGCCATCGCGCGTTCGGCCGCGTCGGCGTCGCCGGACTCGATCGCCGCGAGGATCCGGGCGTGACCCCGGCGGGAGACATCCCGGCCGCGCGGTTGCAGATGCGAATACGCGCGTTCGCTGATCGTCCAGCTCGCGGTGAGCCCGCTGAGCGAGGAGAGCAGACGGTTGCCGGCGGTCTCGGCGACGGCGAGGTGGAACGCGATGTCGAGCGACATGGATGCCTCGACGTCGAGTTCGGTCGCGGAGGCGTCGAGGATCCTCCGCATCTCGGCGACGGTGTTCGGGGTGGCGCGATTCGCGGCGAGGCGCGCGATCTGCGGCTCGACGACCGCGCGGAGCTCGGCCGACTCCGCGAAGTCGCGCTCCTCCTGCGAGAGGTGGGCCACGAGCCGGGCCGATGACGACGGATCGTGCGTGACCCTCGTTCCGCTGCCCTGCTGGCTGTGCACGAGTCCGGCGCTCTGGAGCTGTTGCAGCGCCTCGCGCAGTGCCGCTCGCGAGACGCCGAGCTCTGCCGCGAGCGCGCGCTCGGCCGGCAGGCGTCCGCCGTTCGGGAATGCGCCGGTGACGATGAGCCGCTTCAGGTGCCGAGCCACGTCGTCGGCGACCGACGCACCATGCCTCGGCATGGGCCCCATCGGTTCAGTGGCTGAGGGCATCGAACTCATTCTCGACGTGAAGACGGAACTGGTGGGTGCCCTTGACGCGACACCCACCAGTTTCCCACGTGCGGTTACGCCTTCGCGGTCTCGAGCTGGACGGCGTCGACGTTCTCAGCCGAGAACGCCGCCCACATCTGGTCGTAGTCGAGCTGCTTCTCCCAGCGCGACACGACGAAGGCGGCGACGCAGTTGCCGAGCAGGTTCACCGAGACGCGCATCGAGTCCATGATGCGGTCCGCTCCGAGGAGCAGGGCGACGCCGGCGACGGGGAAGAGGCCGAGCGCCGTGGCCGTCGCCGAGAGTGCCAGGAACGACGACCCGGGAACGCCCGCCATGCCCTTCGAGGTGAGCAGCAGGATGCCGAGGGCGCCGAGCTGCTCGCCGAGCGAGAGGTCGACCCCGAACGCCTGCGCGAGGAAGAGGAGGGCGATCGACAGGTAGATGGCGGCGCCGTCGAGGTTGAACGAGTACCCGGTCGGCACGACGAGGCCCGTGATCGAACGCGGGCAACCGGCTGCGGTGAGCTTGGCCATGATGCGGGGCAGCACCGCCTCGCTCGAGGCGGTGCCGAGCGCGAGCGCGAACTCCGAGCGCGAGTACTTGATGAACTGCCAGAGCGGCACCCGAGCGAATCCCCAGGCGACGAGGAAGAGCAGGCCGATGAAGATGATCGCGGCGCCGTAGCAGGCAGCAATCAGCACGGCATAGGTGCCGAGCGTCGCGATGCCGTACTGGCCGATGATGAACGCCATCGCACCGAACGCACCGATCGGCGCGACCCTCATGATCCAGCCCATGATCTTGAAGATGATCGTCATTCCCGAGTCGAGCAGGTCGACGACGGGCTTCACCTTGTCCTTGCCGATCACGACGATCGCGGCGCCGACGAACACCGAGAAGAACAGCACCTGGAGCAGGATGTTGCTCGCGAACGCGCCCATCACGCTCTCGGGAATCACGTTGAGCAGGAACTCCGACGCGGTCGGCAGCTCGCCGCCGGCCGTCTTCGCCTCGAGGGCGGACGTGTCGAGCGACGCGGGGTCGATGTCGAGTCCGGCACCGGGCCTGACGATGTTCGCGACGATCATGCCGAAGACGAGCGCGAACGTCGAGGCGATCAGGAAGTACGTGAGTGCCTTCACGCCGACCCTGCCGACCGACCTCACATCGCCGACGTGCGCGATGCCCGTGACGATGACGAGGAAGATGAGCGGCGCGATGATCATCTTGATGATCCGGATGAAGGCGTCGCCCAGTGGCTTCAGCTGCGCGCCGAGGTCGGGGAAGAGCCATCCGATGCTCACACCGAGCACGATCGCCACGATGATCTGGAAGAACAGGGACTTGTAGATCGGTTGCTTCACACGGATGTCGTGCTCGGGTGTCTCTTCGAACAGCCCGTCAGAGGTCTTCGCCATTGGTCGGTTCCTTCGCGTCGGTCCGAATGGACACGGAAAGTGGTCTGACCAATTAAGGCGGTGCGATGTTGCCCCGGCTTCGCCTCGGTGTTACGAGGGCGTAAAGCTTTCGAGCGGTCCGGGTGTGGTGCGCGACAGCGGCATCGGTCAGAGTGGACCCGTGAACACGCTCATCGCCCCCGTGCCAGCGAGCTTGCGCCAGAGTGACATCCGCCTCATCGGACAGGCCATCCACTCGCGCGGCCTCAGCCCGATCCGCCTGGACATCGGCGAGCCCGACCTGCCGGCGTCACCGCATGTGATCGAGGCGGCCATGCTCGCTGCCGGGGGCCCCACGAGCTATACGCCCGCGGCCGGCACCGATGCCTTCCGCGACGCCGCAGCCGACTACCTGCGGGTCCGCCATGCGCTTGAGGTCTCGCCCGACGACATCGTGATCGGGAATGGCGCGACCGGTGCCCTCATGAGCTGCTTCCAGCTCCTCACCCGCGCGGGCGACGAATGGCTCGTTCCCGTGCCGGCCTTCCCGTGCTACCGAACGCAGATCGCGCTCGCCGGGGGCGTCGCCGTCGGCTACCCGCTCGCTGCGGAGCACGACTGGATCCCCGGCCTCGCCGACCTCGAGGATCGCATCACGTCCCGCACCCGCGGCATCGTCATCAACACTCCGGGCAATCCCACCGGCGCGGTCATCCCGGCTGAAACTCTGAGTGCCATCGCGGGCCTCGCCGGGCGGCGAGGGCTGGCGATACTGAGCGACGAGGTCTACGCCGACATGGCCTTCGATGCGCCGGCCGTCAGCGCACTCGCGGTCGATCGCGCCCGCACGTTCTCGGTGTTCAGCCTGTCGAAGACGTTCTCGATGACCGGATGGCGCGTGGGCTTCACGGTCGCGCCTCCCGGCACCGGGGCACAGCTCGCCGCCGTCAACTCGCAGAACATGGCCTCGGCGAACTCCGTGGCCCAGGCCGTCGCGATCGCCGCCCTCACGGGGCCGTGGGCCGACGTCGAGACGCGACGGGAGACCTTCGCCCGGCGGCGGGACGCAGTTCACGCCTGGCTCGGCGAGCGCAGCATCCCGCATACAACTCCGGGCGGAGCCTTCTACCAGCCCCTTCCGCTCCAGAGCGGGACCGACTCGTTCGATGCGGCCATGTCGCTCCTCGACGATGGCGTCGCGCTGGTTCCCGGGCGCGCGTTCGTCGAATCGGCGGCACAGCCGTTTCTGCGGATGAGCCTCGCCGCCGACATCCCGATCCTGCTCGACGGCCTCGCGATCGTGGAGCAGCGCTTCTGGAGATGACGGATGCCCCGACGGCGTGCTGCCCGCCCTCGTGGGCTTCAGTCGACGTCGGTCGGCCTCTCGCCCGCGAAGACATGCGCGAGCGCGTCCCGCACTGCGGCGACACTGGTCCGTTCGAGCGCGGCGCTCCGCGCGATCGCGACGATGTCGCGCGTGGATCTGCCCGGGAGCGGGGCGATCGGACTCTCCGTCGGATGCAGGACCATCATCAGCGGCGTCGCCAGGGTGATCCCGATGCCGGATTCGGCCATGGCGATCGACACCGCCGTGTCGGTCACCGTGTGGATGACGTGCGGATCGATGTCTGCCGCAGCGCAGGCCAGCCGGGTGGCCCTGCCGAACGACGAGTCGATGGGCGGAAGGATCCACTCGGCCTCGTTGGCGTAGGCGAGCAGCTGCTCTGGCGCATCGAGGAGCTCTCGGGCGGCCGACGGCAGCACCATGTGGAACGGTTCCCGGCGCAGCAGCGAACTGACGACGCCTCGTTGCGGTGGCACGGGAGCGTCGGAGTAGTTCAGCCCGAGCGCGATGTCGATCTCGTTCGCGAGCACCGCTTGCGGCATCCGTTCGACGTCGACCTCGAGCGCTCGCATGTCGACGTTCGGAGCGACTTCGCGCAAGCGCTCGGTGACCGGTCGGATCGCCGACACCGCCGCCGAGCCGAACACCCCCAGGATCACGACCGTCTCGTGTGCCGTCTCGGGGCCGCTCAGTGCCGCCTCGGCCCGGCGTTCCGCGTCGAGCACCTGTCGAGCATGGTGCCGCAGGATCCGCCCGGTGTCGGTGAGGGTGAGGACGCGCCCCGATTTCACGAACAGCGGGCGGGCGAGGGTCGCCTGCAACGCGCTCATCTGCTGGGAGATGGCACCGGTCGTGTAGCCGAGCCGTTCAGCCGCCGCCGTCATCGTTCCGAGCTCGGCGACCGCCGAGAAGGTGCGGAGCTGGTCGAGCGTCCAATGCATATAGCAATGCTAAACGGTTGATGAAAATTACCTCGATTGTCCTAAACGCCTTCCGCGAGCATGCTGGAACCAGCCCGGCGAGAGGAAGCCATGCAAACCGACCACGTCGAGAACGTCGTTCCCCTGGTCGAGCAGCCCGAGACGAAGCTGCCCTCCAGCGCGGAGGTCGTCATCATCGGAGCGGGCATCATGGGCACGAGCATCGCCTTCCACCTCGCCGAGGCGGGCGTCCGGAACATCGTGCTCCTCGAACGCAACACGCTCGGTTCGGGCTCATCGGCGAAGCCATTGGGAGGCGTGCGCGCAACCTTCTCGGACCCCGGCAACATCCGTCTCGGCCAGCGCAGCCTCGACGCCTACGAACGTTTCGACGAGCGGTTCCGGACCGACATCGGGCTCCGGCAGGTCGGCTACCTCTTCCTCTGCCGGGACGAGTCCGAGATGGCGTCGGTCGAGTCGAGCACCCTGGTGCAGAACAGCCTGGGATGTTCCAGCCGGATGGTCACTCCCGCCGAAGCGCGAGAGATCAACCCGTTCCTCGATCCTGAGGCGCTGCTCGGCGGTTCGTTCTCCCCGCGAGACGGATTCGCCCAGCCCGCTCGCGTCGTGAAGGCCTACGCAGAGGCGGCCGTCGAGCTCGGCGTCTCGATCTGCGAGTACACCGAGGTGCTCGACATCGACGCCGACGGCGGCGCGGTGCGCGAGGTGCACACGAACCGCGGATCGATCACCACGAGCGCGGTCGTTCTCGCGGCTGGCGCGTGGTCGACCAGGTTGGGAGAGATGGCCGGGGTCTACCTGCCCGTCGAGCCGGTGCGCCGCCAGATCGGCTTCACGCGGCAGCAGGCCAGGCCGCTTCCCACGGTTCCGTTCACCCTCGACCTCTCGACGACCCTGTACTTCCACAACTACCGCAACGCGATGCTGCTGGGCATCTCCAACCAGGACCAGGAACCCGGCTTCGACCGCGAGTTCTCCTACCGGTGGAAGCCGGCGTTCGATCGGGCCGCCGAGATCATCGCTCCCACATTGGCCAACCTCCCGCTCGAGGCCGGTTGGGCAGGACTCTACGAGAACACGCCCGACCACAACGCGATGATCGGCCGGTCCGACGACGTGCAGGGCGTGCTCTACGCCACCGGGTTCTCGGGGCACGGATTCCTGCAGGGGCCGGCTGTCGGTGAGCTCGTTCGTGACCTCTACCTGGGACGCGACTCGTTCATGGACGCCACCTCGTTCAGCGCCATCCGATTCAAGGGCCTGCAGGCCCGACTCGCCGAAGTCCACATCATCTAGCCGGTCCAGGGAAGGAAGAAACCACCGATGACCGCCACCACCGAGCTGACGCTGTCGGATCTGCGCGCAGCCTTCGCACTCCGCCTCGCGACGCTGTACGGCAACGAAGTGCCCGTCTACAACACGCTCGTCGACGTGTCCAAGGAGGTCAACGAGGACTTCATCCGCAGGAACGGAGCGGATGCCGAACGACTCGGCAGCATCGAGCGGGTCACCGCTGAGCGCCACGGTGCCATCCGCGTCGGCTCGGCCCGTGAACTCGCGCAGGTCGCCCGGGTCTTCGCCGGGTTCGGCATGCATCCGGTCGGCTTCTACGACCTGCGCGACGCATCCGCGAGTTCCGTTCCGGTCGTCTCGACCGCGTTCCGTCCGATCGACGCCGACGAGCTGGCCAGGAACCCCTTCCGCGTGTTCACCTCGATGCTCGCGCACGACGACCGCCGGTTCTTCGACGAGGAGACGCAGCAGCAGCTGGAGACCTTCCTCGACGCACGAACCCTCTTCGGCGAAGAGCTGCTCGGCCTCGCCGACAGGTCGGCTCGGGACGGTGGTCTGGAGGAACCGGATGCCTCGCGCTTCCTCGATCTCGCGACCGCCGCGTTCGAGCTCTCGCAAGAGCCCGTCGACCACGACTGGTACTTCAAGCTCGAGCGGATCTCGGCCGTGGCGGCGGACATCGGCGGGGTCCCCTCGACGCACATCAACCACCTCACGCCCCGCGTTCTCGACATCGATGACCTGTACGAGCGGATGGAAGCGCGCGGCATCACGATGATCGACGAGATCCAGGGTCCGCCCGATTGGGACGGACCCGATGTCCTGCTGCGCCAGACGTCGTTCAAGGCGCTCGCCGAGGAGCGCCGATTCCGCCACGCCGACGGCGAGGTGCGCACGGGATCACTCCGCGTGCGATTCGGTGAGGTCGAGCAGCGGGGCATCGCCCTCACCGCGAAGGGCCGCGACCTCTACGACCGCCTGGTCGCCGAAGTCGACTCGCGCCGTGCCGCCGCCCCAGCGGGAACAACTCGAGTCGAGGTAGCCGAGGTCGTCTGGAGCGAGAGCTTGCCCGCCACCGAGCGTGAGCTCGCCCTGCAGGACCTCGCCTTCTTCACGTACCGGGTTGCGGATGCCGCTGCGCCCGAGACGCAGACGGAGTCCGCGACGTTGCGCGAGCTCGTCGAATCCGGCGCCCTCATCCCCGAACCGATCGTCTACGAGGACTTCCTGCCGCGCTCCGCGGCGGGCATCTTCCAGTCGAACCTCACCGACGACGGATCCCGCGACGACGAGCAGGAGGGCACGTTCTACGACATCGAACGGCTCTCCGAGGTCATCGGGATCCGCATCAGCGATCCGACCGACCTCTACGCCGCCCAGCAGCGAGCCTCCCTCACCGCCGCAGAAGCCGCGCTCGACCTGCGTATCATCACCGACGCCTGACCAACCGGGTTCGCCCGGAACACAGAAAGCAGACACCCATGACGAACTTCCCCAGCACCGCCTCGATCACCGACGACGTGCGTCGCGCGCTCGAGGCGACCGGCGTCGACCTCGACGCCATCGGCGGCGACGCCGAAGTGCGCTCGCCCATCACGGGAGAGGTCATCTTGCATACCCGAACCCACGACGACGAGGAGATCGACGCCGCCATCGCCGCAGCCGCTGAGGCGTTCAAGACCTGGCGTGAGGTTCCCGCACCGGTGCGCGGGGCGCTCGTGAAGCGATGGGGGCAACTCCTCACTGAGCACAAGGAGGACCTCGCGACCCTCGTCACCGCCGAGGTCGGCAAGATCCGCTCCGAAGCGCTCGGCGAGGTGCAGGAGATGATCGACATCGCCGACCTCGCCGTCGGGCAGTCCCGCCAGCTCTTCGGCAAGACGATGCCCTCAGAACGACCGGGCCACCGACTCGCTGAGGCGTGGCATCCGCTCGGCGTCGTCGGCATCATCTCCGCCTTCAACTTCCCCGTCGCCGTCTACGCCTGGAACACGGCGCTCGCCCTCATCGCGGGCGACACCGTCGTCTGGAAGCCCGCGGATGCCGTGCGGCTCTCCGCCCTCGCCACCGATGCGCTGCTCGCGCAGGCGGTGCGCGAGGTCGGAGCACCGGAAGGCCTTCACCACGTGTTGCTCACCGACCGCGTGGGCGGCCAGCGACTGGTGGAAGACGAGCGGGTCGCCCTCGTCTCGGCGACCGGATCGGTGCGGATGGGGCGCGAGATCGCACCGCTCATCGCCAAGCGGTTCGGCCGCGCGCTGCTCGAGCTCGGAGGGAACAACGGCGCCATCGTCGCGCCATCCGCCGATCTCGACCTCGCCTTGCGCGGCATCGTGTTCGCCGCCGCCGGCACCGCGGGCCAGCGCTGCACCTCGCTTCGGCGCCTCATCGTGCACTCGTCGATCGCCGAGACGCTCACCTCGCGCATCATCGAGGCGTACAAGACCCTGAACATCGGCAGCCCGACCGTCGAGGGCACGCTCGTCGGACCGCTGATCAACAGGGCCAGCTTCGAGGCCCAGCAGAAGGCCCTCGCACGGGCCGTCGACGAAGGCGGAGCAGTGCTCTACGGCGGCACCCGTGTGCTCCACGACGAGCATCCCGAGGCGTACTACGTCGAGCCCGCGGTGGTTCGGGTTCCCTCGCAGTCGGGCGTCGTGCAGGAGGAGACGTTCGCACCCATCCTGTACGTGCTCACCTACGACACGTTGGACGAGGCCATCGAACTCCACAACGGCGTCCCGCAGGGCCTGTCGTCGGCGATCTTCACCAACGACCAGACGGAAGCCGAGCGGTTCCTCTCCGCCAGCGGCTCGGACTGCGGCATCGCCAACGTCAACATCGGAACGTCGGGAGCGGAGATCGGCGGCGCGTTCGGCGGCGAGAAGGAGACCGGTGGCGGCCGTGAGTCGGGCGCCGATTCGTGGAAGCAGTACATGCGCCAGGCCACCAACACGGTGAACTTCTCGGGTCAGCTGCCGCTCGCACAGGGCGTGAAGTTCCTCTGACGGTGAACCCCCTTTCCGACCTCATCGCCAGGCTCGGCGGCCGGGTCCTCACCGATCCGGCCGACCTCGCCAGCTACAGCACGGATGCCTCCCGCGCCCGGCCCGAGGGGCTGCCCGCCGCCGTCGTGGTCGCCCGGAGCAGCGCCGACGTCGCGGCCGCGGTGGAATGGGCGAACCGCAACGACGTCAAGGTCTCGGTCCGCGGCAGCGGCACGGGGCTCGCGGGCGGGGCCGTCGCCTACCCCGGCGGCCTCGTCATCTCGCTCGCAGGGATGAACAGGATCGTCGCGATCGATCCCGCCAACCGGCTCGCCGAGGTCGAGGCAGGGGTCATCACCGCAGACATCGACAGGGCCGCGGCGGAGCATGGCCTGATGTACGCGCCCGACCCCGCCAGCTACCGCGAGTCGACGATCGGCGGCAACATCGCCACCAACGCCGGAGGGCTCCGCTGCGTGAAGTACGGCGTCACCGCAGACAGCATCGCCGCCCTCGAGGTCGTGCTCGCCAGCGGCGAGATCATCCGCACCGGCTCGAGGACCCGCAAGAACGTCGTCGGCTACGACCTGACGAATCTCTTCGTGGGATCCGAGGGCACGCTCGGCATCGTCACCGCCGTGACGGTGCGCCTTCGGCCGCGGCCAGTCGGCACGACCGTCACCTTCCGCGCGGCGTTCCCGACTATCGCCGCGGCCGGCCGCGCCGTCAGCGCGATCATGAGCAGCGACGTCGTGCCCGAGGTGCTGGAGCTCATGGACCGCACGAGCGTCGACGTCGTCGAGAAGTTCTATCCGACCGGGCTGAGCACCGACGGAGCTTCCGCCCTCCTCGTCGGCCAGTTCATCGGCCGCACCGCGATCGGCGATCTGGAGCAGGCGACCACGATGTGTCGGAAAGCAGGGGCAATCAGCGTCGAGCAGGCGGAGGGCGACATCCTGCTCGAAGCGCGTCGCGTGTCGAGCCGGGCGCTCTCGGCCGAAGGCCTTCGGGTGTCATCGGATGTCGCGGTGCCCATCGCTCGCCTCGCCGACATGTTCGAAGCCGTCGAGCGGATCAGCGCCGAAGAGGGCGTGCCGATCCCGACCTTCGCGCACGCCGGCGACGGGAACCTGCACCCCTCCGTCATCGTGCGAGGTGACGACGACGAGACCTACGTCGATGCCGAACGCATCCTCGACCGGATCACCGACACCGCCCTCAGCCTTGGGGGCACCATGTCAGGGGAGCACGGAGTCGGATCCCTCAAATACGGCTCGCTCGCGAAGCAGCTCGATCCGGCGACGCTCGCCGCCCACCGGCTCATCAAGACTGCGTTCGACCCGAAGGGGATCCTGACGCCTGGGCGCGGCGTCTAGGTCATTGTGCCCGTCGTGTCGCGGTGGCGCTGTCTCTCGCGTGTCAATACCGTGGATGAGGAGCGTCATCCCGTCGGCGCTGCCACGGAAAGGATGTTGCTGATGAAGGTCACCGTGAACCCCGTCACGTGCATTGCCTCGGGGAACTGCGGGCTCACCGCTCCGAACGTGTTCCGCAACCCGCCGGAGGAGGGCGGCTTCGTGGAACTGATCGACGGGAACCCACCCGAGTCCGAGTGGGCGGCCGTGCGCGAGGCGAAGGAGCTGTGCCCGTCGGCAACCATCTACGTCGAAGACGACGCCGTGCGAACCTGAGGCTGCAGGTCCTTGTGGTGGATCACGAGATCGCACGGCGTCGCCAGATGAACAGCGAGCGCCGGGTAGGACTCCTCGAGGCGACCGGTGCGAACCGGGCGATAGCCGATTCGGGTGTACCAAGCGGTGAGGAACTCCTTCGACGGATGCGACCACTCGCGCGGCACGAGGAGCTCGAGCTGCATGATCTCCCGGCCGTGCTCCACCGCGAAGGCCTCGGCGAACCGCACCAGCTCGCGACCGATTCCGGCGCCTCGCCGATGTGGGGCCGCCGCGAGCATTCCGAACTCGCAGATCCGATCGGACAGTTCGTGAATCCGAACGCATCCGACGAGCTCGCCGTCGAGGAACGCGGCGGTGATCTCACCTGAACGGAGGAGCGACGCGACTTCCTCGGCCGTCGTCCTCGCGCTCTGCGGCTCCCAAAGTCCCTGCTCCGCGACCTCGTAGACGCCGTTGACCAGGTGCGAGAGCGCCGAGACGAGCTCGGCATCGTCGGCGTGAGACGCCGAGAGGGTCGTGAGTCGGATGCCGCTGGTCATGCGCCCATTCTTGCGGGTCTCAACTGTCGAGCAATTCGCGCGCGGCGGCGGCGATGTGGTCTGCGTCCAAGCCGGCCCACGCGAGGAGCTCGGGGCCGGATCCGGAGCCGGGCATGCCGCGAACCGCGAGGTGCGCGAGAGACAGGCTCGTCGGCCCCGCGGCGAGGAGCGCGTCGGCGACGGCCGACGCGAGTCCGCCTTCGGGGTGGTGGTCCTCGGCGACCACGATCCGCCCGGATGTGGTGCCGATCGCGGCGGTCAGCGTGTCGGCGTCGATCGGCTTCACCGAGTAGCAGTCGATCACCCGGGCCGCGACACCCTCCTCCGCCAGGATCTCGGCGGCGCGCAGGCACGCGTGGAGCGTCACGCCGGCGCCGACGAGGGTGACCTGGTCGTCATCACCTGAGCGCAGCACCTTGGACCCGCCCACCGGGAACGCCTCCCCGTCCTCGTACAGCACGGGATACGCGCCGCGAGTGGTGCGCAGGTAGCTGATGCCCGGCGTCGATGCCATCGCCTCGACGAGCGCGGCGGTGCTCGTCGCATCGCTCGGATACAGCACCGTCGAGCCGTGCACGGCGCGCATCATGGCGAGGTCCTCGAGCGCCATCTGCGATGGACCATCGGCCCCGATCTCCACGCCGGCGTGCGAGCCGACCAATCGGAGGTCGACCCCCGAGATGGCGCCCATCCGGATGAAATCGTGCGCACGGGTCAGGAACGCCGCGAAGGTCGACGCGAACGCGCGGTAGCCGCGAACGCTGAGGCCGGTCGCGGCGGCCACGAGCTGCTGCTCGGCGATGAACATCTCGAAGTACCGGTCGGGAAAGGCGTGCGCGAATGCATTGGAGTACGTCGAGTTGCTCACCTCGCCATCGAGCGCGACGATCCGCGGGTCGGCAGCTCCGAGCGCGACGAGCGCGTCTCCATAGGCCTTGCGCGTGGCCACCTCGTCGCCGAGGGCGTACCGAGGCAGGATCGCGGCGGCCCCGGCCGGTTCGGCACTCGCGTCGGTGGAGGTAGCGGAAGCGGGCTCAGGACGCGGGCCGCGAAGCACGAGATCGCGGATGCCGCCGAGCTCGGCGATCGCCCGGTCGGCCATGTCGGCGGGGAACGGCTTGCCGTGCCAGTCGGGCTTGTCCTCGACCTCGGAGAAGCCACTGCCCTTCACCGTCTTCGCGAGGACCACCGTCGGCCGTCCATCCGTGGGATCGGCGGCCGTGCCCAAGGCGTCGTCGATGGCGCTCAGATCATGCCCGTCGACGACGAGCACGCGAGCGCCGAACGCCTCGGCACGGCGGGCATACGCGTCGAGATCCCAGCCCAGCTCGGTCGGCCCGCTCTGGCCGAGGCGGTTGACGTCGACGATGGCGATGAGGTTCGACAGCTCGTAGTGGGCGGCCTTGTCGAGCGCCTCCCAGATGGATCCCTCGGCGAACTCGCTGTCGCCGCAGAGCACCCACGTTCGATAGGGCAGCCGATCCAGGTACTTGCCGGCCAGCGCGATCCCGACGCCGTCGGGCAGACCCTGGCCAAGCGACCCGGTCGCGACATCCACCCATGGCAACACCGGAGTCGGGTGGCCCTCCAGGCGTTGCCCGAAACGCCGGTACCCGTTCATCAGCTCGTCGTCCGAGACGACGCCGACGGCCTTGAACACCGAGTACAGCAGCGGCGAGGCATGACCCTTCGAGAAGATCAGGTGGTCGTTGCCGGGCGCCGTCGGGTCATCCCAATCGAAGCGCAAGTGCCGGGTAACGAGCACGGCGAGCAGGTCGGCCGCCGACATGCTGGAGGTCGGATGCCCCGAACCGGCGCTCGTGCTCGAGCGGATCGAGTCGACGCGCAATTGGGCGGCGAGCTCAGCCACGGTGTCGAGGTCGATGTGGGACGTCTGGGTGATGGTCACGGTCGCTCCTTCATGACTGCGCCGACGACGATGCGCCGACGACGCTCCTGACTACGATGCGAGGAATCTGTTCCCACCCTTATTCACCCACGAGCTTGGTGCCGCCTGAATGCATTCGATGCGTACCCTGTGTTGCGGGGTGGCGGCCGTGACGAAGCCCGGAATTCTGGGCATCCGCTGTGAGTTGAGTCAGGTGCACTCAAGTTCCACGGCGCCAACTTGACACGTCGAAACGGCGTTGAGACACTTGAGTCGTCAGGGCTCAAGTCTTGACACACCGACTTCGGTCGCGGGCCAGCACGGCCGGGCCGACCGCTCTGGAGCGCTGCGGCATCCGCTCGCGAAGCCTCCAGGCAGAAGGAGAGACACACATGTCACGAGCAGTAGGAATCGACCTCGGCACGACCAACTCGGTCGTCTCGGTCCTCGAAGGTGGCGAGCCCACCGTCATCGCCAATGCAGAGGGCTTCCGCACCACCCCCTCGGTCGTCGCATTCACGAAAGACGGCGAGGTGCTCGTCGGCGAGACCGCGAAGCGCCAGGCCGTCACGAACGTCGACCGCACGATCGCCTCGGTCAAGCGCCACATGGGCACCGACTGGAAGTCGTCCGAGATCGACGGCAAGAACTACACGCCGCAGGAGATCTCGGCGCGCATCCTGCAGAAGCTGAAGCGCGACGCCGAGCAGTACCTCGGCGACACCGTCACCGATGCGGTCATCACCGTGCCGGCGTACTTCAACGACGCCGAGCGCCAGGCCACGAAGGAGGCCGGCGAGATCGCGGGCCTCAACGTGCTGCGCATCATCAATGAGCCCACAGCGGCAGCGCTCGCCTACGGTCTCGACAAGGGCAAGGAAGACGAGCTCATCCTCGTCTTCGACCTCGGTGGCGGCACGTTCGACGTCTCGCTCCTCGAGGTGGGCAAAGACGACGACTTCTCGACCATCCAGGTGAAGGCGACTGCCGGCGACAACCGGCTCGGCGGCGACGACTGGGACCAGCGGGTCGTCGAGTGGCTCATCAAGCGCTTCAAGGACTCCACCGGTGTCGACGTCTCGAAGGACAAGATCGCCCTCCAGCGTCTCAAGGAGGCCGCTGAGCAGGCGAAGAAGGAGCTGTCCTCGAACATGAAGGCCAGCATCCAGCTGCCCTACCTCTCGCTCACCGAGAACGGCCCCGCCAACCTCGACGAGACGCTCAGCCGCGCCGAGTTCGAGAACATGACGAGCGACCTGCTCGACCGCACGAAGAAGCCCTTCGACGACGTCATCCGCGAGGCCGGCATCAAGCTTTCGGATGTCGCGCACGTCGTGCTCGTCGGCGGATCCACGCGTATGCCCGCCGTCTCCGAGCTCGTGAAGCAGGAGACCGGCCAGGAGCCCAACAAGGGCGTCAACCCCGATGAGGTCGTCGCCGTGGGTGCCGCCCTTCAGGCGGGCGTCCTCAAGGGTGAGCGCAAAGACGTGCTGCTCATCGACGTCACCCCCCTCAGCCTCGGCATCGAGACCAAGGGCGGCATCATGACGAAGCTCATCGAGCGCAACACCGCCATTCCCACGAAGCGCAGCGAGACCTTCACGACCGCCGACGACAACCAGCCGTCGGTCGCCATCCAGGTCTTCCAGGGTGAGCGCGAGTTCACGCGCGACAACAAGCCGCTCGGCACGTTCGAGCTGACCGGCATCGCGCCGGCGCCCCGCGGCATCCCGCAGATCGAGGTCACCTTCGACATCGACGCCAACGGCATCGTGCACGTGTCCGCGAAGGACAAGGGCACCGGCAAGGAGCAGCGCATGACGATCTCCGGCGGCTCCGCGCTGCCGAAGGAAGACGTCGAGCGCATGGTGCGCGACGCCGAGGAGCACGCCGCCGAAGACAAGAAGCGCCGTGAGTCCGCCGAGACGCGCAACTCCGCCGAGCAGCTCGCCTACTCGATCGACAAGCTCATCAAGGACAACGACGACAAGCTGCCCGCCGACGTCAAGTCCGAGGTGCAGGGCGACGTCGACGCGCTGAAGTCGGCGCTCGCCGGCGACGACGACGAGGCCGTGAAGACCGCGTTCGACAAGCTCTCGCAGTCGCAGGGCAAGCTCGGCGAGGCCATCTACGCCCAGAGCCAGACGGCGGATGCCGCGGCCGGCGCCGGAGAGGACTCGAACCCCACCGGCGAGCAGGCCACCTCCGATGAAGACGTCGTCGACGCCGAGGTCATCGACGACGAAGACACGTCGACGAGCTCAGAGGCCAGGTAATCATGACCGACGAGAACCAGATCCCCGAAGAGCCGGTCATCCGCGACAAGCGGCGGATCGACCCCGAGACGGGCGAGGTTCGCCGTCCGGCGCAGGAGGCCGAGACTGCCGAAGCCGCCGAGGCGCCGGCGGCAGCTGAGGCGGTCGAAGGAGCCGATGGCCCCGAAGCCGCCGCCGGCGAGGCCGACACGATCGAGGAGACGGATGCCGCGGCATCCGAATCCGACGACGACGACGTGCCGCTCACGGTCGACGACATCCTGAACGCGGCCACCGCCGAGATCCGGGAGCCGAGCGACGAGCACCTCGCCGACCTCAAGCGGGTCACCGCCGAGTACGCGAATTACCGCAAGCGCACCGAGGCGAACCGTGAGGTCGAGCGCGAGCGCGCCGTCGGCGCGGCCGTCGCGGTGCTGCTGCCCGTGCTCGACGACCTCGACCGGGCCGAGAAGCACGGCGACCTCGAGGGCGACGCCCCGTTCTCGACGATCGCGGCGAAGCTCCGCGCGGCCGTCGAGAAGCTCGGGCTCTCGTCGTTCGGCGAGATCGGCGAGCCGTTCGACCCGCAGCGCCACGAGGCGATCTTCCAGCAGCCGAGCGACGAGGTCGACACCGACACCGTCGCCGACGTCGTCGAGACCGGCTACCTGCTCGGCGGCACGCTGCTTCGCGTGGCGAAGGTCGTCGTGAAGACTCCGCAGTAGTTCCCTCAGGTGGGTGAGTAGCGTCGGGTTTCGCCCGGCGCTACTCGACCACCAGGGGCTACCGGGCGAGTAGATTTCGAGAGAGGAGGTGCCGATGGCCAGTCAGGATTGGTTCGACAAGGACTTCTACGAGGTGCTCGGCGTCTCCAAAGACGTGAGCGACGCGGAACTCAAGAAGGCGTACCGCAAGCTCGCGCGCAAGTACCACCCCGACTCGAACCCCGGTGATGACGCGGCGGAGGCGAGGTTCAAGGAGATCAGCGAGGCGCACTCGGTGCTCTCCGACCCCGAGCAGCGCAAGGAGTACGACGCGATCCGGGCGATGGGCTCGGGTGCGCGATTCACCGCGCCCGGCGGCGGCGGCGCGGCAGGCGGCTTCGAAGACGTCTTCGGCACGATGTTCGGCGGCCAGGGCGGTCGCACGTACCAGCAGGGTGGCCAATACGACGACCTGCTCGGCGGGCTGTTCGGCGGCGGCCGCTTCGGCCAGCCCACCGGTGGATTCCGAGGCTTCGGCGGCCCATCGAAGGGCCGCGACGTCACCGCCTCGACGACCCTCGACTTCATCACCGCCACCAAGGGGCAGCAGATCACCCTGCAGGCATCCGACGGCAGGCCGATCACCGTGAAGATCCCCGCCGGGGTCGCCGACGGGCAGAAGATCCGGCTGCGGGGCAAGGGCCAGCCCTCGCCCGACGGCGGCGAACCCGGTGACCTCGTGCTGAGCGTCTCGGTGCGCAAGCACCCCGTGTTCGAGCGCGACGGTCTCAACCTCCGGGTGACCGTGCCCATCACGTTCGCCGAGGCGGCGCTCGGCGCGACCATCCAGGTGCCGACGCTCGGGGGTGACCCCGTGAAACTGCGCGTCGCCCCCGGCACTCCGAGCGGACGCGTGCTGCGCGTGAAGGGCCGCGGCGTCGAGACCTCGAAGGGCACGGGCGACCTCCTGGCAGAGGTGCAGGTCGCAGTGCCCTCGCACCTGTCGAAAGACGCCGAGGAGAAGCTGCGCACCTTCATCGCCGAACTGCCCGACGAGAATCCCCGAGACGGGCTCATCGCGAAGGCCAGGGGCTAGGAGCGACCATGAACGAGCTGAGTCCGCTGTTCGTCATCTCCGTCGCGGCGGAGCTCGCGGGAATGCACCCGCAGACGCTGCGGCAGTACGACCGGCTCGGTCTCGTCTCTCCGACGCGCACGGCCGGCAAGTCCCGCCGGTACTCGATGCGCGACGTCTCGCAGCTGCGCGAGATCGCCCAGCTCTCGAGCGAGGGCGTGAGCCTCGAGGGCATCCGGCGCGTGCTCGGCCTCGAAGACCAGGTCGCGTCGCTCGAGACGCGCGTGCGCGAACTCGAGGCGGCGCTCGCCGACGAGATGCTCAACCGCCCGGGTCGTCGCGTCTTCGCGGCCGGTGCTGCAGGCGAGGTCGTCTCGATGCGCGCGGGCACGCGAGTGCGCCGCGAGAACGCCGTCGTGGTGTGGCGTCCGCTCGACCGCCCCGGTGGCTAAGTAGGCGGGATATCGCCGGTGTATCGAAAACCGCATACGTCCTGACAACACCGGGCTGCCTTGACTGGAGGCATGGCCAACAGCGAACACGCACGAACAGCGCCCCGCGGCATCCGATCGCTGCCGTCCACGTTCTCCTCGGCTGCCGCTGACCATCGCGGTGCGTTCGGCAGGGCGGATGCCGTCGGCCCGGGAATGGGAATCTCGATTTATGGGTGCGGGCCGGATGAGGCCGTCGTGTTCCGCGAGGTGGCGCCTCGCTTCGGCGTCGCACTCACGATCACCGATGCCGCGGCATCCGAGTCCACGCTCGGGATGGCCGTCGGGAATCGATGCATCAGTGTCGGCCACAAGACCCCCATCACCAATTCCACACTTCGCTCGCTCAGCGAAGCCGGCGTCGCCTACATCTCCACCAGGAGCACGGGGTATGACCACATCGACGTGGACTTCGCGCGCGACGTCGGCATCTCGGTCGAGGCCGTCGAGTACTCGCCCGACGGCGTGGCCGACTACACGCTCATGCTGATGCTGATGGCCGTGCGGAACGCGCGATCGATCGTCGCTCGCGCAGAAGCTCATGACTTCAGGCTGAATCGCGTGCGCGGCAGGGAGCTCCGCGACCTGACCATCGGAGTCATCGGAACCGGCCGCATCGGCGCAGCAGTCCTGGAGAGGCTGCAGGGCTTCGGATGCCGCGTGCTGGCTCATGACCGCAATCCCAAGACCTCTGCGGACTATGTCCAGCTCGATGAGCTGCTCGAGCGGAGCGACCTCGTCACGCTGCATACGCCACTCAGCGCGGAGACGAGACATCTCCTGGATCGTCAGCGGATCGAGCAGATGAAGGATGGCGCAATCGTCGTCAACACAGGTCGCGGTTCGCTCATCGACACCGAGTCCCTGCTCTCCGCGCTTGAGAGCGGCAAGTTGGGCGGCGCGGCGCTCGACGTGCTCGAGGGAGAGGAGGGCATCTTCTACACCGATCAGCGGAACCGGCCGATCGAAAGCCGACTCGTCCTGCGATTGCAACGGCTGCCGAATGTACTCATCACTCCGCACACCGCCTATTACACGGAGCACGCACTGTACGACACGGTCGAGAACACCATTCGCAATTGCCTCGAGTTCGGACGGCGGCAGCATGGCTAGGTTGAGGGTCGCGGTCATATTCGGAGGCGCCTCGGAAGAGCACCCCGTCTCGGTCAAGTCTGCGCAAGAGGTCGCGCGAAACCTTAACCTCGCCAAGTACGAGCCGTTCTATCTCGGGATCACCACAAGCGGCGAGTGGAAGCTCTGCGAGAGCCCTGACGCGGGCTGGGAGGACGGCGACGGTCGTCCGGCAATGCTGTCACCCGACCGAGGCGTCCACGGATTGCTTGTTCAGGCGGATGGCGGATACGACACGGTTCACCTCGACGTGGCGCTTCCCGTCTTGCACGGCAAGCTCGGCGAGGACGGCGCTGTCCAAGGCCTGTTGGACCTCTCCGGCATCCCGTATGTGGGGTGCGACGTCCAGAGCTCTGCCCTGTGCATGGACAAGTCCCTTGCCTATCTCGTCGTTCGAAGCGCAGGAATCGCCACCCCGAGGTTCTGGACGGTCGCGGCCGACGGGCAGGTCGACCCCGACAACCTGACGTATCCCGTCTTCGTGAAGCCGGCCCGATCGGGATCGTCCTTCGGCGTCAGTCGAGTGGACCGAGCGGAAGACCTGCCGAGCGCGGTGGCGGTCGCTCGACAGTACGACTCGAAGGTGCTGATCGAGGAGGCGGTCCACGGCAGCGAGGTCGGGTGCGCGGTGCTCGAGAGCGCCACGGATCTGGTCGTCGGCGAGGTGGATCAGATCCGTCTGTCTCACGGCTTCTTCAGGATCCATCAGGAGGACGCGCCCGAGGTCCGCTCCGAGAACTCGACCGTGGTCGTTCCCGCCGACATCACGGCGGAGGCGCGCCTCCTCGTGCAGCAGGCGGCTCGAGCGATCTATCGCGCGTTGGGATGCAGGGGACTCGCACGGGTCGACATGTTCCTGAAGGAAGACGGAGAGGTCGTGCTCAACGAGGTCAACACCTTCCCGGGCATGACCTCATACAGCCGCTATCCGCGAATGATGGCGGCCGCCGGGCTCCCGCTCGCCGAGGTCATCGACCGGCTGGTGTCGTTCGCACTGAACGGTCAACGTCGATGAGTGATGACTTCGTTTTCGTGGACGAGCTGGTTCCCGGCATCCGCTGGGATGCGAAGTACGCCACTTGGGACAATTTCACCGGCAAGCCCGTCGACGGATACCTCGCCAATCGGGTCGTCGGTACGAAGGCCCTGTGCGGAGCTCTGGAGCGCGCGCGCGACAGAGCCGCAGCCCATGGCTTCGGTCTGCTCCTGTGGGATGGCTATCGCCCTCAGCGCGCAGTGGACGACTTCCTGCGCTGGTCACGGCAGCCGGAGGATGGCCGCACGAAACTCCGGCACTATCCGAACATCGACCGACCCGAGATGTTCGAGCTTGGCTACGTCGCCGCGAAGTCGGGCCACAGCCGGGGCAGCACCGTCGACATGACGCTCTACCATCTGGCGACCGGCGAACTCGTCGCCATGGGCGGCGACCATGATCTGATGGACTCGGTCTCGCATCACGGAGCCGAGGGAATCCCAGAAGCCAAGGCTCGAAACCGGCAACACCTGCGTTCGATCATGGAGGCCTGCGGGTTCAGCTCCTATCCGGCCGAGTGGTGGCACTACACGCTGCGGGACGAACCGCATCCGGACACCTATTTCGACTTTCCCATCACCTGAGCCTGATCGTCATCAGCCAGTCCGCGGTGGCGCGGCAGGTAACTGCACCGTGACGCGGAGCCCTCCAGCGGCGAGCGGAGTCAGCGTGAGGGTTCCGTCGTGTGCTCGGGTGATGCTCTTGACGATGGCCAGGCCGAGGCCGACACCTGCGTGGTGAGCGCGGATGCGTCCGGTGCCGCGCTGGAACGGTTCGGTGAGGGTCGAGACCAGTTGTGGAGTGAGCTTGTCGCCGGTGTTCTCGACCGTGAGCACGACGGACTCGGGGCGGGCGGTGGTGCTGACCTGCACGGTGCCGTGTTCGGGGACGTTGTGGACGATGGCGTTGTGCAGGAGGTTCGTGGTCAGCTGCAGCAGGAGCGCGTGCGAGCCGATGGTGGGGGAGATGTCGCCGGAGGTCTCGATGGTGAGGCCGCGTTCTTCTGCAAGGGGGAGGAGCGTCTCGGTGGCTTCTTCCGCGATGAGCGACAGGTCGACGTGTTCTCGCGTGAAGGATCGCTGGTCGGTGCGGCTGAGCAGGAGCAATGCCTCGGTGAGGTCGATCGCTCGGGTGTTGACGGAGTGGAGGCGTTCGACGAGCTCGACGGCGTCGCGGTTCGGATCGCTGCGGGCGACGTCGAGCAGCGTCTGTGTGATCGCCAGTGGGGTGCGCAGTTCGTGGGACGCGTTGGCCGCGAACCTCTGCTGTTCGGCGACGTGGGCTTCGAGCCGTGCGAGCATGGCGTCGAACCGGTCGGCGAGCTCGCGGAACTCGTCGTTCCGGCCGTCCAGCTCGATCCGGTGCGACAGTGATCCTCCCGCAGCGATGCGCGTGGCCTCCGTGATCCGGGCCAGGGGCGCGAGCATGCGGCCGGCGAGGATCCACCCTCCGAGCAGACCGAATCCGAGCAGGAAGACGAGCGCCCACGCCACGGCCGGGACGAAGGCGCGCACGAGGTCGTCGCGGTTGGGCACGCCCGCCCCGAGTGTCATGATCGGACCGTCGGGCACGTAGCGCAGAAGGAACACCCAGACGACCGCGAGCAGCAGGGCACCCGCGATCATGAGGAAGCCCGCGTAGCTGAGGGTGAGCTTGAGGCGAACGCTCAACCCGGGCGCCCTACTCATCGTCGCCTCCGCCGAGTCCCGCGCCGGGCGCCGTGTCGATGCGGTAGCCGACCCCGGGAACCGTGGCGATGATCGAGGGTTCGCCGAGGCGTTTGCGCAGTGCCGAGACGGTGATGCGCACGGCGTTGGTGAACGGATCGGCGTTCTCATCCCACGCTCGCTCCAGGAGCTCTTCGGCGCTGACGATCCCTCCCTCGGCGGCGACGAGTACCTCGAGCACGGCGAACTGCTTGCGGGTCAGCGCGACATAGCGGCCGTCGCGGTAGACCTCGCGGCGGAACGGATCCAGACGCAGCCCGGCGATCTCTCGCACGGGCGGCCTGCTGTGGGCGCGCCTGCGGTCGAGTGCCCTGAGACGCAGCACGAGCTCTCGGAGCTCGAACGGCTTGGTGAGATAGTCGTCGGCGCCGAGCTCGAATCCGGAGGCCTTGTCGTCGATTCGGTCGGCCGCGGTGAGCATCAGGATCGGCATGCCGCTGCCGGAGGCGACGATGCTCTGGGCGATCTCGTCGCCGGATGGCCCGGGGATGTCGCGGTCGAGGACGGCGATGTCGTAGGCGTTGATGCTCAGCAGTTCCAGAGCGGTGTCGCCGTCGCCGGCGATGTCGGCCGCGATCGCCTCCAGGCGCAACCCATCGCGGATGGCCTCCGCCATGTAGGGCTCATCCTCGACGACCAACACGCGCATACTCGCAATGCTAGGAGCCGGTGCATATCGTCGGCGTATCGAAAGCCGCATACGGGCTGGCAACACCACTCCGCCTTGACTGGCAGCATGAGGCGATCTGCTCGAGGCCCTGCGCGAAGCGGGAACGGATGCCGCTGACGTCGGGATCGAGGTCCACGTCAACAGTGGCTGGCGTTCCGCGGAGTACCAGGATCAGCTGCTTCGTGAGGCGATCTCGACCTACGGGTCCGAAGAGGAGGCCGCACGATGGGTCGCCACTCCGGACACTTCCGCTCACGTATCAGGGGACGCCGTCGACATCGGATCCTTCGACGCCACGGCGTGGCTGTCGGAGCACGGCGCCGAGTACGGGCTGTGCCAGATCTACGCCAACGAGCCCTGGCACTACGAACTGCGCCCCTTGGCGATCGATGGTGGTTGTCCTCCCATGTACGCCGACCCCACGCATGCGGCGGCCGAGTAGCGCGGTCACCAGGCGGAGGGCGGGGCCTGGATGATCGGCACGGGCGAGGTGGTCCAGTTCGCGCCGTTGCCGTAGTGGCTCGACGCCCACGGTGACGCCCAGATCGCCTGCGCCACCGCCGCTGCCGACGTGCCGTCCTCGAGCGCAGCGACGATCGCCGTGTAGAACGAGCGCTTCACCAGGTTGTCGGCGGCGTAGAACGCCGCGGTGTCGAGGCTGTCGTAGCTGCCGAGTCCGCTGCCGCCGCCCGAGCCGTGGCCGTTGTTCAGCGGGTTGTTGCGATTCCACCAGTTGTCGGGGCCGTTCTCCTCGCGCATCCACTGCAGGATCACGGTCACGTTCTGCTCGGTCACGGGCCAGTCGCCGTAGATGAGCACGAGCTTCGCCCAGTCCGCGTTGGTGCCGCTCGCGATGAGCGTCTCGGGGCCCGTCGCCGCCGTGTACGACTCGTGCGAGACCGGCGGCGCCGTGACATCCGGAGCGACGGTCACCGTCTGTGCCGTGCCCAAGGATGCGCCGGCCTCGGCGATCGACATGTCGACGCCGGCCGGTGTGACCGGCGCGAGCGCGAGCGTGGCCACGATCGCGATCACGGCGATGGCAGCGCCCGGAGCGGTGAACCGACGCTTCGACCTGCGGGCATGAGCGCCGCGCGCTGCGGCCGAGCTCCTGGCCGCGCGCGATTCCGCTGGTTGCTCTTCTTCTACGCCCCGCATGCGGACCCGAGGGTAGCAAACGTGCCCGGGAACCGCACCCAGCCACGCGAATGGCCCCGGCCGCCCGGCCCCGTACCCTTGGGGCATGGCCTTCGACTTCGGCGCCCTGCGGCGTCATCCCGACGTCGAGGGCCACGGACTCGAGGCGTCGGATGCCGCAGACCGCCTCATCCTCGATGAAGCCGCCGCCCGCATTCGCGCGGCCGGCCCGGGCGAGCTCGTCGTCGTCGACGACGCGTACGGCGCCCTCGCGCTCGCCGCCGCAGCAGCCGGAGCCCGCGGCATCCGCTCGCACGAAGACCCGATCACGGGCGAACGCGCGCTCGCCGAGAACGCCGAACGCGTCGGCCTCGCCGACGCCGTGCGATCGATGCCGCTCGCCCCTGAGCTCGTCGCGGGCGCACGACTCGTGCTCCTGCGCCTGCCGCGATCACTCGACCGGCTCGACGAGGTGGCGGGCCTCATCGCCGCGCACGCGGCCCAAGACGTCGCCGTGGTGGCCGGCGGGCGGATCAAGCACATGTCGCTCGCGATGAACGACGTGCTCGGCGCGTGGTTCGAACGGGTCGACGTGAGCCACGCCCGGCAGAAGTCGCGCGTGCTCACCTCGACGGGGCCGCGCGGGTCGCGGCATCCGGTGGCCGAGCCTTGGCCGCGCAGCGAGCGGCACGACGACCTCGACCTCACGGTGGTCGCGCACGGCGGGGTGTTCGCGGGCACGGGGGTCGACATCGGCACGCGATTCCTGCTCGAGCAACTCCGCGAGGCGGTTCCGGATGCCGCGAGCGCCGTCGACCTCGCGTGTGGGACCGGGATCGTGGCGGCGTGGCTCGCGCGCGCAAGGCCCGCGCTGACGGTGACGGCGAGCGATCGCTCGGCGGCGGCCGCGGCATCCGCTCGCCTGACGGCCGAGGCCAACGGCGTCGCCGACCGAGTGCTCGTGCACCGGGCAGACGGACTCGAGCCGCTCGCCGATGCGAGTGAGCCGCTCGTCGTGCTGAACCCGCCCTTCCACAGCGATGCCGCCGTGCACGCGGGCATCGCCGGCCATCTCTTCACGGATGCCGCGCGCGTGCTCGTCCCCGGCGGCGAACTGTGGTGCGTGTGGAACTCGCACCTGAGGTACCGGCCGTTGCTCGAGCGGCTCGTCGGCCCCACGCGCCAGATCGCACGCAACGCGAAGTTCACCGTGACGGCGTCGACGAAGCCCGACGGCGCACGCTGACGCGCGCTGACCCACGCCTGACGGGACGGGTGCCACAAGACGACACGCGCGTTTGCATGATCGCAACGCAACCGGGTTCCCTCGCGGGAAAGGTCGTGTCAGGCTTGTGGGATGACCGACACTCTCGAGCACCTGGACACGGAAAGCGTCGTGAACACCGCGATCGACGTGCCGTGGAGCACGATCGTGTGGGACGACCCGGTCAACCTCATGACCTATGTGAGCTACGTGTTCCGCAGCTACTTCGGCTACCCGCGCGAGGAGGCCGAGCGGCTCATGCTGCGGGTGCACCAGGAGGGCCGTGCCATCGTGGCCACGGGCAACCGCGAGGCGATGGAACGGCACGCCGAGGCGATGCACGGCTACGGCCTGCAGGCGACGGTCTCGAAGGCCGCGCCATGATCGTCGCGGGCCGCGACGGCGGCGAGGGGGTTCGGCTCGTGCTCGAGACCGAGGAGGCGATGCTCCTCTCCGAGCTCGCCGACCAGGTCGACTCGGTGCTCCTGCTCGGCGAGGTCGACGACCCGGCGCTCGGCCGGCTGCTCCCGAACGCGTATCCCGACGACGTCACGGCGGCTCAAGACTTCACCCGCTACACGCGCGACAGCCTCGTCGACGGCAAGCGGCAGGCCGCCCAGCAGGTGCGCGACGCCACCGCCGTCGACGACGACACCGGCCTCGTGCAGATCGAGCTCGACCAGGCCGAGGCGTGGAGCTGGCTCACCTTCCTCACCGATTTGCGGCTGATCCTCGCCGAGCGGGTCGGCATCGTCGAGGAGGGCAGCGACGAATCCGACGAGACCCGCGACGACTACCTCCGGGCCGCCTATGAGTGGGCGGGATTCGTGCAGGGGTCGATGCTCGAGGTGCTCGACCCGATCAAGGGCTGACGCGCCGCGGGCCGACGCGCCGCATTCCTCGCGCCGCACCCTCGCGCCGCTGCCGCCGGGCGCGAACGTCTGCCTAGACTGAATCATGGCCGTCACGCTCAGAGCTGTTTCGACCGCGGTCCCGCCGACCACCCTGGTGCAGAGCGAGGTGCGCGACGTCTTCGCGGCGCAGCCGGGCCTCAACCGGCTCGCGCAGCGCATCGTCGCCACGTCGTTCAACGTGTCGGGCATCGAGACCCGGTACACCGTGCTCGACGAGCTGAGCTGGGACGCGCATCCCGAGGAGCCCGTGTTCTTCGACATCACGAGCGGCGAGCTCCTGATGCCGGGCACGAAGGCGCGGAACGAGGTCTACGCCGCCGAGGCCACCAAGCTCTACGTCGAAGCCGGCCGAGCTGCACTCGCTGCGGCTCCGGGCATCGAGGCATCCGATGTCACGCACGTCATCACCGTCTCGTGCACGGGCTTCTACGCGCCGGGCCCCGACTTCATGCTCGTCCGCGACCTCGGGCTCGGCCCGGCCGTGCAGCGCTACCACCTCGGATTCATGGGCTGCTACGCGGCGATGCCCGCGTTGCGCACCGCGAAGCAGTTCTGCGCGGCCGACCCGAACGCCGTGGTACTCGTGGTGAGCGTCGAGCTCTGCACGCTCCACCTGCGCTCGTCGAACGACCCCGACACGATCGTCGCCTCGTCGCTCTTCGCCGACGGCGCCGCAGCCGGCATCGTCTCGTCGCGACCGCTCGGTGCCGATGAGCGAGCGCTCGACCTCGACCGGTTCGAGACGCGCATCACGCCCGTCGGCGAGGGCGACATGGCCTGGAAGATCGGCGACCACGGGTTCGAGATGGTGCTCTCGAACGCGGTGCCCGCGATCATCGACGACCACATCACGGGCGCCCTCGAGCCGCTCCTGGCGCACGAGCCGGCGCTCGGCGAGGCGCTCGCGACGGATGCCTCGAGCGACGCGATCGAGCACTGGGCGATCCACCCCGGCGGGCGCAGCATCCTCGACAAGGTCGAGTCCCGCCTGGGCCTCACCGAGGCCCAGCTCGTGCCGGCCCGCGAAACGCTTCGCGACTTCGGCAACATGTCGAGTGCGACGGTGCTCTTCGTGCTGAAGAACATCCTCGAGTCGGATGCCGCGGGCGACGGCGATCGCGTCGTGGCCATGGCGTTCGGCCCGGGCCTCACGGTCGAGTCCGCGCTCATGACGGTGCGCACGTGACGCCGTGACCGGGGGGCTCAGGGGCATCCGCTCGCTCGATGCGCTCGGTGCGTTCGATGCGTTCGATGCGCTCGGTTCGCTCGGTTCGCTCGGTTCGCGTGACGAGTCGGCGACCGAGCTCATGGACGACCCCGCCGCCGATCTCGCGATGCTCGAGCGCACCTACGACCGGTTCCGCCTCGTGAACGTCGTCGTCTCGAACATGCGCGCCGTGTACCGCCGCTGGATCCGGCCGCGGCTGTCGCCGACGCGCACCTGCCGGGTGCTCGACATCGGAACGGGCGCCGCCGACGTGCCGCGCGCCCTGCTCGCGTGGGCTCGGGCCGACGGCGTGCGGCTCGAGGTCGTCGCGATCGATCCCGATCCGCGCGCCCTCGATTGGGCGCTCCGCCAGCCGGCAGAGCCCGGCCTCTCGCTGCGGCGCGTCTCGAGCCGCGAGCTCGCCGTCGCGGGCGATCGCTTCGACGTCGTGATGTCGAACCACGTGCTGCACCACCTCGACGGTCGCGAGTTCGGCGAACTGCTCGCCGACTCCGAGCGCCTCACGGCGGAGAGCGGCGTGGCGGTGCACTGCGACATCGAGCGCTCCCGGCTCGGGTACGCGGGATTCGCCCTCGGCACCTGGCCGTTCGCCGGCAACCTGCTGGCGGGTTCGTACATCCGCGCCGACGGGCTCACCTCGATTCGCCGCAGCCATACCGCGGCCGAGCTCGCGGCGTCGCTGCCGCCCGGGTGGCGAGTTCGTCGCGGCTTCCCCTCACGCCTCGAAGTGTTCTGGAGCGCGGATGCCGCGAGCTGACGCGCGCCGCGAGGCCCAATCCCGACGCGAGGCATCGGGTCCCTCGGCCGCGCAGCCGCACCACGACGTCGTGATCGTCGGTGCCGGCGCCGTCGGACTCCTGCTCGGATGCCTGCTCGCCCGCCGCGGGCTCGACGTCGTCGTGCTCGAGCGCCGCACCGAGCGCGGCGGACGGTCGCGCGCGATCGGCATCCACCCGCCGGGGCTGCGCGCACTCGGGCTCGTGGGACTCGAGCACGAGGTGCGATCGCACGCAGCGGAGATCCGCTCCGGCCGGGTCATCTGCCGCGGGCGCGTGCTCGGCGCCCTGTCGTTCGCGCGCGCCGGCACGGTGCTCTCGCTGCCGCAACTCCAGACGGAGGACGTGCTCGAGCGCCGCCTCGAAGAGCTGCGGCCCGGGAGCCTGCGCCGCGGCGTCGAGGTGGTCGGACTCCGCGACCGCGGCACGCACGTCGAGGTCGCGGGTACGGCCGGCGGCGAGCCGGTGCACGTGAGTGCGCGCTACGCCGTCGGCGCCGACGGGGTGCGCAGCGGCATCCGTCACCTGCTCGGACTCGGCTGGGAGCAGCGGCGCGGACGCGGGCACTACGTGATGTGCGACACGCGCGACGACACGGGCGAGCCGTCGACGGCGTTGCTGCACTTCGAACCCGCGGGCGTGGTCGAGTCGTTCCCGCTGCCGGGGGGTGGGCGTCGTTGGGTCGCGTGGGTGCACCGGCCGCCGGCCGAGCCGTCGGCAGTGCAGCTCGAGACGATCGTGCGCTCGCGAACCGGCGCCGCCTTCGACCTCGACGACGCGGGCGTCCCGAGTGCGTTCGAGGCCCGCCAGCATCTCGCCGAGCGGATGTCGCGCGGCCGCGTAGCGCTCGCCGGCGACGCCGCGCACGAGATCAGCCCGATCGGCGGACAGGGCATGAACCTCGGCTGGCTCGACGCGGTGCGCCTCGACCACGAGCTCGCCGCGGCGCTTTCGGCGGGCGCACCGTTCGAGGCGTTCGAAGCCTACGACCTGGTTCGTCGGCGGGCCGCCGCGCGCGCCATCCGGCAGGCCGCGTTCAACATGGCGATGGGGGCGCCGGCGCACGGCCTGCGTCTCGCCGCCCGCAATGCCGCGGTGCGCGTGCTCGCCATGCCGCCCTTGCGTGCGGTTCTCGCCAACGCGTTCACCATGCGCTGGCTCTGAGGGGCCGCGCCTCCGCGCCTTCACCTGTTTCCGCGGCCGGCCGCCGTTCCTTGCGGCGGGCTGCGAAACGAGAGAATTTCGAATCGGCTCTTGACAACGATGTCAGCAGGTGGTCAGAATGAATCCGCTCAATCGTTTTAGCAACCACGACGAAGTGGAGGTGCCGTCACAATGCCAATGCCACGAGTTCGAATCTCGGATGTCGCTGCTGCCGCCGGCGTGTCCATCTCCACCGTTTCGCTCGTCATGAACGATCGCGACGCCCGGATCCCGCTCGAGACGCAAGAGCGTGTGCGAGCGGCCGCCGCCGCGACCGGGTACACCCCGAACTCCGTCGCCCGGGGCCTGCGGATGCAGACCACCCGCACCATCGGCCTCGTCTCCGACACGATCGCCACGACGCCGTACGCGGGCCGCATGCTCGCGGGCGCCCAGGATGTCGCGCGCGAGCACGGCCACCTCGTGATCCTCGTCGACACCGGCGCCGACGTCGAGGTCGAACGCGACGCGATCCGCGCCCTCGCCGACCACCAGATCGACGCACTCATCTACGCGTGCATGTGGCACCGGGTCGTCGACGCGCCCGAGCACCTTCCGGCCCGCACGGTGTTCCTCGACTGCCGACCGGTCGACGGCGGCCACCCGGCCGTCGTGCCCGACGACCGCGCCGGCGGCGCCACGGCGGTGCGAGAGCTCGTGGCGGCCGGCCACCGTCGCATCGCCTTCGTCGACGTCGACGAGCCCAACCCGCCCATCGCCTCGGCGCTCCGCTTCGAGGGCTACCTCGAGGTGCTCCGCGAGGCGGGCATCGAACCCGACGCCGAGCTGCACGTGCACGGCGCCACCACCACCGCGGCGGGCGGCCGCAGTGCCACGGAGCTCCTGCTCGACCTGCCAGAGGCGCGCCGCCCGACGGCGCTGTTCTGCTTCAACGACCGCATGGCGGCGGGCGCGTACGTCGCCGCGCGCCACAGAGGTCTCGAGATCCCGCGTGACCTCTCGATCGTCGGCTTCGACGACCAGCAGCTCGTCGCGGCCGAACTCGACCCGCCGCTCACGACCGTGGCCCTGCCTCACTACGAGATGGGGCGATGGGCGACCGAGGTCGCGCTCGGCGTACTGGCACCGGATGACCCCGGTGCCGTGCACCTCATGGAGTGCCCGATCATCCGACGGGACTCCGTGGGCCCGCCGCCGGCAGCAGGTGGTGACCCCGGCCGACGGCGGACCTGACGAAACCCAGAGACCGCAGAAGGCGGTCGCCGAGTGGTACCCGACCTGGACGTCGGGCACCGTGAAAGGAATCAAGCAATGAAGCGCAGATCCCTCCCAGTGATGGTATCGCTGGCTGCCGCGTCAGCCCTCGCGTTGACGGCGTGCGGGCAGGCCGGACAGGGCGGCGGGTCCGGAGACGGGCCCATCGAACTGACGATGTGGACGCACTCGGCGGGCAACCCCGCCGAACTCGAGGTCTACGAGAAGATCATCACCGAGTTCAACGCGTCGCAAGACGAGTACAAGGTCGTCGAGGAGTCGTTCCCGCAGGGTGCGTACAACGACGCGATCACCGCGGCAGCCGCATCCGACGACCTGCCGTGCCTGCTCGACATGGACGGCCCGATCATGCCGAACTGGGCGTGGGCCGGATACCTCGAGCCGCTCGACCTGCCCGAGAGCATCACCGACGAGCTCCTGCCGACCACGGTGGGCACCTACGACGGCGAGATCTACTCGGCCGGATACTGGGATGCCGCGTTGTCGATCTTCGCTCGCAAGTCGGTGCTCGACGCGAACGGGATCCGCATCCCGACGATCGACGAGCCGTGGACGATCGACGAGTTCGACGCTGCGCTCACCACCCTCCAGTCGGCCGGGTATGCCACGCCCCTCGACATCGGCGCCGAAGACGCGGGCGAGTGGTGGTCGTACGCGTACTCGCCGATGCTGCAGAGCGCCGGCGGCGACGAGGTCGACCGCGACACGATGCTCACCGCTGACGGGGCCCTGAACGGCCCCGAGGCCAACGAGTTCTTCACGTGGTTCCAGGAGGCCTTCGAGAAGGGCTGGGCGAGCAACGCCGGCACCCTCGGCAACCAGGAGTTCGTCGACGACGAGGTCGCGCTGAGCTACACGGGCGTCTGGAACGCGCTCGCGTCGATCGAAGCGGTCGGCGACGACCTGCTCATCCTTCCCCCGCCGGACTTCGGCAACGGGCCGAAGATCGGCGGCGGATCCTGGCAGTGGGGCATCTCGTCGTCTTGCAACTCGCCCGAGGGTGCCCGCGCCTACCTCGAGTTCAGCTTCCAGGACGAGTACATCGCCGAGTTCGCCGACAAGCAGGTCGTGATTCCCGCGACGGCGGGCGCCGAGGCGCTCACGGAGCACTTCAGCGAAGACGGTGCGCTCCGTCCCTTCGTCGAGCTCTCGCAGAAGTTCGCGCTGGCACGCCCGGAGACCCCCGCGTATCCCGTGATCTCGAGCACCTTCGAGAAGGCCGCGAAGGACATCATGAACGGTGCCGACGTGAAGTCCACGCTCGACGGTGCCGTGCAGGAGATCGACGCGAACATCGAATCCAACGACGGGTACGGCTTCTAGGCCGACCGTCCTGAGCGGTGGGGGCGGCGTTGCCGCCGTCCCCACCGGATCGGATCTCATCATGCTCCAGACGACGACCTCGAGCGCCGCATCCGCGGCGCCGCCGGCTCCGGTTCCCGAGAAGGCCGACCGCACCCGCGTGCCGCGGCGCTCGAACCGCGCGGCACGCCGGGAACGGCGTACCGGCCTCGCGATGGCGGCACCCGCGGTGCTGCTGCTCATCCTCTTCCTCATCATCCCCGTGCTCCTCGCCTTCGGCCTGTCGTTCACCAACGCCCGCCTCATCTCGCCGAACCCGCCGCGGCTCGTGGGCATCGACAACTTCCTGCGCGCCTTCAGCGATCCCGTCTTCCTGCGCTCGACGCTGAACACCTTCGTATTCGCCGCCGTCATCGTGCCCGTGCAGGCCGCCCTCGGGCTGCTGCTCGCCGTGCTCGTGAACCAGAAGATCCGCGGCGTCACCGCGTTCCGGGTCATCTTCTTCATCCCGGTGGTCACCTCGATCGTCGTCGTGTCGATCCTCTGGAAGTTCATGTACCAGCAGGACGGCCTCGTCAACTCGTTCATCGACACGATCACGTTCGGCGCCTGGCAGGGCACCGCGTGGCTCAACGATCCGAACACCGCCCTCGGCGCGATCATCGTGCTCTCGATCTGGCAGGCCGTCGGCTTCCACATGCTCATCTGGCTGTCGGGACTCCAGACCATCCCTGAGGAGCTCTACGAGGCCGCGCGCATGGACGGCGCGAGTCCGTGGCAGCAGTTCGCCAACGTCACCTGGCCGGGCCTGCGCTCGACGATGGTCTTCGTGCTCGTGACGATCACGATCGCCGCACTGGGCCTCTTCGTGCAGGTCGACGTGATGACGCAGGGCGGCCCGCTGAACTCGACGTCGACCCTCGTCTACCAAGCGGTGCGCAAGGGCTACCGCGAGCAGGAGATCGGCTATGGAGCCGCGATCTCGCTCATCTTCTTCGTGCTGGTGCTCATCGTCTCCCTCGTGCAGCGCCGCCTCACTCGTGACAAGGAGGACTGAGCCGTGACCACGCTCACCCGCAACATCCCCGAGGTGCGCTCGACGGGCCGCCGGGGCGACCTCGGCGAGCGGCAGTTGCGCCGCCGCCGACGCAACTGGACGTACGTTGCGATGACGGCGCTCGCCGCGTTCTTCCTCTTCCCGCTCGTCTTCATGTTCGTCTCGAGCCTGAAGCCCTCCGGGCAGATCCTGTCGGATGTCGACTCGATCCGTGCGTTCCTGCCCGTCGGCGACATCAGCCTCGACAACTACGCCGGCGTCTTCGATCGCGTGCCCGTGGTGCAGTTCCTGCTCAACTCGATCTTCGTCACGGTGGCGATCGTCGGGGTCGGCCTCGTCGTCAACTCCCTGTGCGGCTTCGCGCTCTCGCGATTGGAGTGGAAGGGCCGGGGGCTCGTGCTCTCCGTCGTCATCGCGACGCTCATCATCCCGTTCGAGACGATCGCCGTGCCGATGGTCTACTGGGTCTCGAAGCTGCCGACGCTCGTCTTCGAGGACGGACTCCTGAAGTACGACTTCGGGTGGCTGAACACGTACCACGTGCAGATCATCCCGTTCATCGCGAACGCGTTCTCGATCTTCCTGTTCACGCAGTACTTCTCGACGATCCCCAAGTCGATCGACGAGGCCGCGCGCATCGACGGGGCCGGCTGGTTCACGATCTACCGCCGCATCATCGTGCCGCTGTCGGGCCCGGCGTTCGCGACCGTCGCGATCCTGACCTTCCTGCCGGCCTGGAACCAGTACCTCTGGCCGCTCATGGTGGTGCAGCAGGAGGAACTGCGTCCCGTCATGGTCGGCATGCAGTACTTCTTCCAGCTCAGCCCGCAGTGGGGCGAGGTCATGGCGTATACGACGATGATCACGTTGCCCGTGCTCGTGGTGTTCCTGTCGTTCCAGCGCGCGTTCGTCTCGAGTGTCGCCGCGAGCGGCGTGAAGGGTTAGCGGATGTTCGCGCTTCCCGACTCCTGGGTGTGGGACTTCTGGTTCGCCGACGACGGCGAGCGGTACCACCTGTTCTTCCTCTACGCCTCGCGTGCACTGCACGACCCCGAGGCCCGGCACCACCGTGCCTCGATCGGACACGCGGTCCTCCGACGATCTCGAGGAGTGGACGCGCGTCGCCGACGCGCTCGTGCGCGGCGATGCGCCCGCGTTCGACGACCTCGCGACGTGGACGGGCTCGGTGGTGCGGCATCCCGACGGCACGTGGTTCATGTTCTACACGGGCACGAGCCTGACGCCCGGCGGCAATATCCAGCGCGTCGGCTACGCGACCTCGGCCGACCTCATGGAGTGGCAGAAGTCGGCGTCGAACCCCGTCGCGCGAGCCGACCCTCGCTGGTACGAGACGTTCGGCACGGGTGAATGGCGCGAGGAGGCGTTCCGCGACCCATGGGTGTTCGCGGACCCGGCGGGCGACGGATGGCACATGCTCGTCACCGCGCGCGCGAACACCGGCCCCGCCGACGACCGGGGTGTCGTCGGCCATGCCTGGTCGCCCGACCTGCGGAACTGGGAGGTGCTTCCGCCGCTCAGCGAGCCCGGTCAGGGCTTCGGCCACCTCGAGGTGTTCCAGGTCGAAGTCGTCGACGGGCGGCCGGTGCTGCTCTTCTCATGCACGGCGGCCGACTTCGCGGCGAGCCGGCGCGCGAGCGGCAAGACCGGGGGCGTCTGGGCGAGCCCCGCGGCATCCGTGCTCGGACCGTACGACCTCGCGGGCGCGCAGCTGGTCACCGACGACTCGCTCTACGTCGGGCGCCTGCTGCGCCGGCGCGACGACGGCGAATGGGTGATGCTCGCGTTCCACAACATCGCGCCCGACGGGTCGTTCATCGGCAGCATCAGCGATCCGATGCCCGTGCGGTGGGAGGGCCGTGAACTGCACGTGACGCCGGCGGCCGTCCCCAGCCCGAGCAGGTGACCCCGCCTCGAGCGGGCCGCGGCAGGGTGGGCCGCGTCAGCCGTCAGTGCGCGTGAGCAGGAACACCGGGATGACCCGGTCGGTCTTCGTCTGGTACTCGGCGTAGGCCGGCCAGGTCTCGAGGGCCCTCGCCCACCAGGTCGCGCGCTCGTCGCCCTCGAGCTCGCGCGCGAGGTAGTCGTGCTTCTCGGCTCCGTCTTGCAGCTCGACGTGCGGGTTCCTCTTGAGGTTCCAGTACCAGGTCGGATGCTTCGGGGCGCCGCCCTGGGAAGCGACCACCGCGTACTCGCCGTCGTGCTCGACGCGCATGAGCGCGGTCTTGCGGAGCTTGCCCGACTTGGCGCCGATCGTGGTCAGCACGATGACGGGTCGGCCGCGCAGCGTGTTGCCCTTCTGTCCGCCCGACGCCTCGAAGGTCTCGGCCTGCTGTCGAGCCCAGGCTGAGGTGCTCGGCGCGTATTCGCCCTTGAGTGGCATGTGTCTCCTCGAAGATTGGTGGGTCCGCTCACCCCAACGACACTGCGCCGGCGGGAATTCCTTCCCGCCGGCGCACGTGATCATGATCGTGAGACGTCACGCCTGCCGGATGACGAGGGAGAACTCCACGAAGCCGTCGGGCTCGACTGAGACGAAACCGAGGTTCGGCGCCTCGACGCCGTAGTCGGCGAACGTGATGGGGATGCTGCCGGCGACCTGTCCGCCGGAGCCGTCGAAGACGGCCTCGAGGTCGACCGTGACGGTGTTGGTGACTCCCGCCACCGTGAGATCTCCCGTTGCGGTGAGCTGCTGCACCTCGCCGGCGACGGGAGGAGCCTCGGCCGTGATCGGCCCGGTGAGCTCGAACGTCGCGGTCGGGAACTCGGCGACGCGCAGTGCGGTGTCGCGGAAGTAGGCGTCGCGGTTGTCGGAGTCGGTCGCGATCGAGGCGACGTCGACGGTGAACTCCGCGTCGGTGAGCGTGAGGTCGTCGACGGTGAGGGTGCCGGTGACCTGTTCGGTGCGGCCGGTGACCGTGACATCCGTTCCGTTCAGCACCTCGTCGACGCGGTAGCCCGCGAACGAACCCTCGCCCACGGTCCATGAGCCTGAGAGCTCCGAGGCGTCGACCGAAGCATCCGTCGACGGCGCTGCCGTCACCGAGGGCGCTGCTTCTGCCGGGCCCACGATCAGGTCGCGGTAGACGATCGGGCCGGCCACGGCCGCCGTCGTGCCGAGGACGACGGCCCCGGCGATGATCGAGACGATGACGGTACGTTTGCGCATGGGCGGCTCCTGAGCGTTCGGGGAGCGGTAGGTGCTCCGCATTCGAGCCTGCCGAAGATCTGTTTGAACTCTCTATGTGTTGCCTTGGATGTGGCTGGGAGGTGATCGAGTGCCCCTGGCCGGTTAGCGGAAATAGCACTCGCTCGGGAAAAGTTGACTCTAGTAGACTCAAGTTTGTCGAAGGGAATAGCTGTGGCCAATATGCAGGGTGCGCCGGGCACGCAAGAGGAGCAGAAGTCGGCGCTCGAGCAGTTCGGCATCAACCTCACCGAGATCGCCAAGGCGGGCAAGCTCGATCCGGTGATCGGGCGCGACGCCGAGATCCGTCGTGTCAGCCAGGTGCTGACGCGCCGCACGAAGAACAATCCCGTGCTCATCGGTGAGCCCGGCGTCGGCAAGACGGCCGTCGTCGAGGGGCTCGCACAGCGCATCGTCGCCGGCGATGTCGCCGACTCGCTGAAGGACAAGCAGCTCGTCGCGCTCGACATCTCGGCGCTCGTGGCCGGTGCGATGTACCGCGGCCAGTTCGAGGAGCGCCTGAAGGCCGTGCTCCGAGAGATCAACGACGCCGAGGGCCAGATCATCACCTTCGTCGACGAGTTGCACCTGCTCATGGGTGCCGGCGGCGGCGAGGGCTCCGTCGCTGCCTCCAACATGCTGAAGCCGATGCTCGCGCGCGGCGAGTTGCGGCTCATCGGCGCCACGACCCTCAACGAGTACCGCGAGCACATCGAGAAGGACGGCGCGCTCGAGCGCCGCTTCCAGCAGGTGTACGTCGGCGAGCCGAACGTCGAAGACACGGTGGCGATCCTCCGCGGGCTCAAGGGCCGGTACGAGGCGCACCACGGAGTGACGATCTCGGATGCCGCGCTCGTCGCCGCGGCATCCCTCTCCAATCGCTACATCCCGGCACGCCAGCTGCCCGACAAGGCCATCGACCTCGTCGACGAGGCGATGTCGCGCCTCAAGATGGAGATCGACTCGTCCCCTGTCGAGATCGACCAGTTGAAGCGCCAGGTCGACCGCCTGAAGCTCGAGGAGCTCGCGCTCAAGAAGGAGAAGGACGAGGCGTCGAAGGAGCGGCTCGCGAAGCTGCGCGAGACCCTCGTCGACCAGGAGCGGGAGCTCGCGTCGCTCGAGGAGCGGTGGGCGCGCGAACGCATGAGCCTGAACCGAGTCGGCGAGCTGAAGAAGCGGCTCGACGAGGCGATCACCGAGCGCGACCGGGCGATGCGCGAGGCCGACTACCAGCGCGCCTCGAAGCTCGAATACGAGACCATCAAGCAGCTCGAGCGTGACCTCGCTGCGGCCGAGCAGGCCGAGAGCGCACCCGACGAGCCGCGCATGGTCAACGAGCAGGTCACCGAGGAGGACATCGCGCAGGTCATCGCCGCGTGGACCGGCATCCCCGTCGGCCGGCTGCTGCAGGGTGAGACCGAGAAGCTCCTGCAGCTCGAGAGCGAGCTCGGCAAGCGGCTCATCGGCCAGAAGCGAGCGGTCATGTCCGTCGCCGACGCCGTGCGCCGTTCGCGCGCAGGACTCAGCGACCCGAACCGCCCCACCGGCTCGTTCCTCTTCCTCGGCCCCACGGGTGTCGGCAAGACCGAGCTCGCGAAGGCGCTCGCCGAGTTCCTCTTCGACGACGAGCACGCGATGGTGCGCATCGACATGTCGGAGTACGGCGAGAAGTTCTCGGTCTCCCGGCTCGTGGGTGCCCCTCCCGGGTACATCGGCTACGAACAGGGCGGACAGCTCACCGAGGCCGTGCGTCGGCGCCCCTATTCGGTGATCCTCCTCGACGAGGTTGAGAAGGCGCACCCCGAGGTGTTCGACGTGCTGCTGCAGGTGCTCGACGAGGGGCGGTTGACCGACGGCCAAGGCCGCACCGTCGATTTCCGCAACGTCATCCTCGTGCTGACGTCGAACCTCGGCTCGCAGTACCTCATCGACCCGACGCTTAGCTGGGATGACAAGGAGCAGGCCGTGCTCGCCGCCGTTCGCCAGGCGTTCAAGCCCGAGTTCGTGAACCGGCTCGACGACATCGTTGTGTTCTCCTCGCTCTCCGAGGAGGAGCTCGGCGAGATCGTGAACCTCTATGTCGACCGGCTTTCTGCGCGGCTGCACGAGCGGCGACTCGAGCTCGGCGTCACGCCCGATGCGCGGGCCTGGCTCGCCGAGCGCGGCTACGACCCGCTCTACGGTGCTCGCCCGCTGCGCCGCCTCATGCAGCACGAGATCGACGACCGGCTCGCGCGGGCGCTCCTCACGGGCGACATCCGCGACGGCGACACGGTCATGGTCGCGCTCGCCGACGACGGCGAGTCGCTCACCGTCGCCAAGGCCGACGTGCTCGCCGACGACCGTGACCCGGGTGCCGAAGGTGACGAGGTCATCGACGCCGAGATCATCGACGACGAGCTGTGACGATGTGCGGCGTCAGCCGCTGACCGGCTCCGACGTGCGAACGCCGTTCGCGCTCGCCGGGATGCGGCGTTCGAGCGCGGCGGCCAGCACGCCGATGCCGACACAGCCGAGGACCATGACGACGATGTACACCTCGTTCAGGCCCCAGTCGAGCAACAGGCCCGCGGCGATCGGCCCGGTGATCGCACCACCCTGGAACGCCGCCGAGTTGATCGCGTTGTAGCGGCCGCGGTTGTGATCGGAGGCGAGGTCGTTGTAGATCGCGGGCACCGTCGGTTGCAGCAGGGTCTCGCCGAACGCGAAGACGCCCATGAATGCCAGGACGCCGATCGCGGCCGCCACAGAATCGGGCAGCAGCCCGGCGGCACCCAAGACCAGCCACGAACACGCCCACACCGCCGCCATCACCCACATGACGCGCGTGCGACGGCGCCCGCTGATGCGCTTGAGCACGGTGAACTGCAACAGCACGATCACCGCGGTGTTGACGGCGAACGCGAGCCCGACCACCCTGGTCGAGACTTCGGCGACCTGCCGTGCGTAGGCCGGGAACCCAGCCTCGAACTGGCCGTAGCCGACGAAGACCGCGAGGAAGGTGAGCAGCGTCAGCCACAGCACCGCGGGCTGCCGGAGGATCTCGCGATAGCCGCCGACCGGTGGGGCGTCGTCGTCGTGCTCGGCCTGCGTGCGGACGTGCCGGAGCGGACCGAGCAGCAGTGCCACCGGCACGAGGCAGCTGATGGCGTCGACGAGGAAGATCGCGGTGAAGGTGGCGGGGGAGTCGACGTCGACGAAGAACCCGCCGATGACGCCGCCCACGCCGATGCCGAGGTTGACGAGGGCGAAGTTGACACCGAAGTACTGCTGCCGCAGGTCGCCCTCGACCACCGCCGCGATGAGTGCGTTGAAGCCCGGCCAGGAGACGCCGAAGTTCACGCCGATGAGCACGAGCGCGACGGCCGCGACCGCGGGGTGGGTCGCGAACGCGAGCAGGGTGCAGCCGGCGATCATCGCCGCGAGCCCGATGAGCAGGACCTTGCGGGCGCCGAACCGGTCGATGAGGGTGCCGCCCGGGCCGGTGACGATCAGTCCGACGATCGCGATCAGGCTCATCAACCCGCCGGAGAGCCCGAGGTCGAAGCCCCGCACCTCGTGCAGGTAGATGATCGTGAACGGCAGGGTCAGCCCGCGGCCGAGCGTCTGGATCGCGACCGTCGACAGCAGCCATCGACCTTCGGTGGGCAGCGCGCTCCAGAACCCCCTGATGCCGATCACCTCAGTATTCTGCCCGACCCCACCGACATCGCACGACGGTACCTCCTGTTGGGTATGGATGCCGGGCCACCGGAGTGCCATCGTGGGTTCATGACGCGCATCGTCGAAGCGGACTATCTCGTGGTCGGAGCCGGAGCCATGGGGATGGCCTTCACGGACGCCCTGACCGCCCAAGCCGACGTGCGCGTCGCCCTCGTCGATCGCCGCCACGGCGTGAGCGGACACTGGCTCGAGGCGTATCCATTCGTCCGGCTGCACCAGGCGTCCGCCTTCTACGGGGTCGCCTCGACCCTGCTCGGCGGTGGGCAGGTGCAGCAGCGCGGGCCGGAGAAGGGCCTGCAGGAGCGCGCCACCCAGACCGAGATCTGCCTCTACTACGCGCGGGTGCTCGACCGGTTGGTCGAGTCCGGCAAGGTCGAGTTCTTCGCCAACAGCGAGTACCTCGGCGGCCGTGCCTTCGTCTCGCGCATCTCCGGCGAGCGGTTCGAGGTGCCGGAGCACTGCCGGATCGTCGACGCACGCTACCTGGCGCCGAGCATCCCTGCGGAGAAGCCTCCCCCCTTCGGGGTCGCCGACGACGTACACGTGCTGCCGGTCAACGACCTCGCCCGGCTCGAGGACGCGCCGAGTCAGTACGTGATCGCCGGTGCCGGAAAGACGGCGACCGACGCCTGCATCTGGCTGCTCTCGCACGGCGTGGACGCCGACGCGATCTGCTGGGTGCGGCCCCGCGAACCGTGGATGCTCAACCGCGCCGTCGTGCAGCCCGACCCGCCCGTCTTCCTGGGCATGGCCGCCGACACGATGCAGCTGGCGGCGGGCGCCACCTCCCTCGACGACTTGTTCCTCCGGCTCGAGGACGCCGGCGTCATGCTGCGGATCGATCGCTCGGTCATGCCGACCATGGCGAAGGCGCCCACGCTGGCGACGTGGGAGCTCGACCAGCTTCGGACCCTCGAGAACGTCGTGCGTCGCGGGCACATCGTGACCGTCGACCGGGGCAGGCTCGGCTTCGCCGACGGATCGGTCGCCGTCGCCGACGACGCGGTCGTGGTGCACTGCGCGGCGGACGGGCTCAAGTATCCGCCGCTGATCCCCGTTTGGCGGCCCGAGGCCATCACCCTGCAGCCGATCCGGGCAGGCTTCCCCTGCTTCGGAGCGGCGCTGATCGGGTACGTCGAGGCGACCCGCCACGACGACGCGGAGAAGAACCGGATCTGCGCGCCCTCGCCCTTCCCTGACTCGCTCGCGGCATGGGCGCGGATGGTGCTCGTCGGCACACGGTCCACGATGTCGTTCGGTGCGGAGCCGGACATCGCCGAGTGGTCCGCCCGCGTGGCGATCAACCCGGCGCGGATCCCACCGGGGCATCCCGGATCGCCGGCGCTCGACGACGCGCGGGCGCGGCTGCGGGAGTACAGCCGGCCGGGGCTGGAGGGGCTCGCGCGGCTCATCGGGGAGTCGCTCGCGTAGCTGGAGTCAGCTTCTCGGTGGTGCAGCGTCATACGCCCTCCACCGACATCCGCACACCGGAGGTTCACCTTTCGGCTCTACGCTGCGGACATGCTGTTGCGCGAGGGGACGCCACGCGAACTCGTGGTCGAGACCGACGCGGGCGCACTGCGCGGCATCCGCCGTCGAGGGGTGCGCCTGTGGCGGGGCATCCCGTATGCAGCGGCGCCGGCGGGTGAGCTGCGGTTCCGCGCACCGCGACCGTCGCCCGGCTGGGACGGCGTGCGCGACGCCTCGGTGTTCGGTCCGGTCGCTCCCCAGAAGCGCAAGGGCCAGTTCATCGGCGCCGCCGACCACCTGCCGCGCAGCGAGGACTGCCTGAGCCTGAACGTCACCGCGCCCGACGACGGCGAGGCGCCGGGTCGCGGGCGCCCGGTGATGGTCTTCATCCACGGCGGCGCGTACAGCGTCGGCTCCTCGGGCGAGTATCCGCGCCAGGGCGAACGCCTCGTGCGGCGACACGGCGTCGTCTACGTGAGCCTCAACTATCGCCTCGGGGCCCTCGGGTGGCTCGACTTCCGTGCCTATTCCACCGCCGATCGCCCCATCGAATGCAACCTGGGACTCCGCGACCAGGTGGCCGCGCTCGAGTGGGTGCGCCGCAACATCCGCGCCTTCGGCGGCGACCCCGACAACGTCACCCTGCTCGGCGAGTCCGCCGGCGCCAACTCGGTCACGACGCTCATGACGGTGCCCTCTGCAGAGGGGCTGTTCGCGCGGGCGATCGCCCAGAGTTCGCCGGCGAACGCGGTCTACCTCCCCGAGACGGCGGCGACCTGGGCGCGCGAGTACGTGGGCATCCTCAGCGGCATCGTCGACGACGACGACCTCGAGAGCGAGTCGACGGATGCCGCGGCGGCGATGCTCTGCGCGGCCGACCCGATGGTGCTCGCCGAGGCGACGACCGCCCTCACCATCCGCACGCCCGACGAGAACCCGGGCACGATCAGCCTCGCGCCCGTCATCGACGGGGAGTTCCTCCCGCACCGCCCACTGGACGCATTCCGCGACGGCCTCGCGCACCGCCTACCACTCATCATCGGCACGAACGACCGGGAGGGATCACTCTTCGAGGGGCGCATCAGCATCCTGCCGACGACGAAGCCGCGCATCCGCGCGATCTTCACGAACACGAGGAAGAAGTCGCGCAAGGCCATCAAGCGGCTGTATCCCGGACTTCCCGAACGCAGGCCCGCCGCCGACTTCGCCGGCGACTTCACGTTCTGGTTCCCGACCGTGAAGGCCGCCGAACGGCACTCCCGCTACGCGCCCGTATTCTTCTAC
Source organism: Agromyces albus (assembly GCF_030815405.1). Lineage (NCBI taxonomy): Bacteria > Bacillati > Actinomycetota > Actinomycetes > Micrococcales > Microbacteriaceae > Agromyces > Agromyces albus. The sequence continues at coordinate 3,467,411 of NZ_JAUSWX010000001.1, read as the reverse complement.
CGGTTCGATGCAGCACCCCGGACCGCTCGACTCATGGGTCTCGACGCGACGCACGGGCTCGAGCTCTTCGCCCTGTTCGAGCGGTTCGACACGGTCGTCGGCACGGGGCTCACCCTGCTCGGCGGGCGCCGGATGTTCCGTGAGGTCGGGCTCCGGATGCAGCGGCACTGGACCCGGTTCGCGGCATCCGGCGCACCGGGCCCTGAATGGCCCGCATACGAGGAAGGCGAGCGCCGCACCCTGGTCTTCGACGGCGTGGACCGCGTCGAAGCCGACCCACGCCGCGAGAAGCGACTCGCGTGGCAGGCGTTCGTGCCCCACGTGTGAGGCGCCGGCGGGCCGGCCTCGAAACCAGCCGGTCATCTCGTTCGAATAGGCTCGATTCCATGCTCGCGACCCTCATTCACGCCGAACGTGACATCCGCGTCGAGACCGTGCCCGACCCCGTGCTGTCGACCGGCGTCGATGCGATCGTCAAGGTCGTCGCCGCCTGTGTCTGCGGCTCCGACCTCTGGCCCTACCGCGGCATCACGCCGACGCGCGAGCCGCACCGCATCGGGCACGAGTTCGTTGGCGTCGTCGAGGAGATCGGGCCGGATGTCGCGAACGTCGCCGTCGGCGATTTCGTGATCGCCCCCTTCTACGTGTGCGACAACACGTGCGCGAACTGCCGCAATGGCGTGAGCACCTCGTGCCTGGGCGGCGGTTGGTGGGGCGGCAACGACCGGACGGGCGCCTTCGCCGACGCCGGCCAAGGCGAGCGAGTGCGCGTGCCGCTCGCCGACGGCACCCTCGTGGTCGTGCCCGGACCGGTCCCCGATGAGCTCGTGCCTGGGCTGCTGACGCTCAGCGACGTGATGGGCACCGGCCACCACGCCGCGGTGTCGGCCGGCGTCGGCGAGGGCGACACGGTCGCCGTCGTCGGCGATGGCGCCGTCGGGCTGTGCGCGATCATCGCGGCGAAGCGGCTCGGGGCGTCGGTGATCATCGCGATGTCGCGGCATCCCGAGCGCCAGGCGCTCGCGCGCGCGTTCGGCGCGACCCACGTCGTCGAGGAGCGCGGCGACGAGGGAGTCGCCCGGGTGCGTGAGCTCACCGGCGGGATCGGCGCCAACCAGGTGCTCGAGTGCGTCGGCACGAAGGAGTCGATGGACCAGGCGATCCGCTCGACGCGCCCCGGTGGCATGGTGGGCTACGTCGGCGTGCCGAACGGCGGGCCCGAATTGCCCGTGCGCACCCTGTTCGACCGCAACGTGGGCGTCAACGGCGGCGTCGCGCCCGTGCGCGGCTACATCGAGGAGCTGCTGCCCGACGTGCTCTCGGGCGCGATCGAGCCCGGCCGGGTCTTCGACCTCGAGCTGCCGCTCGCCGAGGCCGCCGAGGCGTATGCCGCGATGGACGAGCGCCGGGCGATCAAGGTGCTGCTGCGCCCCTGAGCAGCGAGCGCAACTCCGGATGGCGGTGCGACACGCCGCTCCCGCGGAGTGGGCGAGCGGTGTGTTCAACGGATGCTCCGGAGTTGCGCACGCGACGAACCCGAGCGGCGCAAGATTCGTTCATCCGACGCACGTTCCTGCCGCGTCACGCCGGAGCACGCCGATTCGGCGGCTCATGCGCGCGTCGCTCCTGTCCCCCGTTCACGGGGCATGGAAGTATCGCGCTCATTGACCGCTCACGGATTGGACGCATATGCCCGGATTGAGATCTCTCGCCGCGACATCCACCCTCGCACTGGCCTTGACGGCGCTCGTCGCCTCGCCGGCCGGTGCGATCACTTCGGCCGACAGCGAAGTGGCGGGTGAGCAGCAGTATGTCGTGCTGTTCGCCGAGGGCGCCTCTGAGTCGGCTACGCGAGCCGCAGTGGAGGCAGCCGGCGGCACGATCGTCGCCGAGAACACCGAGGTCGGCGTCGCGACGGTCGTGACCACCGACTCGGACTTCGCCGCCCAAGCCGCGGCGCAATCGGTGATCGAGGGGACGGCCCTCAACCGTGTCATCGCCGACGTGCCCGAGGCGCAGAAGGGCGCGGGTGCCGGCAAGAAGCTCGATTCAGCGAAGGCCGACCTCCGCAGCGCCGGGACTGGGGCAGCTGCCGTGACCGGAGCCCCTGCGACGCGCCCCTCGCAGGGGAAGCCGATCGCCGAGCCGCTCGCCGACCTCCAATGGGACATGCAGGCGATCGGCGCGACGGTCGACGGCTCGTACCGACACGACAAGACCAAGGGCGTGCTCGTGGGCATCATCGACACGGGCGTCGACGGTTCGCACCCCGACATCGCCCCGAACTTCGACGCTGAACTGAGCCGCAACTTCACGGTCGACATCGAGGTGGACGCGAACGGTGATCCGGTCGACGGCCCCTGCGCCGACGAGCCCGACCAGTCGTGCGAGGACGCAGCCGACGTCGATGAGAACGGACACGGCACCCACGTCGCCTCCACGATCGGCTCGCCCATCAATGGCATCGGCATCGCGGGCGTCGCGCCCGACGTGACGCTCGTGAACCTGCGCGCCGCCCAGGACTCGGGCTACTTCTTCCTGCAGGCATCCGTCGATGCGCTCACCTACGCCGGTGACGTCGGCATCGACGTCGTGAACATGAGCTACTACGTCGACCCGTGGCTGTTCAACTGCACGTCGCACCCGGCCGACTCAGCTGAAGACCAGGCCGAACAGCAGACGATCATCACCGCCATGCAGCGCGCCCTCGACTACGCGCGCGATCACGGTGTCACGCTGGTATCGGCGGCCGGGAACGGCGCGACGGACTACACCAAGGCGATCTCGGATTCCTCGAGCCCCGACTTCGCGAGCGAACCCGGCGAGGTCGCGTACACGCGTGACCTGCTCGACCCGGCTTCGTGCATCTCGATGCCGAGCGAGGGCGAAGGCGTGATCACGGTGAGCAGCACGGGCCAGAGCGACCGCAAGGCCTACTACTCCGACTACGGGAACGGGTACGTTGATGTCGCCGCTCCCGGCGGTGATGTGTACGACAACGCCGAGGGCACCCGCCAGTACCCCGGCGGCATCCTCGCGGCCTACCCGGCCGCTCTCGCTGAGGAGGAGGGCGCGATCGACGAGAACGGCGACGTCGTCGTTCCGTGGGCGGTGAAGAACTGCGACGCCTCGGGCGAGACCTGCGCGTACTACCAGTACCTGCAGGGAACGTCGATGGCCTCTCCGCACGCTGCGGGTGTCGCCGCGCTCATCGTCGGGCAGTACGGCAAGTTCGACAAGGCGCACGGCGGCACGACGCTGTCGCCCGCGAAGACCGAGTCGATCCTGCTCTCGACGGCCGTCGACACGGCGTGCCCCGACCCGGCGGCCTTCACGTACGTGCGGCACCTGCCGACCGGTGCGACCGCCACGACGACGCACACCTGCGAGGGCGGGCCGACGAAGAACGGCTTCTTCGGCGACGGCATCGTGAACGCGCTCGCTGCGATCGGACGCTGATCCGCGGCATCCGCTGACGCACACCGACCGGGCCGGTCTCTTCGGAGGCCGGCCCGTTGCGTTGCCGGCGAGCGCTTCGGAAACGCCCGCCGTCACTCGCCGGCGAGCACGAGCTCCTCGAGCGGCTTGCGCAGGCGCGGCGCGACCTCGCGCTCGCGCAGTACGTCGGGCAGGGTGTCGAGGTCGCCGAGCACGCCGATCGCGGTGATCGACACGACCTCGAAGCGCGCGTCGAGGTCGAACTCGGCGTGGAGCCTCGCGGCGTCGAACCCGCCCAGCTGGTGGGTGTGCAGGCCCTCGTGCTGCGCCTGCACCGTGAGGTGGGCGACCGCCTGGCCGAGGTCGTAGCGGGCCCACGGGCGTGCCTCGCCCTCGGTGTCGATGATCTCGGCGACGTTCACGATGAGCACGGCGGCCGAGTCGGCCCACGCCTTGTTGAAGCCCGCCATCGCGTCGTGCACCGTGGTGAACGCGTCACTGCCGCGACGCGCGACGATGAAGCGCCACGGCTGGGTGTTGTTCGCCGACGGCGCCCAGCGCGCGGCCTCGAGGATCGTTCGGATCACGGCGGGGTCGACCTCGGCGGTCGGGTCGTAGGCGCGCGGGCTCCAGCGCTCGACGAGCGGGGTGATGAGCGGGGCCTCGGTCTGGGCGTTGCGGGAGGTGACATCGGTGATGAGCGTCATGCGATCACAGCTTTCATGGGGATGAACGGGTGCCGGGGCGCCATCGTCCCGCGTGATGCAACGTGCCGTGGCATCCGCTATTCCATGATTATGCATATTCTCAGGCGAGGGCGCCCGTTCGCGGGCCCAAGCCGCTTACGCGCGCGCGAGCTCCTCGCGGATGCCGGCGACGAACGCGTCGATGTCGGCCTCGCTCGTGTCGAACGAGCACATCCAGCGCACCTCGCCCTTCGCGGCATCCCAGTCGTAGAACCGGAAGCCACGCTCGCGAAGCCGGTCGGCGACGCCGGCCGGAAGCGTCGCGAACACGCCGTTCGACTGGGTCTGCTGCGTGAAGCCGAGGCCGGGCAGGTCGCCGGCGGCGATGCCCGCATCGAGCGCGTCGCGCAAGCGCCGCGCCATCGCGTTCGCGTGCCCGGCGCTCTCGAGCCAGAGGTCGCCCTCGAGCAGCGTGATGAGCTGCGCCGAGACGAACCGCATCTTCGACGCGAGCTGCATGTTGAGCTTGCGCAGGAACTTCAGGCCCTCGGATGCCTCGGGGTTCAGCACCACGATCGCCTCGGCGCCGAGCGCGCCGTTCTTGGTGCCGCCGAAGCTCAGCACGTCGACGCCGGCGTCGCGCGTGAAGGCGCGCAGGGGGAGGCCGAGGGATGCCGCGGCGTTCGAGGCGCGGGCGCCGTCCATGTGCAGCTTCATGCCGCGCTCGTGCGCGTGGTCGGCGATCGTGCGGATCTCATCGGCCGTGTAGGCCGTGCCGAGCTCGGTGGTCTGCGTGATCGACACGACGAGCGGCTGCGCGCGGTGCTCGTCGCCCCAGCCCCACGCCTCGCGGTCGATGAGCTCGGGGGTGAGCTTGCCGCCGGGCGTCGGCACCGTGAGCAGCTTGATGCCGCCGACGCGCTCGGGCGCCCCGCCCTCGTCGGAGTTGATGTGCGCGGTGGTCGCGCTGATGACCGCGCCCCAGCGGGGCAGCATCGACTGGAGCCCCGTGACGTTCGCGCCCGTGCCGTTGAAGACGGGGAAGACCTCGACGCCCTCGCCGAAGTGCTGCGCGAACACCTCTTGCAGGCGGTCGGTGTAGACGTCTTCGCCATAGGCCACCTGGTGCCCGCCGTTCGCCGTGGCGATCGCGGCGAGCACCTCGGGGTGCACCCCGGAGTAGTTGTCGGAGGCGAAGCCGCGGACGGCGGTGTCATGGAGCTGCTCGGTCACCGAACCATCCTCCCACCCGCCGGCATCCGCTCAGCCGCGGAGCGCCTCGGCGAGCTTCACACGCGCACCCGTCTTCAGCAGCGAGTTGCTCGTCGCCTCGACGATGTCGAGCTGGTGCGACGAGAAGAGCACTGGGGCGCCGGATGCCGCGACGTCGGCGAGCACGCCCTGCACCGTCTCGACGGCCATCGGGTCGAGCCCGGAGAACGGCTCGTCGAGCACGAGCACCTCTGGGCGATGCACGAGCGCCGCCGCGATCTGCGCGCGCTGCTGGTTGCCGAGCGAGAGCGACTCGCCGAGCGGCATGCCGCCGAGGGTGACGCTGCCCGAGTCGGCGGCGAGCACGCCGAGGATGATGCGCATCGCGGTGGTCTTGCCGGCGCCGTTGCCGCCGACGAATCCCGTGAGGCGGCCGTCGCCGGCGGTGAAGCTCACCGCATCGAGGGCGGGCCGGTCGCCGTAGCGCTTGCTGACGTCATGGAGTTCGAGCATGGCTCCACGCTACGGATGCCGCGTGGCCGGGGCATCCGCCGCACGATGGGTTCTCGTGCTCCGTCGTGCTCCGTCGCGCGGCGTCGCGCAGCGGACGCGGAGGGGGCTTCCGGATGTCGCTGCCGCTGGTTAGGATCGCACGGTGACCAACGGATTCAACGGATCCGAGGCGGGGGAAGCGTCGACATCGACGTCGACCCCCACGTCGTCTACCGCCGTGTCGCCTCCGCCGGGCGGCATGCGGATGTTCCTGCACGTGCTCGCGAACACGATGATCGCGAACGTCACGACGAGCTTCCTCTGGTTCGCGCTCACGTTCTGGGTGTACCTCGAGACCCGCTCGGTGCTCGCGACCGGCATCATCGGCGGTGCGTACATGCTCCTCATCGCCGTGTTCTCGATCCTCTTCGGCACGATCGTCGACCGCCACCGCAAGCACCGGGTCATGGTGCTCTCGAGCGTCATCACCCTCGGCTCGTTCATCGTGGCCGGGCTCCTGTACCTGGCGCATCCCGAATCCACGCTCGTCGATCTCCGCGGGCCGTGGTTCTGGCTGTTCTCCGGCATCATCCTCTTCGGCTCGGTCGTCGAGAACATGCGCAACATCGCGCTGTCGACCACAGTCACCCTGCTCGTGCCCGAGGAGCGGCACGCGAACGCGAACGGCATGGTCGGCACGGTTCAGGGGCTCGCGTTCATCGTCACGAGCGTGTTCAGCGGGCTCGCCATCGGCTTCGTCGGCATGGGCTGGACCCTCGCGATCGCAATCGCGGCGACCCTCGTCGCGCTCGTGCACCTGTTCTTCGTTCGCATTCCCGAGGACCACCCGGTCGCCGATGGCGAGCGGCCGCCGCCGATCGACCTGAAGGGCAGCATCTCCGCGATCCGGGCCGCGCCCGGACTGTTCGCCCTCATCCTGTTCTCGACCTTCAACAACTTCATCGGCGGTGTCTACATCGCACTGATGGACCCGTACGGCCTGACGCTCTTCCCGGTGGAGGCGTGGGGTGTCGTGCTCGGCGTCACCGCGACGGGGTTCATCATCGGTGGACTCGTGATCGCGAAATGGGGGCTGGGTCGCAACCCGATCCGCACGATGCTGCTCGTCGTCGTCATCATGGGGCTGCTCGGTGCGCTGTTCACCATCCGTGAGTGGTGGCTGCTGTACGCGCTCGGCATCTGGCTCTACATGACGCTGATCCCGGTGGTCGAGGCGGCCGAGCAGACCGTCATCCAGAAGGTCGTGCCGTTCCGTCGCCAGGGCCGCGTCTTCGGCTTCGCGCAGGCGTTCGAGGCGGCGGCCGCGCCGATCACGGCGTTCCTCATCGCCCCCATCGCCCAGTTCTGGATCATCCCCTACATGGACTCCGCCGACGGGCGAGCGACCTGGGGATGGCTGCTCGGCGAGGGTGACGCCCGCGGCATCGCGCTCGTGTTCTTCTTCTCCGGGCTCATCATGGTCGCGATGGCCCTCATCGCGTTCGGCACGCGCTCCTACCGCCTGCTGTCGGCGGAGTACCAGGGCGCTGAGCCCGAGGAGCCGGAGGGCGAGACGCATGTCGAGGGCGAGGCCGGGGAGCCGGAGGGCGAGCCCGAGGCATCCGACCCCGCGTCGACTCAGCGCACGACGTAGCGGAGGCTGACGACGCCGCCCGGCCTCGCCTCGACGTGGTCGAGCTCGAGCCGGCGGTCGCCGACGTCGGCCGGGATGAACGAGCGGCCGTCGCCGAGGAGCACCGGCACGATGCGCAGGTGCAGCTCGTCGACGAGTCCTGCGCGAAGCAGCGCGTCGGCGAGGGTGAGGCTTCCCCACACGATGACGGCCTTGAAGCGCTCCTTCAGTGCGGCGGCGGCCTCGGCGCCGTCGCCGCGGAGGATCTCGATTCGTCCGTCGCCCCACGGCGCTTCCGTCAGCGTGTTCGAGACCACGAACTTCGGCAGCCGGTTGATGAGCTCTGCGACCTGCTCGACCTTCGGGTCGACCGCCGGCCAGTAGTCGGCGAACATGCGGTAGGTCGTGGCGCCGAAGAGGATCGCGTCGGCCTGCGAGACGTAGTCGAGCTGCTCGGCGTCGTTGAGGTCGACCTCGCCGTTCTCGCCGGGCCGCACGAGCGCCTCGAAGAACTCGATGCCACCCTCGAGGTCGGACGCGTAGCCGTCGGCGGTGACGACCTGCTCGACGATGAGGCGTCCCATCAGCCTTGCCTTCCTTCGTCGAGCCGCTCGACGAGCACGTCGAACGCCTCGCTCCAGCCGTCGTAGACGTTCTCGTCGCCGGGCACGCCCGCGATGCCGTCGAGGTGGAAGGTCATCTCCGTTCGGTCGCCGAGCTCGGCGAGGGTCACCGTGATGAGCGGTGCGACGTCGTCGGCATCGCCGGGCGACCCCCACGTGAAGACGAGTCGCTCGGGCTCGACGACCTCGCGGTAGACGCCCGCGGTTGGGTACTCGGTGCCGTCGGGTGCGATCATCGTGTACCGGTAGCGGCCTCCGGGGCGCACGTCGATCTCGACCGATTCGCGTGGAGTGGTGACCCCTCGAGGGTGCCACCACGTGGCGGCCTCGTCGGGATCGGTCCACGCCCGCCAGATGGCCGCGCGGGGTGCGTCGAAGACCCGCGTGATGGTGAACTGCTGCTCGCTCGTGGCGGTCTGTTCAGGCATCCGTCTTCCCTTTCAGTTCGCGGAGTCGCTCATCGAGCAGGTCGAAGCGCTCGGCCCACTCGCCGCGGTGGCGATCGACCCAGGCGGATGCCTCGTCGAGCGGTTCGGTGCGAAGGGTGCACGTGCGCCACTGTGCCGAGGCGGTGCGCTCGATGAGGCCTGCCCGCTCGAGCACCTTGAGGTGCTGCGAGATCGCGGGGCGGCTCATCGCGAAGGGCTCGGCGAGTGCGCCGACGGTCATCGAGCCGTCGCGGAGGCGCGAGAGGATCTCGCGTCGCGTCGGATCGGCGAGCGCCTGGAACACCCGGCTGAGCTCGTCGGGCGAATCGGCCAAGGTAAGCAACTCCTTATGTAAGGATTTCCTTAAACGTAACGCGGGATGCCGGCTCCGTCAACCCTCGGCGCACAATGGGTGCATGAGCTCCGAGCTGCGAAACTCCGACGTGCGAAACCTCACCGCGACCCTCGACGCGTTCACCGAGCACTGGGCTCCGCGCCGGCTCGTGACCGTGAACGACTACGACGTGAAGGTCTTCAAGGCGCAGGGCGAGTTCACCTGGCACTCGCATCCCGACACCGACGAGCTCTTCCTCGTGATCTCTGGCCGCCTCACCATCCAGCTCCGCGACGGCGACGTCGAGCTCGGACCGAACGACGTGTACGTCGTGCCGCGGGGCGTCGAGCACTGCCCGCGCGCCGACGGCGAGGTCTCGGCGCTGCTCATCGAGCCGCAGGGCACCGTCAACACGGGCGACTCTCCGAGCGAGCGCACCGCCCCCCTGCAGGACATCGGCCTCGACTGAATCGCGACGGCCCGAGATCGCCTCGCCCGCCGAACGCAGGGGAATCCGTGTCATAGGTGCTGAATAGGGGGTCATGGCGCTGAATCCCCTGCATTTCGGCAGGAGGCGCTTTGTCAGCCGCGCCACCAGACCGCCGAGCACGCGCCGAAGGAGAGCAGGTTGGTGATCACATTGATGAGCCCGTAGGCGAGGTACGGCGAGAGCGGCCCGTCGCCGCCGCGCGAGAGCTCGGGCAGGTAGTCCTGTACGGCCGAGTAGAAGATGAGGTTCCAGACCCAGAGCGCCGACCCCCACCACGGCGCGCCCTCGCCGAAGCCGGTGGCGCGATAGAGCACGACCCTCCCGGCCGTGCCGGCGGCGAGCACGAGCGCGACCACGAGATCGCGGCGGAGCCCCAGGCGATCCGGGCGGGGGCGCACCCATTCGACCCCGTCGATGACGGGCGATGCCGCGATTTCGGACATGATCCAACGGTATCGGCGGGTGTCACCCGAGCGGATCCGTCGCGCGGCGGAGACCCGGCCGCGGCGCGCGCGTGACGCACGCCGCGCCTCTTGGCGTGACGCGTCGAGTCGAGCAAGATGAATCCATGAGCCGTCGGGGGAGCACATGAGCCAATCCGCCGCGCCCGCCGCGCCCAACCCGGCCGCCCGCCGCGTGCAGTCGATCTACTTCACGCTCCTGGTCGGCAACACGCTCGCGGCATCCTTCATCTGGGGAATCAACACGCTGTTCCTCCTCGATGCGGGCCTCACGAATCTCGAGGCCTTCGCCGCCAACGCGTTCTTCACCGTCGGCATGGTGCTCTTCGAGGTGCCGACGGGCGTGGTCGCCGACACTTGGGGCCGGCGCGTGTCGTACCTGCTCGGCACCGTGACTCTGTCCGTGACGACCTTCCTCTACTACCTGATGTGGGTCGTGTCGGCGCCGTTCTGGGCCTGGGCGGTCGTCTCGGTGCTGCTCGGGCTCGGCTTCACGTTCTTCTCGGGGGCGGTCGAGGCGTGGCTCGTCGACGCGCTGCACGCCACGGGCTACCGTGGCAGCCTCGAGAAGGTGTTCGGCCGCGGCCAGGCGGCATCCGGCGCGGCGATGCTCGGCGGCTCGGTGCTGGGCGGAGTGCTCGCGCAGGTGACCGACCTCGGCGTGCCGTTCCTCGTGCGCGCGGGCATTCTCATCGTGATGTTCATCGTCGCCGCCGTCGTCATGAGAGACCTCGGCTTCACGCCAGCCGGGCGGGCCAACCCGCTGCGGGCGACGCGCGAGGTGTTCCAGGCATCCGTCAGGCACGGGCTCGGCAACCCGCCGGTGCGCTACGTGATGCTCGCGTCGTGCTTCAGCGCTGGCGTCGGCATCTACGTGTTCTATGCGCTGCAGCCGTACCTGCTCGAGCTCTGGGGAGACGAGGGCGCCTACTCCATCGCCGGTCTCGCCGCCGCGATCGTCGCCGGCGCACAGATCGCGGGCGGATGGCTCGCGCCGAGCGTGCGCCGCCTGTTCCGCAAGCGCACGACGACGATCATCATCGCCACCATCTCGAGCGCGTTGATCCTCGTGGTGTTGGGCCTGAACCGCAGCTTCTGGGTCGCGATCGTGCTGCTTGCGCTGTGGGGCCTCGTGTTCGCCGCGGCCGGACCGGTGCGGCAGGCCTACCTGAACGACATGATCCCATCGAGCCATCGGGCGACGGTGCTCTCGTTCGACTCGCTCCTCGGCAGCGCGGGCGGCGTCGTGATCCAGCCGGTGCTCGGGCGCTCGGCCGACGTCTACGGCTACCCGGGATCACTCCTGATCGGCGGGCTCATCGACCTCATCGCGGTGCCGTTCCTGATCGCGAGCCGGCGGCAGGGATCGGCGTCGGATGTCTCGACCGGCGTCGCGTCGGAGCCCGAATCCGATGCCGCGCCCGATGCCGCCCCCGATGCCGCCCCAGGGGCGCCGCCGGCGTCATCCGCCTGACCGTCGCCGTTCACGTCCGCGTCACCGTCAAGCCCCCCGTTCGCGGGTCAACCGTGTAACATGACCGGACACGCCGAACGGCCGAGGGGCCGACCGGTGCAGGCGAACTTGGGGGTGCGCGGTGCGAAAGGTCATGCTGGCGAGCGTCACCGCGATGGCCCTGCTCATCGGCGCGGTGTTCGTGGGGGTCGCTGCAGCCACGACTGGCGCGCCGATCCGTGAAGACGCCCGCTACGTGCAGCCGGCTCCCGTGGCGACCGACCGATTCGGCGTCGTCGAGGGCCCTGACGGCGAGGTCGCTCCCGACGCGGCTGCGCCCGTCGACGAGGCGGACACCGACGACGCTGCACCGCCGAGCCCCGAGCCGACGCCGGCTCCGGCTCCGGCTCCTGAGCCGACTCCGACGCCGACTCCGGAGCCCACCCCGACCCCGACCCCGACGCCCACGCCCGCGCCGACTCCGACGCCCGATCTCGACGGCACTCCCGATCCCGACGCCGCCCCAGAGGCGACTCCGTCCGAGGCCGAGCAGGAGGCGTGGCTCGCGTTTCAGCGGCTCGTGCGCGACTGCATGGCCGGTGCCGGCCAGGGCTACGTCATGTGGGAATGGTGGAACACCGATCATTCGACCGGCACCCACCCCGGCATGCCGACCGGCCTCACCGAGGCGCAGGCCGCAGCGTGGGAGCTCGCGCTCGACGGCAACACCGGAACGGGCGACGACTACCGCTGGGAAGACGCCGGCTGCTGGGGCTACGCCGTGCACGCTTCGGCCGGCGCGAGCTGAGCCGCCGCGACGAGCGTCCCGGGTCAGGCGGTGAGTTCCGTCACGGTTCCGTTGAGCGTCGCGGCATCCGCTCGCCAGAGGTCGACGACGGAGGTCGCGAGCCGGTCTTCGAGCCCCGCGAGCGCGCGCACGCGGAACGTGACCGCCGCGGCCGTCGCGCCGCCCCCCTCCCCGGCCGCCGTGAAACCGTGCGCGAGCGATCGCATCCACGACTCGCTCGCGGCCTTGACGGCGGCGTAGTTCGCCCCGCCCGCGGTGGGAGCGGCGACCGTCGTCGAGGAGACGATCGCGATGCGACCGGCATGGGAGGCGAGCAGGTCGTCCCAGAATGCCCGGCTCACGTGCCGCAGCGCGGTGAACGAGCGCTCGAGGAATCGGTAGTCCTCGTCGCTCTGGCCCGGGATGCCGCCGCCACCGCGCCATCCGCCGACGAGGTGGATGATCCCGTCGATGTCGCCCACCCTGGCGTGCACGCGCATCGCGAGCTCGAGCACGTCGTCGACGTCGGTGAGATCGGCGTGCTCACCGATGGCGCCGGGCAGCTCGTCTTCGAGGGCGCCGAGGCGGTCCTCATCGCTGCCGATCGCGATGACTCGCGCGCCCGCGTCGAGCAGCGCGCGAACGACGATGCGGCCGGACGCGCCGGTCGCTCCGGTGACGAGCACCGTGCGACCGGTCACGCCCACCTCAGCCATCGGCCCGCGATCCCGTGATGCCGACGGTCGACTCGATGACCGGCTTCATCTTCTTGTCGAGCGCCTCGTAGAACATCGAGAGCGGGAACTCGTCGTCCATCACGAGGTCGGTGTAGCCCTTTGGCGGGCCGGCGAGCACCTCGCGGGGCAGGCCGGCGGCCCACACCGACGCCGGATTCGGCGTCAGCACGCTGCGCACGAGTTCGTACGCTGCGAGCCAGTGCGCCGTCTTCGGGCGGTCGATCGACTTCCAGTACAGCTCGTCGATCGCGTCACCGAGCGCCACGACGGCGTCGGGCACGGCGTCCCAGTCGAAGCTCAGCGAGACATCCGTCCACTCGAGCACGCCCTTCTGGTGCAGCCACGCGAAGAGCAGCTGCCCGCCGAGCCCGTCGTAGTTGCGCACGCGCGAGCCCGTGATCGCGAACCGGAAGATCCGGTCGAAGATCACGGCGTACTGCACGAGGGTCGCGTGCTCGAGCATCTCGCCCTCGAGCGCGCTGAGCGTCTCGCCCCCGGCGACGCGGGCGCGCAGGGCCCGCGTGATCTTCACCGACTCTCGGAACGCGGTGAGGTCGCACCGCAGCTCCTCGAGCGAGTAGAGGAAGAACGGCATGCGCTGCTTGATCATGAACGGGTCGAACGGCAGGTCGCCGCGCATGTGCGTGCGGTCGTGGATGATGTCCCACATCACGAACGTGCGCTCGGCGAGCTCCTGGTCGTCGAGCAGGCGCGCAGCGTCGTCGGGAACGTCGAGCTTCGTGATCTCGGATGCCGCGCGCACGACGGTACGGTACCGCGCGGCCTCGCGATCCTGGAAGATCGCCCCCCACGTGAACGCGGGAATCTCGCGCATCGCGACGGTCTCGGGGAAGAGCACCGCCGAGTTGGTGTCGTATCCAGGCGTGAAGTCCACGAAGCGAAGGCTCACGAAGAGCTTGTTCGAGTAGTCGCCCGCCTCGAGCGCGGCGATGAACTCGGGCCAGATCGTCTCGACCACGAGTGCCTCGACGTGCCGGTCGGTCGACCCGTTCTGCGTGTACATGGGGAAGACCACGAGATGACGGATGCCGTCGATGCGATGCCGCTGCGGCTGGAACTCCTGGAGCGAGTCGAGGAAGTCGGGCACGCCGAGACCCCCGGCCTGCCAGCGCCGGAAGTCCTGCACGGATGCCGCGACGTACGCCGCCTGGTGCGGGAATCGCGGTGCGAGCGCCTGGATCGACTCGACGATGGCGTCGACGAGGTCGGATGCCGCGGGCCGGTCGCCCTCGTCGGGAACCGAGCCGTCTTTCACCTGCAGCGCCTGCAGCGCGGTCGCCGACTCCTTGAGGCGGAGCCATGCCGGGTCGTGCTCGACGCCCTCGGCGAGGGCGAGCTGCGTGGCCGTGATCTCGTCTTCGAGAACCTCGGGTTCGCCGATGATGGCGTCGACACTGGTGGTGCTCGACATGTGAACCTCCGTTCCCGGTTGCGTGCCCGCGCGTGCGGCGCGATGCGGGGTGATGCGGCCGATCGGCCCTGCATCAAGGCTAGGTGCAAGCTTCCCGCGATGTGTTGCGGCCCGGTGCAGCCTTCTTGCGCGCACGCAGGATTTCGCGGCGGACTTCGCCGCTCCGCGCAACGCCCGCGCCGCGCGAGGGCTCTCAGGGTGGGGAGGCTCTGTTCGGAGTGGTCGCGCGGCGTCGACACTGAGGAAGTCTCAGGAAAATTCCGAGGTCGAGGGCCGGGGCTCCCCGGATTCCGCGCGCCCGCGTCGCGCATACCTTCAGGGCATCCCACTCGAAAGGAATGGAACCATGAACACAAGGAAAGCGGCACCGGTGCTCGTCATCGGGTCGCTCGCAGTACTCCTGAGCGGTTGCGCTGGAGCAGCCGTGGAGAGCCAGGTGAACGACAACCTGAAGCCGCTGGCCAACGCCGCGGCCATGGGTCTCGCACGTGGCCACGTCATCGACAAGGACGCCTTCTCGTCGCAGCCGTTCAGCGCCGAGGCGATCCGTGAGTTGAAGGGCAGCGCACCGACCACGGTCGAGCAGCCGTTCAGCGCCGAGGCGATCCGTGAGTTGAAGGGCAGCGCACCGACCACGGTCGAGCAGCCGTTCAGTGACGCAGCGAAGCGCGAGCTGAAGGGAAACGCACCGGTCGCCGAGAGTGCAGCAGACACGCAGGGCAGGCGTCTCAGCGCGTACGCGGAGGCATACGCAGCTGCCAGCGTGACCGCTGCAGAGATGCAGGGCGCGCGCCTCAGCGAGTACGCCGAGGCATGGAGCGATGCAGCGAAGCGCGAGCTGAAGGGCAGCGCACCGGTGCCCGTCGACGACTACCTGTCGCCACTCGGAGGCCCACGCTGACCGGCGATCGGGAATCTCCCGCTGACGGGCGCGGTGTGTCGATGATGACACCGCGCCCGTCCATGTGCGCGAGTGGCTGTCGTGTCGCCGATCGAGGTGATTCGCGGCCGAGTCTCACAGGGGCACGTTGAACCTGATGAGCGCCCCTCGTTCGACGAGCGCGGCGGCGTCGGCGGCCGACGGAAGCTCGACCGTGGTCACGGCGGTGTTCGCGAGACCGGGGAAGCGCCTCCGGTACTCGTCGAGCGGCAGCCCGAGCACGCAGCACAGCACGAGCCGGATGAGCGTCGAGTGCGCCACCACGAGCACCGTGCCGTCGGCACCGGCGACCCGCGTGAGCCCGGCGACGGCGTCGAGCCCGCGCGCGACCGCCGCCGCGCCGGGTTCGCCACCCGGAAGCGGCGATGAGGCCGGTGCGGCGACGAACGCGGCGAGCTGCTCGGGGAAGAGCTCGGTCATCTCGGCGCGCGTGAGGCCCTCGCCGGAACCGAAGTCGACCTCGCGCAGCCGGGCATCGATCACGAGGTCGACGCCGAGCAGCTTCGCGGCCGCGTCGCCCGTCTCGACCGCTCGCGAGAGGTCGGAGGTCGCCACCACGTCGATGCCGGCTTCCGCGGCCCACCGGGCGAGCGCGGCCCCCTGCTCCCGGCCGAGAGGGGTGAGGGGCACGTCGCTCGAACCCGCGTAGCGGTTCTCCGCGTGCCAGGTCGTCTCGCCGTGGCGTGCGAGGTGAACGGTCGTCATCGGATGCTCCGTTCCCGTGCGGATGCCGCGAGCTCCGCGCCGATCCAGCCGCGCGCGTCGAGCTCGTCGACGAACCGGTTGTACGCGGGCATCAGGCGCTCGTGTCGATCCGCGGCGGCGGGCACGATGCGCGGCGGCCGGAGCATCCGTTCCGCTGCTGCTGCAAGCGGGTCGTCGGAGGTCGCGCCTGCGCTTGCACGAGTGCTTGCGTCTGAAGCGGCGGTGGCGCCCGCGGCGGCGAGCACGGCCATCCCGGCCGCGCCCTCGCCGTGCTCGGGCAGGTGCACGGGCCGGCCGAGCACATCGGCACGGAGCTGCGTCCACACGGGATTGCGCGCGCCCCCGCCCGTGACGAGCACGGGTCCGTTCACGTCGTAACCCGTCGCGGCGAGGAGATCGAAGGCGAGGCGCTCGACGAACGCGACCCCGTGCAGGATCGCCGCGAACAGCGAGGCGTCATCACCGTCGCCCGGCAGGAAGGCCTCGGCGTGAGACGAGACGAACGGGAATCGCTCGCCGCTCCCGACGAGCGGGTAGGCAACGGGCGGCGGAGCACCGGCGTCGAAGGCCCCCGTCAGCGCGTTGAGGTCGCGGCCCGGCAGCCACGCCGAGATCGCTCCCGCGCCCGTGCTCGAGGCGCCGCCCGGGTACCAGCCGGAGCCGAACGGCGCGCGGTGCGAGTACACGGCACCGCTCGGGTCGACGCGGCGCTCGAGCGCCACGCCCTTCAGCACGAGGGTCGTCCCGAGCACGGAGTTCCAGGCGCCCGGCGCGAGTGCTCCGGCGGCGATCTGGGCGGCGCAGCCGTCGGTCATGCCGGCCACGATCGCGCAGCCGGCGGGCAGGCCCGTCTCGCGCGAGGCGGCGTCGCTCACCTCGCCGACCAGCGCGCCTGAGGGCGCGAGCTGCGGCATCCGCTCGACGTCGAGGCCGAGCTCCTCGAACACCGAGATCGGCCAGGAGACCGTATCGAGGTCGGCACCCGATTTCAGGGCCGAGCTCAGGTCGCTCGGCATCGGGTGCCCCGCGAGCCGGCTCGTGATCACGTCGGGCTGGTGGGCGATCGCGCTGCCCCGCGGCAGCGCGCCCTCCTCGAGCATGGCCAGGAGCTTGGGCAGCGCCCACGACGCCTGCATGCGGTAGCCGAGTCGGGTCCAGACGGCGGACCCCGCGGCCGCCACCCGGTCGAGGTGCGGCGCGCCCCGGCGGTCGTCGTACATGACGGCCGGTCCGGTCGCGCGGCCGGAAGCGGCGTCGACCGGGACCACGGTGCCCGAGGTTCCCGAGACGGCGACCGCTCGCACTTCCACCCCGGTCGGCAGCTGCGAGGTCACGTCGCCGAGCACCGACACGATGGCCGACCACCACTGCTCGGCGTCCTGCTCGTGCCGGCCGCCGTGCCGCGAACTGCGCAGCGGCGACGACGCCGAGGCGAGGCTGCGGCCCTCGTCGTCAAGGGCGATCGCACGCACGCTCTGCGTGCCGAGATCGACGCCAACCCAGGCCGGCTCGCTCAACGGCGCGGCTCCGCGGCCCAGGCGGTCCACCGCTCAGCGAGTGCAGCGCGGGTGGCGAGGAAGTCGTCGTGGCGCTCGTCGAAGAACGCGCGGCGTGAGGCATCCGGTTCGAAGATCCCGCTCGTCGCGACGAGCGCGTCCGCTGCGTCGGCGAGCGAGGAGTAGCGACCCGAGGCCACGAGCGCGGCGAGCAGCGCGCCCTTCGCGCCCACCTGGGTGCCGTCGACGCGCCGCGTTGGCACGCCCGTGATGTCGGCGATGCTCCGGCACCAGAGGTCGCTCGCTGAGCCTCCGCCCGAGAGCACGAGCTCCGACGGCGATGCGCCGGATGCCGCGAGGCAGTCGCGGATGACGTGCGCGAGCCCTTCCACCGTGGCTCGCGCGAGGTCGGCCCGGGTGTGCTCGAACGACATGCCCGCGATGACGCCGCGTGCGGCCGGGTCGAGGAAGGGCGCCCGCTCGCCGGCCGGAGAGAAGTACGGCCAGACGCGCACCCCGGATGCCCCGGGCTCCGCTTCGCCCGCGAGGGTGGTGAGCTCGGCGGCGTCGGCGAGGCCGAGGAGCGCGCGCATCCACTCGATGACGCCCGTGCCCGCGAGCGTCGGGAACGCCCGTACGACGGCATCAGCGCGACCGTCGAGGAGGGTGAGCCCCGAGGGTTCGCCGGTGGTGTCGGGGGCGTCGAGGAGGATGCCCGTGCAGAGCGTCGTGCCGAGGATGCAGAACGCCGAGCCCGGTGCGACCGAGCCGCCGCCGAAGGCCGTCGACACGACGTCGTAGGCGGCAAGGGTCACGGGGATGCCTGCGGGGAGGCCGAGTCGCTCGGCGATCTCGGGCAGGAGCGGCTGGGTGAGTTCGTCGTCGTGCAGCACCGCGGGCACGAGCGATCGCACGTCGGTGAGTCCATAGAGTTCGAGGAGGTCGTCGGAGATCGTTCCCGTGGCGATGTCGAGCCACGGCGCGGATGCCTCCGACGCGTGCAGCCCGTGCGTTCCCGTGAGCGAACCGAAGATCCAGCTGCCGCACGTCGTGACCTCGGCGACGCCGTCGAGCGCCGACGGGTCGTTCGCACGGGTCCACGCGAGGATCGCGTGCGGCAGGCCGAGGTTGCCGAGGGAGCCGTTGGTGCGGAACGCCGCCTCGAGCACGCCGTCGCGAGTCCATCGATCGATGACGTCGTGCGCGCGCGCGTCGTTCCACAGCACGGCGTTCCCGACCGGGAGGCCCGCGGTATCGAGCATCCAGGCGCCGTCGCCCTGGGCGGTGAGGGCGAGCGCGTCGATCGGCAGGGGCGACTGGCGTGCGGCCTCCTCGACGCACTCGAGCACCGCGCCGAGCACTTCGTGCATGTCCTGCTCGGACCAGCCCGGACGCGGGGAGCGGATCGCGGTGGTGCGCCGCGTGACGACGAGCTCCCGGCCGGCATCGTCGAAGACGACGGCCTTGATGAGCGTCGTGCCGGCGTCGACGCACAGGGTGGCGGCGGTGGGGGTCGTGCCCGTAGTGGCGGTCGTCATCGCGCGACTCCTGGCCGCAGCCGCTCGAGCACCGCGGGATTGGCGAGGTGCTCTGGAGTGCGGCCGGCGACGAAGTCGGCGACGTCGCCCGCGACGATGTCGGCCGCGCGCATCGCCGTCTGGCGGGTGGCACCCGCGAGGTGCGGCGACACGACGACGTTCGGGGCGCTGAAGAGCGGCCAGTCGGCGGGGGGCGGCTCGACGTCGTACACGTCGAGGGCGAGCCCGCCGAGGCGCCCGGAGCGCAGCAGCTCGGGGAGCGGGGCGTAGTCGAGAAGGCCTCCGCGGGCCGAGTTCACGAGCACGGCGCCCTCGGGCATCAGGTCGAGTGCGCGCCGATCGATGAGGTGCCGGGTCTCGCTCGTGAGCCGGGCGTGCAGGCTCACGACCGAGCTGCGCCGGAGGAGGTCGTCGAGCTCCACGGTCGCCACGCCGTCGGACACGAGCGCCGCCGGATCTGCGTAGGGATCGAATGCGAGCACGTGAGCGCCGAACGCGCGGAGGATCCGGGCGACGATACGACCGATCGCGCCGTACCCCACGAGTCCCACGGTGGCGCCGCCGAGCTCGCCCCCGACGTTCTCCCACGCGTAGTGGTCGCCGCGCCAGTCGCCCTGCTTCAGCGCGGCATCCGTCATCGGGATGCCGCGCATGGCCGCGAGGATGAGGCCGATCGTGAACTCGGCCGCCGCCTGGGCGTTGCGTCCGGGGGCGAAGGTCACGAGCACCCCTGCTGCCGTCGCGGCCTCGAGGTCGACGTTGACAGGGCCGCCGCGGCACACGCCGATGAAGCGGAGTGCCGGACTGGCGGCGAACACCTCTTCGGTGAACGGCGCCATCTGCGTCACGGCGATGTCGACGCCGTCGAGTGCGGCGATCGTCTCGTCGACGGTGCCGCTCGCCTCGTGCACGCTCGCGACGTCGCCGAAGGGCTCGTGCGGCCACGGCAGGGTGAGCTCGGTGTACCGCGGCGATTCGGTCTCGGGCAGCTCGCGGTCGAGCGCGGCCCTGAACAGTCCAGGGGTGACGAAGTGGTCGCCCGCGATCAAGATGTGCGTCATTGCGCGCCTTCCTGCAGTGCAGCAGACCGTGCATGGTGCATCGGTCGAATCGTGCCGAGCGTAACACGCAGGATGTTATTTTTACCAGTCGTGGTGGGGGCGGTGGTGATGAAGGGTCACCGGATGACCCCGCGTGAGGGGATCGCCGCAACGTGCACGGTGGCGTGGTCGCCGATGCGCTCGACCATGGCGGGGTCGACATCGTCGGTGAGGATCACGTCCGTGAACTCCGCGATCGGCACGAAGCGGTGGAGGGAGGTGTGCCCGACCTTCGAGCCGTCCATCATGAGCACGCGGCGCCGGCCGGTCTGCAGCATCACGCGCTTCATGCTCACGACGTCCTGCTCCTGGTGGTAGGTCATGCGCTCGTCCATCGTCGACGTCGACTGGAACGCGACGTCGACCGCGTAGGCCTCGAGGTTCGTCTGGTCGGGCGGGCCGATGAACGAATCGTGAGTGCGCGAGTAGGCCCCGCCGATCATGATGAGGTGCACGTCGGGCGCTTCACGGAGCTCCTCGAGCACCTGCCGGTAGTTGGAGACGACCGTGAGCGGAGCCTTGTCCTTCAGCAGTCCGGCGAGCGCGAGCACCGTCGTGGAGTCGTCGAGCATGATGGCCATGCCCGGTTCGACGAACGACTGGGCGACCTGGGCGAGCGCAGCCTTCTCCTCGGCCCGGCGGTGCATGCGGAACTCCGAACTCGACTCGAACACGCTCGTCGGGAGCGCCGAGACGCCGCCGTGGAACTTCCGCACGAGCTGGCGGGCCGCGAGGTCTTCGAGATCGCGGTGCACGGTCATCAGGCTGCGTCCCGTGAGCTCGGCGAGCTCCGCCGCGGTGGCGGAGCCGGCGGTGAGCACGTGATCGAGGATCATCCGTTGCCGTGCGCTGCGCGAGGACGGGCCGTTGCTGTTCGAACTCATGGGTCCTCCTTCGAGCCTGCCGAACTTTACCAAGCCGATCGAGAGAACGACCAGCACCGGGTATCGACGAAAACCCGATCTACCAAACAAGTTGACAGTTATAACGCGCGGTTTGGTAGAGTTCCCGGCAACGGCCCAGTGAATGCGTCGCGACACCACAGGGCCGCCCTTGCACCGGACATCCTCCCCGCCCCGGGGACCCACCGAGGAGATTCAATGAAGAAATCCCAAAAGCGACTCGCAGCAGTACTCGGGTCCATCACGCTCGTCACGGCGCTCGCAGCATGTGCGGCCGACACCACCGGCTCCGGCGGCACCGGCGACGGTGCGGCATCCGGCAAGATCGCCTTCCTCATGCCCGACCTCGCGTCGACCAGGTACGAGCAGCAGGACAGCCCGCTCTTCACGGCGAAGATGGAGGAGCTCTGCCCCGACTGCGAGATCATCTACCAGAACGCCGACTCCGACCCCGCGAAGCAGCAGCAGCAGGCGGACTCGGCGATCGCGCAGGGCGTGAAGGTCATCGTGCTCGACGCGGTCGACACGAAGGCCGCGGCATCCATCGTCGTGAACGCCCAGTCTCAGAACATCCCGGTCATCACGTACGACCGCCCCATCGTCGACACCCCCGCCGACTACTACGTGTCATTCGACAACGAGGGCATCGGCGAGCTCATCAGCACCTCGCTCGTCGAAGGCCTCGCGGCGGCCGGCGCGAGCGGAGGGGTGCTCATCGTCAACGGCTCGTCGACCGACGACGCCGCCCAGCTCATCAAGAAGGGCATCCACACGGGCGTCGACTCGAGCGACTTCGAGGTACTCGCCGAGTTCGACACCCCCGGTTGGGAGCCGCAGAAGGCACAGGACTGGGTCTCGGGCCAGATCACGCAGTTCGGCCCGCAGATCGTCGGGGTCGTGGCGGCGAACGACGGAACGGGCGGCGGATCCATCGCGGCCTTCAAGGCGGCCGGCGTCACGCCGACGCCACCCGTCACGGGCAACGACGCCGAGATCGCCGCGATCCAGCGCATCATCGCCGGCGACCAGTACAACACCATCTCGAAGCCGATCCGCATCGTCGCCGAGGCGGCGGCCGAAGTCGCCTACGCCTTCCTCACGGGCAACCCGCCCGAGGGCGAGACGACGCTCTTCGACACCCCCTCCCAGTTGTTCACGCCCGAGGTCGTGACGCAGGAGAACGTCAAGGAGATCATCTTCGACGGCGAGATCTACACCGTCGACGAGGTATGCACCGCCGAGTACGCTGCCGCGTGCGAGGCGCTCGGCATCGCCTGATACATCGGATGCCGCCCGCGCACGTCGCGGGCGGCATCCGGGCGGATTCACCCACCCGACTCACACCCCACCGCATCGCACCGACGAAGAGGTCACCCCGTGAACGCAAGCACCGCAACCGACACCGCGGCCGCGCCGGACGGCGCCAGCCCGAACATCCATACCGTGCTCTCGATGCGGGGGATCTCGAAGAGCTTCGGAGCCGTGGCCGCCCTCACCGACATCGACCTCGACGTCGATTCGAGCGAGGTCGTCGCGATCGTCGGCGACAACGGCGCCGGCAAGTCCACCCTCGTCAAGGTGCTCTCGGGCGTGCACGCGCCCGACTCGGGCACGATCGACTTCGGCGGTGAGCGGGTGACCCTGCCGACCCCGATGGCTGCGCTCGAGCGCGGCATCGCCACGGTGTTCCAGGACCTCGCCCTCTGCGACAACCTCGACGTCGTGCAGAACCTCTTCCTCGGCCGCGAGCGGCGCCCGTTGCGGCTCGACGAGGTGGGCATGGAGGTGCGCGCCTGGGAGCTGCTGCGGCAGCTCTCGGCGAAGATCCCGTCGGTGCGAATCCCGATCGCCTCGCTCTCGGGCGGCCAGCGCCAGACCGTCGCGATCGCTCGCTCGCTCCTCGGCGACCCGAAGCTCATCATCCTCGACGAGCCCACTGCAGCGCTCGGCGTCGCGCAGACGGCCGAGGTGCTGAACCTCATCGAGCGGCTGCGCGAACGCGGGCATGCCGTCATCCTCATCAGCCACAACATGGAGGACGTGAAGGCCGTCGCCGATCGCGTCGTCGTGTTGCGACTTGGCCGCAACAACGGCGAGTTCCGGGTCGGCGACGTCTCGACCGAGGAGATCATCTCCGCCATCACCGGCGCAACCGACAACGCCGTCACGCGCCGACGCTCCCGGGGCGACGCGGCATCCCCGACCACCGACGCCATCACCACCGAGGACGCGGAACGATGACCACCACAACCACCCCCAGCCCGACCCCCACCGACCTCCAGGACGAGCGGCTCCGTGCCGACACGGGCGTGGGCGGCGCCATCCGTGCGGGCATCGACCGCATCCGGGGTGGCGATCTCGGGTTCCTGCCCGTCATCGCCGGGCTCGCGATCATCTGGACCATCTTCCAGGTGCTGAACCCGTACTTCCTCTCCAGCGGCAATCTCACGAACCTCCTCATGGAGTCGGCCCCGGTCGGCGTCATCGCACTCGGGATCGTCTTCGTGCTGCTCGTCGGCGAGATCGACCTCTCGGTGGGATCCGTGAGCGGCCTCGCCGCCGCCATCATGGCGATCAACTTCATCGACAACCGCTGGCCCCTGCCGCTCGCCATCGCGGCAGCCGTCGGCATCGCGGTCGTGATCGGGTTCGCCTACGGCTTCATCTACAACCGGATCGGCGTGCCCTCGTTCGTCATCACGCTCGCCGGGCTCCTCGGGTTCCTCGGACTGCAGCTGTTCGTGCTCGGCCCGAAGGGCACGATCAACCTGCCGTTCGACTCGCCCCTCGTCTACTTCGGCCAGCTCGCCTTCGTGCCCCAATGGCTCGCCTACGCGTTCATCGCGCTCGCCGCCGCGGCGGTGCTCATCGGCGGGATACTCCGCGCCCGCATCCGCCGAAACGCCGGCCTCTCGGCGCCCGCGCTGAGCCTGATCCTCATCCGCGCCGGCCTGCTCGCCGTGCTGCTCGCCTTCGCGGTCTGGTACCTCTACCAGGCGCGGGGGGTCGGCTGGATGGTCGTCTTCTTCGTCGCGCTCGTGCTGTTCGCGAACTACGCCCTCACCCGCACGAGCTGGGGCCGCTCGCTCTTCGCGGTCGGCGGCAACCGGGAGGCGGCGCGGCGCTCCGGCATCCGTATCACCGCGATCTATACGTCGGCGTTCATCGCGTGCACGACCCTTGCCGCGGTCGGCGGCCTGCTCGCGGCCGGGCGACTCGCATCGGCCGCGCAATCGAGCGGCGGCGGCGACGTCAACCTCAACGCGATCGCTGCGGCTGTGATCGGCGGCACGAGCCTGTTCGGCGGGCGCGGATCGGCGTTCGCGGCGCTGCTCGGCATCCTCGTCATCCAGTCGATCTCGAGCGGCTTGACCCTGCTCAACCTCGACTCGTCGATCCGCTACATGGTGACCGGCGCCGTCGTGCTCATCGCGGTCGCGCTCGATGCGGTCGCCCGTCGCTCCCGCAGTTCGCACGGTCGCGCTTGACCGGGCGGCCGGCGCTGACGGCACAGCGCCGGCACATGGGCACCGCTTTCCATTGACAGCGGCACGCGAGCGCTGCCAGTATGCGTTCGGCAGTTCGCCGATCTCAAACACAGCAAGGAACCCTCATGACTACTCCCGCGCCCGCTCCCGTCCCCGCTCAGTCGGCGCCCGCCGAGAAGTGGAATGTCCTCTCGATCGTCGCCTTCGTGCTGTCGCTCGTCGGCTTCAACGTCATCGCGATCGTGCTCGGCTTCATCGGCCTCAACCAGGTGAAGAAGACCGGTGAGCGCGGCCGCGGCCTCGCCCTCGCTGCGATCATCATCGGCTTCGTGTCGCTCGTCTTCATCATCATCTGGGTGATCGCGGGCATCGCGCTCGTCGCGGCGAACCCGGAGCTCACGACCTACTAGGCCCTCGGCTCCCGAGGTTCCAGGGAGGTTCCACCGAGGTTTCACGCACACGGAGTCCCCGATCGGCCAGGCCGGACGGGGACTCCGTTGGCGTCTCCGGCGCTGGCCGGCGTCCGACGACGAGGGCCCCGCTTCCATGTGCGCAGGCATTCATGCTGTCGCCGGCCGCCACGCCGCGCCATGATGTGGAGCATGGAATCCTCGGTGGCGAAGCCCGACCGCACCCTCATCGTCATCCTCGGCGTGATCGGCGTGCTGGTGATCGTGGCGCTGATCGTCGTGTTCGCGAGCGGTGAGCCCGAACCCCTCGACGAGTCCACGCCCGAGGGCGTCGTGCAGCGCTACTCGGCCGCGGTGATCGAGGGCGATGAGGCGGTCGCCATGGAGTACCTGGTTCCCGAGCTCGCCGACTCCTGCGAGCGCACGGCGATCGGCCCCGTCGACGGCATGCGGGTGACCCTCGTCTCCACCACGGAACGCGACGACTCGGCCGACGTGAACGTGCTCATGGTCACGTCGTACGACGGCGGCCTGTTCGGATCGTCGGAGTACGAGGAGGAGGCCGTGTTCGACCTCGTCGCGGCCGACGGAGGCTGGCTCATCGAGTCGGCCCCGTGGTCGCTCTCGGTCTGCGCTCCGAAGGTGGTGCAGTGATGACCGCCACGACACTCCCCGCCGGACCAGGCCCCGGCCCCGGCCCGGGCCCGAGCCCGGTCACGGGTTCGGCGCAACGTACCGTGCGGCGCCTCATCGTCTACACGCTCCTCTTCGTACTGGTCACGATCGCCGCCGTCGGCCTGAGCGGCCTCCTCGCGCGGCTGCTCGAGACCGGCACTCCGCTCACCGCCGGCGGCAATGCGGGCCTTGCGCTGTCGCTCGCCTTCATGCTCATCGGAGGGCCGCTCGCGGCGCTGCTCTGGTGGGTGGTGTGGCGCCGGCTCACGGATGACTCGGAGCGGTCGTCGCTGGCATGGGGCCTCTACCTCGCCCTCATGTACCCGGTGTCGCTCGTCGTGGCGACCTCGGCGCTCGTGGGCACGTTGTCGTCGCTCGTGGGCGACGGGTGGCGTCCGGGGGACTTCTCCATCGGCGTGGTGTGGGCTCTCGTGTGGGCCTGGCACCGATGGATGTGGCGGCATCCGGCCAGGGGCCCGATCAGGCTGGGCACGGTGCCCGTCGTCACCGCCTCGGTGTACGGCCTCATCATCGGCATCGGTGGCGGCGTGACCGCACTCGGTTCGCTCTTCGACACGGCGATTCGGCGAGCCTCCGAGCAGGTGTTCGCCGGCACCACGTGGTGGCAGGCGCCGCTCGAGTCGCTCATCTGGGCCGTGGCCGGCGCGGCGATCTGGTCGTGGCACTGGTTCCGCGACGATGCCAGGCGACTCGACGCCGGCCTCGCCCGAGTGGCGCTCGTCGTCATCGGCGTGCTGTGGGCCGGCTTCGTGATGCTCGCCGGACTCGGCACCGTGCTCTTCGTGCTGCTGCGGCTCGCTTTCGACCCGAGTGACCCGGCGAGCGAGATCCTCCGCCCACTGGGAACGGCGCTCGCCGCGGCATCCGTCGGCGCTCTCGTGTGGGTCTACCACCGCGGCATCGTGGCCGGGCACTCGGCGGGCACGCGTCGTGCCGGCGCGCTCGTCATGTCGGGTCTCGGCCTCGTGGCGGCCGCGTCGGGAATCGGCGTCATCATCAACGCGACGCTCGCCGCGCTCGTCAGCCCCCTCGCGGCATCCGACACCCGCTCGCTCCTCCTCGGCGGCATCAGCGCGCTCGTCATCGGCGGACCGGTCTGGTGGCTCAACTGGAAGCCCGCCCGGCGAGTCGAAGCAGCGGAGGTCGGCTCCACCGGTCGCCGCGTGTACCTCATCGCCGTGTTCGGCATCAGCGCCATCGTGGCGCTCATCACCGTGCTCGTGGTCGGCTACCTGCTGTTCGAGTTCGGGCTCGATCCCACGACGACGGCCAGCCTCGTCGACGAGGTGCGCGCGCCGTTCGGCCTCCTCGTCGCGACCGGGCTCGTGTTCGGCTACCACTTCGCGCTCTGGCGGCGCGACCGCTCGGTGATCGCCGCCGAGGGCCTGGCGCCTGCGCGACGGATCGGGCGGGTCATCCTCGTGACCTCCGGCGACGCCGTCGCACTCGAGCAGGCGATAGCGGATGCCACAGGCGCGTCGGTCGCCGTCTGGCGCTCGCTCGACGAACCGGGTTCTGGTCCGGATGCCGCAGCGCTCGCCGGCGCGCTCGAGGGCGTGACCGGCAAGCGCGTGCTCGTGCTTGCCGGCCCCGGGAGTCGCGTCGAGGTCGTGCGCCTCGCGGACTGAGTCGGCGGCTTGGCTGGGTCAGAGCCGCTTCTGCTTGTGCATCGCCGCCGTCTCATAGCCGAGCTGGTCGTAGAGGCGGATGGCCCCCTCGTTGTCGGCGAACACGTTGAGCCGCACCGACGTCGCGCCCTGCGAGCGGGCGACGTCTTCGGCCAGCAGCATGGCGGCCCGGCCGATCCCGCGCCGCCGCAACGCATCATGCACCCTGATGTCCCAGACCCACCAGCTCGACGCGTCGCTCGAGGGCCCGATCCAGAGCCATCCGGCGTCCTCCCCGTCGGCCACGATCGTGAAGAGGAAGTGACCGTCGATGAGCGTGCCGTCGGGGAAGAACTGCTCCTCGGAGGCCTGCCGGGCGATGGCCGCAGCCTCGGGGGTGTCGCCTGCGGCAATGCGGGCCTCTTCGTAGGCCGACATCGCGATCGGCAGCCATTCCGCGGTCTCGTCGACGGACTTCGGCACAAGGCTCAGGTCGTTCGTCACCATCCGTCCATGCTCGCATGACGATCAGGACCATCATTGAACTATCTGGTTCAGTGATTTACACTGAACCGTATGGTTCAGCAATCGCTGGTCTCACGTCCCACGCGGCGCCTGCCCGGGCGTCCCGCGATCGTCGCCGCGACGGTGGCGGTCGCGGTCCTCGTCAACGTCGTCATCTCTACAGCCGGGCGCGCGGCCGGCGGATCCTTCCGGTTCACGACGCAGTCCGGCCCGGCCGAGGTCGACGTGCTCACGGTCGTCGGGTTCACCGTCGTCCCGTTGCTCGTCGGCATGACCGTCGTCGCGCTCCTCGTGCGCGTCTGGCCCTGGGTCGTGACCGTGGCGCTCTTCGTCGCCCCGGCTCTCGCGCTGACGACCATCCCGCTGATGACCCTTCCCGCGGCGTTCGACGCGACGAGCACGGTCACGCTCGCGCTCTGCCACGTGGCACTCGTGCCGACGACCGTCCTGGGCCTGCTCGCCCTGCGAGCCGCCAGCGGGGGCAGACTGTGAGCATGACAGTGGCATTCGAGACGGTCGACGAGTACATCGCCTCCTTCCCTCCCGACGTACAGCCGGTGCTCCAAGCCGTGCGTGAGGCGATCCACGCGAGCGTGCCGGGGGCCGAGGAGAAGATCCGCTACGGCATCGCCGCCGTCATGCTCGGAGGACGGTACGCGATCCACTTCGCCGGCTGGAAGCACCACGTCGGCCTCTACCCCGTGCCCGTGTTCGACGGCGACCTCGAAGCGGAGGTGGAGCCGTACCGCGCGAAGAAGGACTCGGTGAACTTCCCGTACTCCCGGCCCGTGCCATACGACCTCATCAGCCGGATGTCGGCAGAGATCGTGCGGCGTCGAAGCGGGGCATCCGCCGACTGAGCCAGGCGCCGCTCACGGGCGACCGCGCATTGATTGCGAGAATGGGGGGATGACGAGAACGGTGCGCGGCGCGAAGGTCCTCATCACCGGCGCGGCCGGTGGCATGGGCCGCCTGTTCGCCGATCGAGCGGTGGCCGAGGGCGCGACCTCCGTCACCCTCTGGGATCGCGACGTCACCGCGCTCTCTCGCGCGGTCGACGAGTTGGGCGCCGCCTCACGCGGGATCACTCGCGTGCAGTCGTACGTCGTCGACGTCAGCGACCCCGGCGCGATCGCGAAGCACGCGCAGCGGGTGCGGCGCGACGTCGGCAATCCCGACGTGCTCATCAACAACGCCGGAATCGTGCGCGGCAATCGCTACTTCTGGGAGACCGACAGCGGCGACGACACCCGCCCGACGATGCAGGTCAACGCGCTGGCGCCCATGTACATCACCCGCGAGTTCCTCCCGGGAATGATCTCCTCGTCGTACCGCGCGGCGCGCATCGTCAACATCGCGTCGGCCGCCGGCACGCTCGCCAACCCGCGCATGGCTGTATATGCGGCCTCGAAGGCCGCGCTCATCGGCTGGAGCGAATCGCTGCGCATCGAGCTCGAGCAGGCCGGCCACACCAACGTGCGGGTCACGACGGTCACGCCGGGCTATGTCTCGACGGGAATGTTCGCGGGCGCCAGGGCGCCGGTCCTGGCTCCCATCCTCGAGCCCGAGTATGTCGTCGACCGAGTGTGGCGCGCGATGCTCGCGGGCAAGCCGCTCCTCGAGCTGCCACGCAGCGTCGGGCTCTCGCGGGCGGTGCGCGGCATCCTGCCGACGCGGGTGTTCGATCGCGTCGTGGGCGACGCCTTCGGGGTCTACCGCTCGATGGAGCGGTTCACCGGTCGCTCGTAGCTGCTCGACGAGCGCCCGTCAGAGCCCGCGTTCGCCGAGCCAGTCGAGCAGCACGAGCTCGAACTCCGTCGGCCGCTCGAGGTTCGGCAGGTGCGCGGCATCCTCGAAGCTGAATCCGGTCGCGTCGGGCAGCGCCTCGAGCACGTGTTCGTAGTGTGCTCGCGTGGGCCCCAGGTCGTACTCGCCGACCAGGATGAGTGCGGGGATCCGGATGTCGGCGAGCCGGCCGTACGCGGGCGGTTCGAGCGGCTCGGGGCTCACCGCCTCCTCGGCGTGCGCGACGTTCGGCGCCGCGATCTCGTGGACGAGCGCGACGAACTCGGGATCGAGATCGTCTTCGAGCCGACCGCTGCCCGCGGCCCACATGGCGGTCTCGAGACGGGCGAGGCGTCGCCAGTCGGATGCCGCGAACGCCGCGTCGAGCTCGTCGATGCGGCGATGCTCCTCGTCGGAGAGCGGGAGCTCGGGGAATCCGCTCGGGCCCGATCCCACCGTCACGATGCCAGTGACGCGGTCTGGGGACTCGAGCGCGAGGTCGAGGGCGGTGGTGCCGCCTCGGCCGGCGCCGATCATCGTGGCACGCTCGACGCCGAGGTGGTCGAGCACCGAGCGCACGTCGTCGCGATCGGAGAAGGGCGCGCCGTCGTGCCGCGTGGCACCGAATCCGCGTGCGTCGAGTCGCACCACGAAGTGACCCGTTGCGAGCGCCGGCACTTGCGGTTCCCACATACGCATCGTCGCGATTCCCGAGTGCAGCAGCACGAGGGCGGGCGCCGACGCGTGACCGGCGGATTCGTAGGCGAGCTCGGCACCCGGGACGGCGAGGTGGGGCATGTCTCGAGGGTACGGGACACGATGCGCGCGGCCAGCCGGCCACCGGCATCCGTCAGTCCTTGCCCGAGCCCTTGCCCTTGTCGCCGTCTTTGCCCTTGTCGCCGCCCTTGTCGTCGCCGTTGCCCGGCCCATCGTCGTCTTCGGGCGCGGGCGTGGGCGTGGCGATCGGGGTCGGGGTGCTCGCCACCTCTGCCGCCTCGAGGTCGGCCCGCACGAGCGCGATGGCGTCGCGGATGTCGCGCTCGCGCGCCGCGTCGAGATCGCCGTCAGTACCGGCCTCGGTGACCTCCGCTTCGAGGAGGTCGAGCGCAGCGCGGGCCGCCGCGAAGTCGCCGCTTGCAGCATGGTTCGCGATGCTCACGACGGTGCCGTGGAAGTCCTCGGACTGCGATGGACCCTGTGCCGCGCACGAGCCGAGACCGAGGCCGAGCGCGAGTACGAGTGCGACCGCGGCAGCACGGGAAGCGGATCGACGGGTGCGCACGCGAGCGCCCGCGCCAGATCTTGCGACCACGGCGCTCAGCCCTCGCCCTCGTCGTCGGGAGGGTCGGTGGCGGGTGGCTCGGTGGTGGGTGGCTCGGTGACCGGTGGCTCGGTGACGGGGGGCTCCGTGGCAGGGGGCGCAGTGGCGGGTGGCTCGGTGCTGTCGCCCGAGCCGCTTCCGCCGCCGTTCCCGTTCCCGTTCCCGTTCCCGGAGTTCCCGCCGTTCTCGTTCCCGTTCCCGTTGCCGTCCCCGTCGTCTCCCTCGTCGTCGTCGTCGGGCGCAGGCGCGGGCGAAGGAGTCGCGGCGGCCAGGGCCGCCTCGAGGTCGGCGCGCACGAGATCGATGGCCGCGCGGATCACCTGCTCGCGATCGGCATCGATGCTCCCCGCGTCGAGCGCGACCGTGACGTCGCGATCGAGCAGTTCGAGCTCGGCAAGGGCACCGACGAAGTCGCCCGCCACGGCCCGTTCGGCGATCTGCACCACCGACGAGTGCATCGCGTCGGCCGTCTGCTCAGCCGAAGCGCACGCCGACACTCCGAACGTGAGGGCGACGGCGATCGCCACGGCGGGAAGGACCGCGTGCCGGCGCGGGAGGCGCTGCGCACTGCGCGTCATTCGCCGGTCACCGCCTCGTCGAGCTCTTCGAGGTGCACGCCCAGCTCGCCCGGCACGGCCGGCAGCGGCTCGGGCGTCGTCGCGGCCTGCTCGGCGTTGAGCGACGAGAACACGAGCACCGCGACCACGGCGCCGATGACGGCGAGGAGCGAGATCGCGATCGTCGGCCGCACCCAGCGGCGCGAGCGCTGCTCGGATGCCGCGTGGGCCGCGCCCGTCGTCGGCTCCGCCGTTTCCGTGCCGGCCGGAGCCTCGAAGAACGACCGGTCGGGCGACGGGAGCACCTGCGTGGCAGCCGTCGCGGAGCCGTTCTCCGATGATTCGGCCCCTGATGACCCGACCCCCGATGCCGCGACCTCGGCCGGCTGGGTTGCTGCAGCTGAGACGTCGGCGAACGAGATCGTCGGCGCGGTGACCTCGCGATCGGCGGTGCTCGACGGGTCGAGCGAGGTGTCGAGGGTCGTGGCGGCGACGGCGACGTCGAGTGCGCTCGGCCGGTCGCCCGGCTCACGAGCGGTCATGCTGCGAAGCAGCGACACCCAGTCGGCGCCGAGCGAATCGGGGATCTCGGGATCGCGCACGAGCCGGGCGCTCGCGGCCTCGACGGCCGGCCCGGGGAACGCCGTCACGCCCGTGCGCGCCTCGAGCACGAGGAGGCCGAGCGAGTAGATGTCGGCGGCGGGACCCGGCGCCGCACCGCTGACCTGCTCTGGGCTGAGGTAGCCGGGGGTGCCCACGAGGAGCCCCGTGCGGGTGAGCCGGGCGTCGTCGATGAGCCGCGCGATGCCGAAGTCGGCGAGCTTCGCGTTCCACGCGCGCCCGGGCAGATGCGCGGGTTCGAGCAGCACGTTCGCGGGCTTCACGTCGCGGTGCACGATGCCGCGGGAGTGGATGACGTGCAGGGCCTCGGCGAGGTCGGCGAGCATGCCCGCGGCATCCGCGGGGCCGACGGACCCGAACTTCAGGGCCTCACGCAGGTCGCGGCCGTCGACGAGCTCCATCACGAGGAACTCGCGACCCGTCGCGGGATCGCGGCATGCGTCGTACAACCGCACGAGCGCTCGGTGCGTGAGGCTCGCGAGCAGCGCGGTCTCGGATTTGCGGCGGTCGCTGTCGTCGATGCCCTCGGCGGCCTCGGCGAACACCTTCACCGCGACGGCGCGGCCCAGGGCCAGGTCTTCACCGCGGTACACGGCCGCCATTCCGCCGCGGCCGATGAGGGCGTCGAGGCGGTAGCGGGAGTCGAGCGTGGCGCCGACGAATGGATCGCCGACCACGCGATCAGGGGAGGTCGTCACATCTTCGAGGGTACCCGCCCCGCCTGAAAGAGCTCCGTTTCACGACCGGGGTTGGCTGTGGAGCCGAGGTGCGGTATTACGCCGACCTGTCAGCCGGATGTCTGTCGAAGGTCAGCCGAAGATCATCGGGAGGTCATCGGCATCTTCGGAGAGGGCGACCTCGACGAGCACGGGCACGTGGTCGGACGGCACGTCACCCTTGCGCTCATTGCGGTGGATGGAGGCATCCGTCACCGCTTCTGCGAACTTCGCCGAGCCGAGGATGAAGTCGATGCGGAGCCCCTCGTTGCGCGGGAACTTCAGCTGCTTGTAGTCCCAATAGGTGTAGCCCTCGGGGATGCGCGGGCGCACCACATCGGTGACGCCGGCGTTCTCGAGGTTGAAGAAGGCCTGCCGCTCGGGCGGCGACACGTGCGTCGTGACGCCCTCGACGACGGCCGGGTCGCCGTTGTCCTGGTCGAAGGGCGCGATGTTGAAGTCGCCCATGAGCACGAACGGCAGCTCGGGCCGTGAGGAGGTCTCGGCTCGGGTGTGCTCGGTGAGGGCCGCGAGCCAGTCGAGCTTGTAGGTGTAGTGCGGGTCGCCGAGCGAACGGCCGTTGGGCACGTAGAGGCTCCAGATGCGCACGCCGTCGACGGTCGCCCCCATGGCTCGCGCTTCCTTCGGCAGGTCGGGGCCCTCCTCGCCCTTCAGGAAGCCGGGCATGCCGGGGAAGCTCGTGGCCACGTCGAGGATGGGCGAGCGACTCGCGATCGCCACGCCGTTCCACTGACTGAAGCCATGGATCGCGAGCTCGTAGCCCGCCTCCTCGAACGCCGCCGCCGGGAACTGCTCGGGAGTGCACTTGATTTCCTGCATCGCGAGCACGTCGACGTCTTCGCGCACCATCCAGTCGACGACACGGCTGAAGCGGGTGCGGATCGAGTTGACGTTCCAGGTGGCGATGCGCATGGACCAAGCCTAGGACGGCCGGGCGACAGGGCAGGTGCTGTCGGTGAGCGTCAGTCGCCGGCGGCCGCGTCGCCGGCATTCCGCACGCCGGCGGCCGCGTCGACCACGTCCGCGTCGTCGCCGACCTCTGCGGCCTGCAGGCGCGGCAGCACGAGCCAGAGGGCCGCGAGGATGACGGCACCGATGCCGAGCGCCACGAAGCCGGCGATCCGGCTGAGGGCGAAGTCGAAGACGAGGCTCGTCACGCCGATGACGAGCAGAGCGACCACGGCGAGGTCGGCGATGAGCAGCCGGTTGCCGGTGCGCACGACTCGTTCCTTCGCCTGCCGCCGGAACAACGTGCGGTGCAGCGTGACCGGGGCCAGCCCGATCACCGTCGCGAGCCCGGCGAGGGCGACGAGCACGAGGTAGAGCGTGAGCTGGTAGGCGTCGAGCTCCTCGAACCGCGGCTGGAACGCCACGGCGAGCAGGAAGCCGCCGATGAGCTGCGTGCCGGTGAGCGCCACGCGCAGCTCCTGGAGGATGTCGTTCCAGTTGCGGTCGCTGCGCTCGTTGGGCGTCTCATTGCGTCCGTCGTCGGCGCGGTGATTCACGCGGTTCGCGGGATCGACGCGGCCACTGGTGCCGACGGGGCCGACCTCGGGCCTGGCGTGGCGACGGTTCATGCTCGATCGTAGCCACGAGGAGGGAGACAGGTTCAAGCCCTTGCGCGCAATCGTGGAACGCGCCAGCCTCCATCGTCGCGGGATCCACCGCCCGCGATCGCATTCTGGCGGGCCCGCAACCGCATTCTGGCAGGGGCGCACGGATGCTGCCAAGATCGAGGAGTATCGACGAGCTGGGGGTGGCCGTGAAGTTCAGCATCGAAGGCGTCGAGGGGCTCCCCGAGATCACGCGAGGCGACGACCTCGCCGCGCTCATCGTCGACGCGGTCGATCTCGCCGAGGGCGACATCCTCGTCATCACGTCGAAGATCGTCTCGAAGGCCGAAGGGCGCTTCGTTCAGGCCGCCGACCGCGAGCAGGCGATCACCGACGAGACCGTGCGCGTCGTCGCGACGCGCGTCTTCGAGGGCGGCGTCACCCGCATCGTCGAGAACCGCCAGGGCATCATCGGCGCGGCGGCGGGCGTCGACGCGTCCAACGCCCCAGACGGCACGGTGCTGCTGCTTCCGGTCGACCCGGATGCCTCGGCGCGAGCGCTCGCCACCGGCATCCGTGCGCTCACGGGCGCTGCCGTCGGCGTCATCCTCTCCGACACCCTCGGCCGGCCGTGGCGCGAGGGTCAGACCGATATCGCGATCGGCGCCGCCGGCGTGCACGTCTTCGAGGACCTTCGAGGGTCGACGGATGCCGCGGGCAAGCCGCTCGCCGTCACGATGCCGTGCGTCGCGGACGAGATCGCGGGCGCGGGCGAGCTCGTGAAGGGCAAGAGCTCGGGAGTGCCGGTCGCCGTGGTGCGTGGACTCGGCCGGTTCGTCGGCGACCTCGACCTGCCGGGTGCGCGCAGCATCCAGCGCCCCGCCGACCGCGACCTCTTCCGCATCGGGGCCGATGAGGCGTACAACGAGGGGTACCGCGACGGCTTCGACGAGTCGCAAGCCGAGGGTCCGCTCGATTCCGCCTGACCAGAATTCAGGAGCTCGCCCTTCAGAATTCAGGAGGGGTCGTCTCGATCGGCCGATCGGGTGCGCGAAATCACGCGTCTCGGGCCGGTGAGACCGGTGGGTTCCTGAATTGTGAACAGAGCCGACAGGCTGGTTCCTGAATTCTGGAGATTGCGAGGGCCGAACGCGGGAGGATAGGGGGATGCCAGTGCACATCGGCTATGCCGCGATGCTCGAACGGTTCCCGCCCGCCGAAGCGGTGACGCTCGCCGCGCTCGCCGAGTCGCACGGCTTCACGGGCGTCATGGCGAGCGATCACTTCCAGCCGTGGCTGCCGGCGCAGGGGCAGTCGTCGTTCGTGTGGAGCGTGCTCGCCGCGCTCGGGGAGCGCACCACGGGCGACCTCGGCCCCGGCGTGACGACACCGACGTTCCGCTGGCATCCGGCCATGGTCGCCCAGGCGAGCGCGACGCTCGGCGCGCTCTACCCCGGCCGGCACTGGCTCGGCATCGGCTCGGGCGAGGCGCTCAACGAGCACGTCGTCGGCCACTACTGGCCAGAGGCCCCCGAGCGCATCAATCGCATGTTCGAGGCCGTCGACGTGATCAAGAAGCTCTTCGCGGGCTCGCTCGCCGGTCGCGACGTGCGCCATTCGGGCCAGTACTTCAAGCTGGAGTCCACGCGGCTCTGGACGATGCCCAAGGTCGCGCCCCAGATCTTCGTCGCGGCATCCGGCCCCGTGACCGCTCGCCGTGCGGGGCGCAACGTCGACGGACTCATCACCACGGGCGCGCCCACCGACCGGCTCGCCGCGCTCCTCACTCGCTTCGCCGAGGGCGCGCGCGAGGGCGGGCGCGACCCCTCCAAGATGCCGAAGGTGCTGCAACTGCACCTCTCCTGGGCCGCGACCGACGAGGAGGCGATGCGCAACGCCCTCGTCGAATGGCCGAACGGCGGCATGCGCTTCGCACGCAGCGACATCCGCTCGCCGTTCGAGTTCGAGCAGCTCGCCCGTACGGTGCGCGCGGAGGACTTCGAGGGCCAGATGGTCGTCTCGGCCGATCCTGACGTGCATCGCGCCGACATCCAGCGGCACCTCGACCTCGGCTTCGACCGCGTCTACCTCCACAACGTCGGCCGCAACCAGGCCGAGTTCCTCGAGGTCTTCGGCCGCGAGGTGCTGCCGGCGCTCCGCGCATGAGCTCGACTGTCGCGCGTTGGACCGTCGTGATCCCCGTCAAGGCGCCCGCCGTCGGCAAGACGCGACTCTCGCCGGCGCTCGCCGACGACGCTCGCGCGCTGCTCGCCCGGGCGTTCGCGCTCGACACGATCGCCGCCGCCCTCGCGGCCATCTCGGTCGAGCGGGTGATCGTCGTGGGCGACGACGCCTCCCTCGCCGACGGAGCGGAGTTCCTCGCCGAGCCGGCCGGGGCCGAGCGCGGCCTGCTGCCGGCGATCCGCCACGGTATCGCGCATGCACGTTCCATGGGGCCGAGCGCCGTCGCCGTGCTGCTCGGCGACCTGCCGGGACTGCATCCTGATGAGCTCGACGCGGCGCTCGAGGCCGCGGCGCGGCATCCGCTTGCCTTCGTCCGCGATGCCGACGGCACGGGCACGACGCTCGCGACCGCTGCAGCCGGGGTGCCGTTCGAGCCGCGGTTCGGGCCCGGTTCGGCGGCGCTGCACGTCGCGGCCGGGTTCGTCGAGCTCGAGGCATCCGCCGCCCCTGGCCTCGCCCGGGACGTCGACACCGTCGACGGACTCGAAGCCGTGCTGCACCATGGAGTGGGCGACCACACCGCCGAAGCCGTCGCGCGCCTCGCCGACCGAAAGGGAACACCATGACGCTCACACTCGGATACAAGGCCTCGGCCGAGCAGTTCGCCCCCCGGGAGCTCGTCGAGATCGCGGTCGCGGCCGAAGGGCACGGCATGGAGTCGGTGTTCACGAGCGACCACTTCCAGCCGTGGCGGCACGAGGGCGGGCACGCGCCCTTCTCGCTGGCGTGGATCGCCGCGGTGGGCGAGCGCACTTCGAACATCCGCATCGGCACCTCGGTGATGACGCCGACGTTCCGCTACAACCCCGCCGTGCTCGCGCAGGCGTTCGCGTCGTTCGGCTGCCTCTACCCCGGCCGCATCATCCTCGGCGTCGGCACGGGCGAGGCGCTCAACGAGATCGCGACGGGATTCCGCGGCGCGGGCGCGCAGGACTGGCCCGAGTTCAAGGAGCGCTTCGGGCGGCTGCGCGAGTCGATCCGGCTCATGCGCGAGCTCTGGACCGCCGATCGCGTGAACTTCGAGGGCGACTACTACTCGACGCACGACGCGTCGATCTACGACCGCCCCGAGGGCGGCGTGCCGGTCTACATCGCGGCAGGCGGGCCGGTCGTCGCGAAGTACGCGGGCCGCGCGGGCGACGGGTTCATCTGCACGTCGGGCAAGGGCATGGAGCTCTACACCGAGCAGCTCATCCCCGCCGTCAAGGAGGGGGCGGATGCCGCGGGCCGCTCGTACGACGCGATCGACCGCATGATCGAGATCAAGCTCTCGTACGAGGAGACCGAGCACGCCGCGCTCGAGAACACCCGCTTCTGGTCGCCGCTCTCGCTCTCGAAGGAGCAGAAGCACGACATCACCGACCCCGTCGAGATGGAGCGCGCGGCCGACGCGCTGCCGATCGAGGAGATCGCGAAGCGCTGGATCGTCGGCACCGACCCCGACGCGGTCGTCGCCGACATCAAGCAGTACGTCGACGCGGGCTTCAACCACCTCGTGTTCCACGCGCCCGGCCACGACCAGCGCCGGTTCCTCGAGCTGTTCGAGCGCGACCTGGCGCCGCGGCTGCGGGCGCTCGACGCCTGACGGCGGCTTCGACGGCGTCATTCCCGACACTCGCGATGCCGGCGGGCGTACCATCAAGCATGGCCAGTACGACCCGGCCGGACCCCAGCGGCGAGAACGCCGCCCCATCGCCGCGCCTGCAGACCTTCATCGTCGACGGCGTCATCGAGCGGCAGTCGGGGGTCGAACTCGAGGGCGTGCCCGACGAGGTGGTCGAGGCCCAGAGCCGCCACGGCTTCGTCTGGCTGCACCTGGTGGATCCCGACGAGCAGACCGTCGACGACGCGCGCAAGGTCCTGGGCATCCATCCGGTGGCCGCGGCCGACGTCGTCTCGGGGCGCCAGCAGCCGAAGGTGCAGCTGTTCGAGGGGCATCTCTTCGTGCTCCTGTGGAACGTCCTGGAGAGCACCGAGACCGACGAGCTGGTGCTCGGCCAGACGTACCTGTACATCGGCGACGGGTGGTTGCTCACCGTGCAGCGCGGCAACGGCGGGAGGCTGCCCGACCTACGGCAGCTGCTCGAAGACGGTCCGGAGGATCTCCACGATGGCGCGATGGCCGCGGCGTACACGATCATGGCGGATGTCGTCGACGGCTATGCCAAGGCCGCCGCGAGTGTCGAGGCGTACCTGGGGGAGCTCGAGGAGCAGGTCTTCAGCGACGCCGGCGACACGGACCACCGGCGCATCTACAAGGTTCGCAAGGACATGGGTCGCATCGACCGTGCCGTCTCGAGCATCGCCGCCGCTCTGCGGGAGAGCACCGATCACCTCGAGGAGACGAAACTCGGCAAGAACCTCATCGTCCCCTACCTCCACGACCTGCTCGACGACACCGCGGGCACCGTCGCATTGATCAACAACCAGTCGAGGGCGCTCGACGCCGTGCTCTCGAGCCATGAGAACAACGTCGCCGCCCGCCAGAACCAGGACATGCGAACGATCTCGGCGATCGCCGCGCTCCTCGCCGTGCCCACGGTCATGGCGGGGCTCTGGGGGATGAACTTCAAGAACCTCCCATTCGTGCAATTCGAGTACGGCTGGATCGTGGTCGGCGCCGTGATCGTGACCATCGATGTGATCGTCTACCTGATATTCAAACGCCGCCGGTGGTTGTAGGGGCCGCTGCCGCGATCGGTCAGTCTGCGGGCTCGACGACCAGCCCAGTGCCCCCGCCACGGCGTACGGGTTCGGCTGCGGCGGTCATGAGCCCGCTCGAATCGACCTCGATCGCGGCGGCGGCCCCGATCTGCGCGGCCGAGGTGAACTGGTCGCCCGACGGTACGAGCACCTGCCCGTACGGCGTGAGCACCTCCTGGTAGGCGGCGATGAACTCGGGCTCGGCCGTCGTCGCCGCGGTGTTCCGTTGCGCGGCTCGCGGCGCGGCGACCGCTTCGGGCAGCGTCATGCCGAGGTCGATCCGGTTCATGAGGATCTGCACCACGGTCGTGATGATCGTGGATCCGCCCGGCGAACCGACCACGAAGCGCACGGCGCCGTCTTCGAGCACGATCGTCGGCGACATCGACGACCGCGGGCGCTTGCCTGGCTCGACGCGGTTCGGGTCCGTCTCGCTCGGGAGGAAGCTGAAGTCGGTCAGCTCGTTGTTCAGGAGGAATCCCCGCCCCGGCAGCGTCATGCCCGACCCGCCGGTCTGCTCGATCGTGAGCGTGTACGCAACCGCGTTGCCCCACTGGTCGACGACCGAGAGGTGCGTGGTCGAGACGTTCTCGGTGTCCTCGCGCTCCTCGAGCGCGACCGCGGCGCAGCCGGCGGCATCCAGATCGCCGGGGGGAACCGGCCTCGTCGAGGCCTGGGCCGGATCGATCTCGCAGGCGCGGGCGTCGGCGAAGTCCTGGCTGAGCAGGGTCTCGGTCGGCACGTCGACGAATGCCGGGTCGCCGACGTACGCGTTGCGATCGGCGAAGGCGTGAGCCGTGGCCTCGAGGTACAAGTGCAGGCTCTGCCCGATGTCGTCGGCTGAGAGGTCGTAGTTCTCGAGGATGTTCAGGGACTCGCCGACCGTCGTGCCGCCCGACGACGACGGGGCCATGCCGTAGACGTCGAGCCCGCGGTACTCCACGTGGGTCGGCGCCTGCTCGAGGACCTCGTATGCCGCGATGTCGTCCGCCGTCATGAAGCCGGGCGGCGCGGGCAGCGGCGAGGCCGGATCCTTTCGCGGCTCCTGCACGAGTTCGGCGATCTCGTCGGCGATCGGTCCGGTGTAGAACTCGTCGGTGCCCTTGAGGGCGATGGTGCGCAGGGTCGCGGCGAGATCGAGATTCTTGAAGATCGAGCCGACCTGCGGCGCATCCCCATCGGGAAGGAACAGCTCGGCCGTGTCGGGGAAGGCCGCGAATCGAGCCTTGTTGTCGAGCGTCTGCTGCCGGAACGTCTGGTCGACGGTGAACCCCTTCGTCGCCAGGAGGATCGACGGCTCCAGGATGTCGCGAAGCGACTCGGTGCCGAACCGGTCGAGCGCGGCCTCCCACGTTGCGAGTGTGCCCGGCACACCGACCGAGAGGCCCGAGGACACGGCGTTCGCGAACGGGTACGGCTGGTCGGTTGCCGGGTCGATGAACGCATCCGCCGGCATCGTCGCCGGCGCCGTCTCACGTCCGTCGATGGTGGTGACCTCTCCCGTCGCGGCATCGAAGTACACGAAGTATCCGCCGCCGCCGATGCCCGCGCTGTACGGCTCGGTGACCCCGAGCGCAGCGGCCGTGGCGACCGCGGCATCCGCTGCATTCCCGCCTTCGCGAAGCACCTCGAGGCCGACTGCACTCGCCGAGGCATCCACCGACGAGACGGCACCCCCGTACCCGGTCGAGGTGGACGGAGCCGGCGGCGTCGGGCGACCGGTCGAGGCGGTCGACGGGGCGGCGAGTGACTGCGCGGACGCCGGCGCGGCCGTGGCGACGGCTCCCGCCGCGAGTGCGGCGGCGAGACCGAGCGCCACCCGGCGGAGCGCGGAGCGGTCGTGGGCGACGTAGCTGACCATGTGATTCCCCCCGAACTGGGTACAGAGCATCTGGTGCCTCACGCTAGACCCGAGCAGGGACACGGGGCAATGGTTGGTCATGGGGGCTGCGATGAATATCGGTCTGAGCCAGGTGAGCGGCGCCGTGATGATCCTGGGATCGGTGCTCTTCCTCGTCGCCGCCTTCATGCCCATTTCCGCCCGGGTGTTCCCCGAGACCTCCCCGGCGAAGAAGCTGGAGCGCATCTCCGAATCCATGAGGGCCTGGATCGTGTCCCAGGTGCTGTTCGGTCTCGGGTCGCTCGTCACCGTCATCGGGATCGGCCTCCTCGCCTCCGACGGGCGCGACGGGTCGTTCGCCTGGCTCATGTTGATCAGCACGGCGCTGCTGATGCTCGCGCTGGTTCCGTGGTTCGGGCACCTGTACGCACGTGCCGCGGATCCGGCGGCGTTCGCCGAGGGGGCGATGCCCGCCTGGCTGTTCCTGCTCTACGCCGCGCTGACCGAGGTGGGCCTGGCGATCTTCGGCGTGGCGCTCCTCGTGAGCCCGTATCCGGACTGGCTCGGGTGGGTAGTGATCGTCGGCATGGCGCTGCTGATCGTCCTGACGATCGTCCTTCGGGACATGCCACCGTTCTTCTTCTACGTCGTCACCCTGCTGGCGGGAGTGGTGATCCTCCTCACGTCGCCGTCGCTCGCGCCGTAGGGACGTGCCGTAGAGACGACCTCGCCTGGAAACGACTGAACCGTGGCGCCCCCCAGAAGCGTCACGGTTCAGTTCGGGGTCAGCCGCGGTTCGGGCGCGGCGACGCCGACGTTCGCGAGCAGCATGTCGCTCGCGTCGCATCAAGCTATCTCGATGGCGGCGTCGGCGCCTCTCCCCAGTTCGGGGTGCGTTCGCCGATCGGCGGCGAGCGATAACGCCCGTGATCCTGAGTGTTCCCACTGATCAGGTCCCGGATGCCGCGGGCAGGCGTAGCCTGAACCCATGCGCGCCCGCGACACCG
Source organism: Agromyces albus (assembly GCF_030815405.1). Lineage (NCBI taxonomy): Bacteria > Bacillati > Actinomycetota > Actinomycetes > Micrococcales > Microbacteriaceae > Agromyces > Agromyces albus. The sequence continues at coordinate 3,425,430 of NZ_JAUSWX010000001.1, read as the reverse complement.
GGGCCTCCCACAGGCTCACCCGCTGGATCCCCGCCATCGTCGCGCCGATCGCGATCGGCGTCGGCGTGGTGCTCGTGCCGTTGCAGGCGAATGCAGCGGTCGACCTCCCCGATCTCACGCCCGCCGAGCTCCTCGAATTCGCCGCGTCGAGCGACGTCGAGTCGCTCTCGGGCACGATCGAGCAGCGCTCCGAGCTCGGCCTCCCCGACCTGTCCGGTCTCACGGGGGCGATGGGGGGCGGCAGCGGTGGCGGCGGCACCGAAGACTTCGGCCACGGTGACAGCGAGGGCGACGGCGACGGCGGCGCCGCAGCATCCGCCACCGATCTCGACGACCTCATCTCGCTCGCGACCGGAACCCACACGGCCAAGGTCTACCTCGACGGCTCGAACGCGCGCCTGCAGGTGCTCGACCGGCTCGCCGAGCGCAACGTGTACCTCTCCGAAGAGGGCGCATGGATCTACGACTCCGCTGAAAAGGCCGCGACGCACTTCACCGTCGACCAGGCTGCACTCGACGCGCTCGAAGCCAAAGCGCAGGCGCACCACGACGAGGCCCGCGATCGGCTCGAGGCCGAGCTCAGCGCACCACTGCCGACCCCCGAGCAGATGCTCGACGAGGCGCTCGCGAAGCTCGACCAGACGACCGACGTCTCCGTCGGCACCGATGGTCGCGTCGCCGGCCGTGAGGTCTACGAGCTCGTGCTCGAACCGCGCGACGCCGACACGCTCGTGGGCGACATCACCGTGGCGATCGACGGCGACACGGGCGTCGCGCTCGCGGCATCCGTCACCGCTCGTGGCGCCGACGAGCCGGCGTTCAGCGTCGCGTTCACCGATGTCTCGTTCGAGGCGCCGGATGCCGCGGTGTTCGCGTTCACCCCGCCTGAGGGCACCGAGGTGACCGAGCACGCCGTGCCGATCCCGACCGTCGCAGAGCTCGAGCTGTGGAAGGCCCAGGCGGAGGCGGAGTCCCAGGCCGATGCCGAGCCCGGCGACGAGACGGCTCGCGTCGTGCACGGCGAGGGCTGGTCGGCCGTCGTCGAGCTGCCGGCGGCAGCCGTCGGTGGCGCCGGCTTCAACGGCGAGGCGGCCGCGATGCTCGGCACACTCACCGAGCGCGTCGACGGCGGACGCATCCTCTCCACCTCGCTCGTCACCGTGCTCATCACCGACGACGGCCGCGTGTTCGCCGGCGCGGTGACCGCCGATCGCCTGCTCGACGCCGCCGCAACCGGGCGCTGACGGCAGCCGCAGTGCCCGACCTCGCGATCGAGACGCACGGCCTCACCAAGCGCTTCCGCTCGCAGGTCGCCGTCGACGGGCTCGATCTCGCCGTGCCCGAGGGCTCGGTCTTCGGATTCCTCGGTCCGAACGGCTCGGGAAAGACCACGACGATCCGGATGCTGCTCGGCCTCGTCGCGGCGACTGCGGGCGATGCCCGCGTGCTCGGTGCCGAGATGCCGCACCACGTCGACTCGGTGCTGCCGCGCGTCGGCGCACTCGTCGAGGGACCGGCCTTCTCGCCGTACCTCTCGGGCGAGGCGAACCTGCGCCGCTTCGACGCCGCCGACCGGCACGCGCCGCGCGGCACCCGATCGGACCGTGTGACCTTGGCCCTCGAGCGCGTCGGGCTCTCGCACGCCGCGAAGAAGAAGGTGGGCGCCTACTCGCTCGGCATGAAGCAGCGGCTCGGGCTCGCGAACGCCCTGCTGATGCGGCGGGAGCTCCTCGTGCTCGACGAGCCGACGAACGGGCTCGACCCGCAGGGCACGCGCGAGGTGCGCTCGCTCATCCGCTCGCTCGCCGACGGCGGCACGACGGTGTTCGTGTCGAGTCATCTCCTCGCCGAGGTCGAACAGGTCTGCACGCACGCCGCCGTGATGAGCGTGGGCCGACTCGTGGCACAGGGCACGCTCGACGAGCTGCGCGGCAGCGGCTCCAGTGTGCTCGTACGCACGCCAGACCCCGGCCGGGCTCGTGCCGTGCTCGCGGAGCTCGGGCTGCCGATCGGGGAGACGGCGGCGGGCGGCATCCGCTCGGCGATGGATGCCTCGGGCGACGAGCTCGTCACGGCTCGGCTCGGCAGCCGAATCGAGCGCCATTCGGCGGACGGCGGCTCGGGGGACGGTGGCTGGGCGGATGGCGCTTCGGCGGATGGCGGCTACACCGATGCAGCACCTGAGGCGATCGTGGCCGCGCTCGTGAACGCCGGCGTGCGGGTGCGCGGATTCGAGATCGAGCGAGCGAGCCTCGAGCAGCGCTTCGTGGACCTGACGGGCGAGGGATTCGATGTCGTCGCGTGAGGCGAACGACGGGCCGGTGGGGCTCGACGCGCGCGTGGGCCGCAGCGGCGGCGCTGGCGGCGGCACGCTCTCCCTGCTCGGCTCCGAGCTGCTCACGCTCTTCCGTCGCCGGCGCACGTGGGCCCTGCTCGGAGCGCTCGCGCTCATCCCGATCCTCATCGCGCTGGCAGTCCGCCTGTCGGGCGGGCCGCCGACCGGGCGCGGGCCGGCCTTCCTCGACCAGATCACGAACAACGGGTTCTTCGTCGGCGTCACGGCGATCCTCGTCGCGATCCCGCTCTTCCTGCCGCTCACGATCGGCGTCGTGGCGGGTGACGCGATCGCCGGAGAGGCGAGCCACGGGACCCTCCGCTACCTGCTCATCGCGCCCGCTGGCCGCATCCGGCTGCTCCTCGTGAAGTACGTCGCCGCCGCCGTGTTCTGCGTGGCCGCGACGCTCACCGTCGTCGTGGTCGGCACGCTCATCGGCTGGGCGCTGTTCCCGATCGGGCCCGTCACGCTCCTCTCGGGGGCGACGGTGGGCGTCGGCGACGCCCTGCTGCGCTTCCTCGCGATCGCGGCGTACGTGACCGTCTCGCTTCTCGGCCTGTCGGCGATCGGTCTCTTCCTCTCGACCCTCACGACGGTGCCGATCGGGGCGATGGCTGCCACGGCGATCCTCGCGGTCGTGTCGCAGATCGTCGACGCGCTCCCGCAGCTCGAGTGGCTGCATCCGTGGCTCTTCACGCACTACTGGCTCGGCTTCGGCGATCTCATGCGCGATCCGATCGTGTGGGACACGTTCGCCGACAATGCGCTGCTCCAGGCCGGCTACCTCGTGGTGTTCGGCGCGCTCGCCGTCGGCCGGTTCCTCACGAAGGACGTGCTGTCGTGACGGATGCCGCGACGGATGCTGCCGCGACTCAGCGTCGCTCGCCCACGCTCGGCGGCAGCTTGCAGAGGTCGTAGAAGTACCGCTTCGGGGCGGACTCGTCGGTGACGTCAACGATGACGTTCACGCCGGCGTGCGGCAGTTCGTCTCCGGCGAGTGTCCACGCCGAGAAATGCCAGATGCCGCGAACGGAGTCGTTCAGCAGTCGGCGCCCGTCGACGACGAGCACCGCGTCGGCGGCCTCCGCGCCCGGAAGGATCCCGGCGCGGAACGGCTCGATGGTCTCACGGCGCAGCGTCGCCTCGTCGACGTCGCCGAGCGAACGGCGCACGACGGTCTGCCCTCGCGTTGCGAGCACCGCGGCCAGGTCATTCGCGAAGCGGGCTGCGGGCTCGTCGGATGCACCCTCTACCGCGACGAGTCGTCGCCCTGCCCACGAGTTGTGCAGGAACTCCTCTGCGATCCAATCGAGCAGTGAGCGCCTGTTCTCGCTCAGCTCGCCGAGCTGGCTCAACTCCCTCAGCTCGCCCTGCTCCCTCACCTCGCTCATGCGATCAAGGCTACGCCTCGGTACTGCCCGTCGGGACGGGTCGTGCGTGCGGCATCCGCTCATCGGCGACATCTGAATAGGCGATGAGCGGACGACCGGTCACCGGATGCTCGAGCACCGCGGCCTCGACACCCCACACGAGGCGGATGCGTTCGGGCGTGAGCACCGTGCGCGGCTCACCGGCAGCGACCACACGGCCGTTCGCGAGCACGATGACGTGCTCGGCGTAGCCCGCGGCGAGGGAGAGGTCGTGCAATGCCGCGAGCACCGTGAGCCCGCCGTGCGCGAGTTCGCGGAGCAGCCGCAGCATCGTGAGCTGCGCACGTACGTCGAGGTGGTTCGTCGGCTCGTCGAGCAGCAGCAGCTCGGGCTCCTGCGCGAGGGCGCGTGCGATGTTCACGCGCTGGCGCTCGCCGCCCGAGAGCGATGCGTACTCCCGGTCGGCGAGCTCGACGAGCCCGGTGTCCTCGATGCAGCGGCGCACGACCGCGCGGTCGAGCTCGCCCGGTCCGGCGAACGCCCCGAGGTACGGGGTTCGGCCGAGTGCGACGACCTCCGCGACGCGCAGCCCCGGGGCATCCTGCACGTCCTGCTCGGCGAGGGCGATGACGCGTGCACGGTCGCGTCGACGCATCGCGGCGAGATCGCGGTCGCCGAAGTGCGCGGTCCCGGCATCCGCTCGCTCGATGCCCGCGATGAGATGGAGCAGGGTGCTCTTGCCGGCGCCGTTCGGGCCGAGGAGCGCACCGACGGTGCCGGCCGGCACGGTGCAGTCGACGTCGTCGATGATGAGAGCGCGTCCCCGGGAGAAGCGCACGCGGTCGGTATGGAGGGTCCCGGTCATGTGAGCCTCCGGTTGCGGAGCATGAGCACGGCGAACACGGGGCCACCGATGAGGGCGGTGAGGATGCCGACGGGCAGCTCGCGCGGGTCGAAGAGGGTGCGTGCGCCGGTGTCGGCCCACACGAGGAAGATCGCGCCGGCGAGGGCGGAGAGCGGCAGCAGCGCGCGGTGGCGCGAACCGACGATCAGGCGCACCGCGTGTGGCAGCACGAGACCGACGAAGCCGATCGAGCCGCTCACCGCGACGAGCGCGCCCGTGAGGAGGGCCGTGCCGGTGAGCAGCAGGGCGCGGGTGCGGCCGACGTGCACGCCGAGCGCCGCCGCGGCCGTGTCGCCGAAGGCGAACGCGTCGAGCGTCGTCGCGCTCGTGAGCAGCGGCACGCCGATCACGACGACCGCGCCGCCCGCGATGGCGACCGAGCTCCAGTCGGTGCCGGCGAGCGAGCCGAGCAGCCAGTTGAGGATCTCGCGGTAGCTGTCGCCCGTCGCGCTCCAGAAGATGACGAGACTCGTGATCGCGCCGAAGACGGCGGACACGGCGAGGCCCGCGAGCACCGTTCGCGTCGGGCTCAGCGGGCCGGCGGCGTTCGCGAGGGCGAGGGTCGCGACGAGGGCGACGAGCGCGCCCGCGAATGCCGCGAACGGGAGCACGAGGCCCGCGCCCAGCACGATCACGATGACCGCGCCGACCGACGCGCCCGACGAGAGGCCGAGCAGGTAGGGGTCGGCGAGCGGGTTGCGCGTGAGCGCCTGCATGACGGCGCCGCAGAGTGCGAGGCCCGCGCCGACCGCGGCGGCGGTGAGCACTCGCGGCATCCGGAGCTGCCACACGATGCCGTCGCGCAGCGGGCTGAGCGTCGGTTCGCCGATGCCGAGGTGCGCGAGCACACTCGCCCACACGTCGGCGGGGCTGAGACCCGCGGGTCCGATCGCGACGGCGGTGACGACGGATGCCGCGAGCAGCACCGCGAGCCCGACGGCCCACGCCGCGGTGCGCACGCCGCCGTCTCCCGCGCCTCCGCGCGTCTTCCGCTCCCCCTGCGCCTGTGTGCCCGCGCCCACGCCCGGCTCCGCGCCCGGCTCCGCGCCCGGCTCCGCGCTCACGCTCGCATCCGCATTCACGCCCGACTCCGCGTCGCTCGTCGAACGCGTCACATTGGGCCGATCCGGGGCGGATTCGTCGCCCGGAGGTCGCGAAGTGACGCGTTCGTCGGCGTCGGAGTGCGGGGGAGGCGGCATCGCTACCCGAGTTCCTCGAGCTGCTCGACGAGCGACGCCACCGCGCCGACGTTCCGCACGCCGGCCTCGGTCGCGGGGAAGTCGACGACGAGGTATCGCTGCTGCTGCACGGCGGGAAGGGCGGCCGTCGCGGGATTCGACTCGAGGTGGGCGATCTTCTGCTCGGCGGTGTTCCAGGCGGCGTCGACGAGCACGATGACGTCGGGGTTCGCCTCGACGATGGCCTCCCAGCCCATCGCGGTCCACGTGTCCTCGACGTCGGCCGCGATGTTCTCGAGGCCCGCTGCCGCCATGATCATCTGCGGTGCGCCGATGCCGGCGCCGACGTACGGGGTGTCGTCGCCCGAGCTGTACCAGAGCGCGGTGAGGCCGGCCGTGCTGGGCTCGATCGCGTCGAGTTCGGCCTGCTGCGATGAGACGAGGTCGGCTGCGGCATCCGTCACTCCGAAGATCGCGCCCGCTTCTTCGAACTCGCGGAAGACCTCGTCGAACGTCAGCGGGTTCGGCATGTAGCCCTCGCCCTTGCAGGCCGCCGGCGCCACGTAGCTCGCGACGCCGAGGCTCGCGAGGGCGTCGCGGTCGCCTGCACCCTCGGCGGTGAGGTTCGACTCCCAGCCGGCGAAGACGAGGTCTGGCTCGGCTGCGAGCGTCACCTCTTGCGAGGGCACCTTGTCGGAGAGCACCTCGAGGCCGGATGCCGCGTCGGCGTACTCGTCGGGCACCGGGCCGTCACCGAAGGCCGTGCCGACGATGCGGCTCTCCAGCCCGAGGGCGAGGAGCAGCTCGAGCGTCGACGACTTGATCGTCACGACGCGCTCGGGCGCGGATTCGAAGGTCACCTCGGTGCCGCAGTTGTCGAGCGTGAGCGGGTAGCCGGATGCCGCGTCGCCGCCCCCAGCGGCCGCGTCGTCGCCGTTCGGCGTCGCGGTGCCCGGGGTCGCGCACCCCGCGAGCAGGAGCGCGAGTGCGGGAACGGCGAGGAGCGCCGCGCGAGCACGACGGGGCGATGCGTTCACGCTGGATCGGGGGAACGACGGGAATTCGGGCATGAGGCCTCCGGGACGGGTGTGCAATCGGAATCCGACGACGTCGGCGACTCGCGGCCCAATCCCGGGCCACACTCACCGGTGATTCGAACCGGCGGGTCGCCTCAAGTCTATTGGGTGCGGTGCCGGCGGGTGGCGCTTGCGGCGAGGTCGATGGCGGCGCCGGCGAGGGCCGCCGAGGTGTCGAGGTCGTGCATCCAGAGTGGGACGGATGCCGCGTGCAGGCCCGATGCCTCGAGCGAAGCCGCCGCTGCGTCATCCGCTTCGTCGACGAGCCAGACGTCGAGCAGGCCGCCGCTCGCGCGTGCCCCGTAGTGGCGCGCCACGGCTTCGGCGCTCGTCGCCACGCCGATGGCGCTGAGGCACGCGTCGGCCATGCCGCGCACGACCTTGCCGCCGATGATCGGCGAGACGCCGACGACGGGGGCCGACGTCTCGGCGAGGGCCTCCCGCATGCCGGGCACGGCGAGGATCGTGCCGATCGAGACGACGGGATTCGACGGCGCGATGAGCACGACGTCGGCGCCGAGGATCTCCTCGACGACGCCGGGAGCTGGCCGAGCCGTCTCGATGTTCCGTTGCCGGAATGCGATCGCGGGGAGAGCGGCGCGATACCGCGTCCACCACTCCTGGAAGTGCATCGTGCGCTCGCCGCCGGGCTCGTCGGGGTCGGCGACGTCGACGTCCGTGTCGACCTCGGTGTCGGTCGCGGGGATCAGCCGGACCCCGAGCGGCCACCGGGTCTGCAGTCGGGTCGCGACCTCTGACGGCGTCGCGCCCTCGCGCAACCACGACGTGCGGGCGAGGTGCGTGCCGAGGTCGAGGTCGCCGAGCGTGAACCACGGCCAGCCGACGCCCCACTCGCGCAGTTCGGCGGCGACGCGCTCGCTCTCACCCGCGCGCCCCCAACCGCGCTCGGTGTCGTTGACGCCGGCGAGCGAGTAGAGCAGCGAGTCGAAGTCGGGCGACAGGCGCACGCCCGCGAGCCAGAGGTCGTCGCCGGTGTTCACGATCACGGTGACGGATGCCGTCGTGCCGCCGTTCCCGTCGGGCCATCGCCTCGCGCACTCCTCGCGCACTCCGCGCACGAAGCGCGATCCTCCGACTCCGCCAGCCAGCACCGTGATTCGCACGAACCCAGCCTAGGGATGTCCGTGCCTCTGGCATTCCCGGCCCGATCGGTCCACGATGGACGGACAGATCCGCATCGCCGCGGGAGGCCCCATGAACTCGGCATCGATCCCGACCCACCGGACCGTCGCCCTGGTGGGCGGCACAGGTTCGGGCAAGACGACTCTGGCCGAAGGGCTGCTGTTCCGCGCCGGCGCGATCTCGCGAGCCGGTGACGTCGAGCACGGCACCACGGTCGGTGACCATGACCCCGAGGAGATCGCGCGAGGCACGACGCTCGGGCTCTCACTCGCCCCGTTCAACTGGACCGGCCCCGACGGCGCCGAGCACGCCATCACGCTCGCCGATACGCCGGGGCATCCCGACTTCGTCGGCGGTGTCGACACCGCGCTGTCGGTGGCGGATGTCGCGGTGCTGGTGGTGAGCGCGGTCGACGGCGTCACGGCGGGCACCCTTGCCATATGGACCGCTGTCGAGGCGGCGGGCGTGCCGCGCATCGTCGTGATCACGCAGGAGGACAAGGCCCGAGCCGACTTCCGCAAGGTGCTCGGCGAGCTGCACGCGGCGTTCGGCGACCACCTCTGGGCGGTCGAGCTGCCGCTCGGCGAGGAGCAGGCGTTCCGCGCGATCGCGGATGTGCTCAGCGAGCAGGCGCTCGTGTACGACGACGCCGGCGGTCATCGGAACGCGCCGTTGCCTCCCGAGGCCGAAGCCGAGGAGCACCGGATGCACGTGGACGTGACCGAGGAGATCGTCTCGCACGACGACGAGCAGCTCGAGGCCTACCTGGAGGGAAGGGAGCCGGCCGCTGAAGACCTCGAGCGGACGCTCGCCAAGGAGGTTGCGACGGGTGAAGCTGTGCCGGTGATCGTGTGCTCGGGTGTCACGGGCACGGGGGTGGACCGTCTCGCCGATCTGCTGTGCTCGCTGGCGCCGTCGGCACTCGAGCATGATGGCCGGATCGTGCTCGGGGGCGCTGGGGGCGCTGAGGATTCCAGGGGCGCCGGGGGCCTCGGGGGCGAGGGTGGCGGCGAGGCGGGCACCGAGCTCAGGGTCGCTCCGAACCCCGAGGGCGAACCGCTCGTGCACGTGTTCCGCACCGTCGCCGACCCGTTCGTCGGGCAGGTGTCGATGCTCAAGGTGCTGTCGGGCGTCGTGCGCACGGGTGACCGGTTGCACAACGCGACGAGCGGCGCTGACGAGCGCATCCACGGCCTCTTCCTGCTCCGCGGCGCGGAGCACCTGCCGATCGACGCGCTGCGAGCCGGCGAGGTGGGTGCGGTCGCAAAGCTGACGGAGTCGCCGTCGGGATCCCTGCTCTGGTCGCGGACCAACGGCACAGCGCGACCCGCGCCGCTGCCGAGGCGGGCCGCGGTGTTCGCGGTGACCCTCACGCCGGCGTCGCAGTCGGACGACGAGAAGCTGTCGACCGCGCTCACCCGGCTCGTCGCGGAGGATCCGACGCTCGTCGTCGATCGTGTCGGTGGCACGCCGATCCTGCGCGGTCTCGGCGACGTGCACGTCGCGGTCGCGGTGGAGCGCCTTGCGCGCGTGTTCGGCGTGCACGTGACCACGGGGCCGGCGCCGGTGGCGTATCGCGAGACGATCGCGAGGCCCGCGCAAGCCGAGGGCAAGCTCAAGAAGCAGTCGGGTGGCCACGGGCAGTTCGCGATCGTGCAGTTGCGCGTCTCGCCGCTTCCGACGGGCCAGGGATTCGAGTTCGTCGACAAGGTGGTCGGTGGCGCCGTGCCCAGGGCATACATCCCGGCCGTCGAGAAGGGCGCGCGCGATGCGCTCGCCGCGGGCGGGCCGCAGGGCCACCCGGTGGTCGACGTGCGCGTCGAGCTCTACGACGGCAAGTCGCATTCGGTGGATTCATCGGAGATGGCGTTCCGCACCGCGGGGTCGCTCGGGGTCAAGGCTGCGCTCGCTGAGGCCGGCACGGTGATCCTCGAGCCACTGTCGGTCGTGACCGTCACCGTGCCGTCGGAGCTGCAGGGCACGGTGCTCACCGACCTGTCGGGTCGGCGCGGGCACGTGAGCGCGACGGAGTCGGCCGAGGATGGCCGCACCCGGGTCGTGGCGAGTGTTCCCGACGTGGAGCTGAGCCGGTACGTGCTCGACCTGCGGTCGATGACCGGCGGGCAGGCGGAGCTCACGATCGCGCCCGACCGGTACGCGAAGGCGCCGAACTCCTCCGTCAAGGCATGAGCGAGGATTCGTTCAGGCGCGGCGTTCAGTCCGCTGCATCCGCTCGATGCGCCCCTAACCGCCCACAATCCACCCCGCGGCATCCGCCGGGCCCAGCCTCGACGCTCCGGAACGCCCAGCCATCACGCCGCGGCATCCGTGTGCAGCCTCGACACGCCCGTAATTGCACACACGTGACGCCACGGCATCCGTGTGCAGCCTCGACGCCCCGGAACGGCCGCATCACGCCGCCGCATCCGCCTCGCCCATCTCGAATCGCGCCCTCCCGCCGAGCCTCGGAACCTGTTGCGGATCGATATGCGGCGGCGGAATGAACCAGACCTCGCCCGCCCTCACCCGAATGCGCCAATCTTCTCGATGCACGGTGTGATGGCAGAAGCTGCAAAGCATCACGCCGTTGGCGATGTCTGTCGGGCCCCGGTCGCGTTCCCACCAGTCGATGTGATGGGCCTCGACATATCCGATGTTCTGGCCACAACTGGCGCAGCCGCCATCGCGCTCGGCGAGTGCGAGTCGCTGTGCGCGAGTGAACAACCGCGCCGCTCGCCCGAGGTCGAGTGGAAGGCTCTCACGCCCGAACACCGCGGGGATGAGGTCGGCGTCGGCGGCCATGCGGCGAGCGGTCGACGCGGAGATCGGCTGGTCGATGCCGTCGATGCGGGCATGGCCGAGGCCGTCGAGAAGCGTCTCGAGGTTCATCCGCACCACGACCGTGGTCTTCGCGAGTGGAGTCACGGTCTGCGTGCATCCGAGCGTGTGACGAGCGAGCGCCGCGAGAGCGTCGGCCTGGATCTGCGGGATCGACCGCGAGTCGTCGAGCACCGGACCCGCTTCACAAGACTGGGGCTCACGACGACGCAGCACGTCGCTCACGAGTGCCTCGATCGCCGCCTTGACTGGGGCGGCGCTCTCAGGGTCGAGTCGCGCATGCAGGTGCACCATGCCGTTGCGGTCTTCGCGCATCGTGAGCGAGCGCTCTTGGCGAAGCTCTTCTTCGCGAGGTTCGACGCCGTCTTGGTCGAGCCGCGCCTCGGCTTCTCGCACCCCGCGAATGAGCAGCTCGAGCGACGCCTGCGACGCCAGCCGGACGAGTGCGACCTCCGCGATCTCGGCCTGTGCCGGGTCGGCCCGAACCGCCACGCGGTCGAGCATTGAGGTGATCGCGCATGCCGCCTCGAGGCTGAGATCGGCCGTCTGAAGGGCGGCCGCGACATGCGGATGCCGCGACGGCAGGCGCTCGCCGCCGAACGTCTGCCGCTCTGCCGTGGCAGTGCCGACCGCGATGAGTTTCGCGGCATCGCTGCGGGACGCCCCAGTGGATGCGGCGATGAGCCGCTGCGGGCTATGGAAGCCGTGGGTCTTCGCCAGTCCGGTGTCGCCGAAATCTTGACTTGAGCGGTTGGCGACTTCGGCCGCCACGCGTGCGAGCAAGGCATCGGCATCGCGTCGCACTTGAGCGAGCAGGTCGGTCACACGCACGAGCCCGGTGTCGCTCATCTGCTCGATCTCGGTCTGGGCGCCGCCGAACGTCGCCCCGAATGCCGGCATCGAGTCGGCCCACGCCGCACGCAGCGCCTCGAGGTCTCGCTCGAGGGTGTCTAGGGGCCGCTGCATACTTCGATCATGCATCCACCCACTGACATTCGAGCGGCGCACGAAATCGCGCCTGATCAGCACATCTCCTGTGGATAGATCGCACGAAGGTCACCCTGTGGAGGACAAGTCGATTGGGCGCCTCGGTGGTGTCTGGTCGAGCAACGCTGGCGGCTGGCGGCTGGTGGCTGGTGGCTGGTGGCTGGTGGCTGGTGGCTGGTGGCTGGTGGCAGCTGGTCGGGGTCACCCGTCGGTCCTAGTCTGAGCAGGCGATATGCCTCCGCCTCCAGGAAGGTCCCGGCACAATGACCGAGAACAACACGACAGCAGCCCAGCCGAATACACCAGCCGCCCACATCAGCACGGCAGCCGCCGCCGACGCCCTCGTCCGCCTCGGCCTGCCGGCGAACACCGCCTCCTCCGCCTTCCGGCCGGTGATCCCCGGCGCACACGCGAGTGGCCCGGCGATGCCGATCACGCACCTCGGCAGCGTCGACGTGCTGCTCGAGACGATCGCCGAGGCGCCGCCCGGAGCCATCATGGTCGTCGACAATGGCGGCCGCCACGACGAAGCGTGCGTCGGCGACCTGTTGACGCTCGAGGCCAAGCTGGCCGGCCTCGCGGGCATCGTCATCTGGGGATGCCACCGCGACACGGCCCAGCTCGTCGACATCGGCCTCCCCGTCTTCAGCCTCGGCGCCTACCCTCGCGGGCCGATCCGGGTCCCTCCGGCCGGCCCGGCGATGCGCACGGCGATCATCGACGGGATCCCCGTGCTGCGCGACGACTGGGTGATCGCCGACGACGACGGCATCCTCTTCGTGCCCGGGGCATCCGCCGATGCGGTGCGCGAATCGGCGGCATCCATCATCCAGACAGAGCAGGTGCAATCGCAGCGGATGCTCGATGGTGCCTCACTGCGCGAACAGATCGGCTTCGCCGACTATCTCGCAGAACGCGCCGCGAATCCGATGTACTCGCTGCGCGACCACCTCAAGGCCCGGGGAGGCGCCGTCGAGACCTGAGGTCGAGACCTGACGTCGAGACCTGAGCGCGCGAGCGAGGCGCGCTTCACGCTTCCGGGCGACGGGCGACGGGCGCCGACCGCGCGCCGCCACCCCGCATCCGCGCCGCTCACCACCCCTTCAGTACCCGCCCGCCGCCAGATGCTGCGCCGCGGTCGCGAGCGCGTCGGCCACTTCCTCGGCTCCCTCGCGCAGCACGCCGACCGTCACCCGCACGAACTCGTCGCCGGGTCGCCCGCGCCCGGCGTTCGAGGCATCCGTCGAGTCCGCCGCCGCGAGGAACGGCGTACCGGCAGCCACTCGGATGCCGGCGGCCGCGAGCTGCACGAGCGCCGAGCGTTCGCTCAGCACCGGCATCCACAGGTTGATGCCGTCGGCGGGTGCGACCGCGACGCCACGCGCGCGCAACGCCTCGCCGAGTGCGCGTTGCCGTGTGTAGTACTGGCGCCGTGCCTCCGCGACGGCGTCGATCGACGCGCCGTCGGTGAGGAGGTCGAGGAGGATCGTCTGCAGCATCCGCGAGGTCCAGCCCGGCCCGAGCATGCGCCGGGCGGTGATCCGCTCGATGAGGTCGCGCGGGCCGCCGACCGCGGCGATGCGGAGGTCGGGTCCGTGCGACTTCGAGAAGCTCCGCACGTGCACGACGCGGTCGGGCAGGGAGTTCCCGAGCGTCACGTCACCTTCGGTCGAGATGAGCCCTGAATGGTCGTCCTCGACGACGATGAGCCCGTCGACGTCGTTGGCCGAGCGGATGACGCGGGCCAGCTCGGCCGCGCGCGAGGCGGTCATCGACGCGCCCGTCGGGTTCTGCGCGCGGGGCTGGAGCAGCACGGCGACCGGTCGACGGAGGAGCGCCCGGGCGAGCGCCTCGGGCACGATCCCGTGCTCGTCGAGCCGCACGGGCACCGCCTCGGCGCCGAGCACGTCGAGCAGGTCGAGGAACGGCGGGAAGCCCGGGCTCTCGACGACGACGCGATCCCCGAATCGTACGAGTTGCCCGAGCGTGCGCGAGATCGCGTCGAGGGCGCCGTCGACGACCATGATCGACTCTGCCTGCGACGGCCACGAGTCGGCGAGCACCGCGGCGAGCGCGGGGATCACGGGCTCGTCCTGGTAGCTGTCGGTCTCGGCGCGAACCGAGACCCGCGAGAGCGCCGGGCCGAGGGCCGGCAGGAGCAGCGGGTCGGGCGTCCCTCGGGAGAGGTCGAGCCGAACCGGATCGTTCGGCGGCGCCATGCCGCGCATGCGCGGCGCGAGCCAACCGGGCGAGCTCTCGCGCACGAAGCTGCCCGCGCGGCCGCGCGACTCGATGAGGCCGGCCCGCGACAGGGCCTGCCACGCCTGGCTCACCGTAGCGGGGCTCACGGCGAGCTCGCCCGCGAGCTCGCGCACGGTCGGGAGTCGGGCGCCCTGCGGCAGTTCACCCGTGTTGATGAGGCGCGCGAGCACTCCGGCGATGGCTCGCGGCGTCGTCTCGGGGAACTCGGCGAGCGCGATCAGCGCCGAGACGTCGACGCGAACGCCGGTCAGCTGAGCACCTGCCATCTGAGCACCTGCCATATGAATACCTGACACGACCATTGCCTCCTCACGAAGCAAGAGACAAGATAAGTAACCACAGCGTCACAGGGTGAAACAAAAGAGAAATGTTCACGCCGAACAATAACAGAACGGGTCGCGAGCCCCGTTCGGCACTTCTCATCGGCATTACCCCTCGGCGTCACAGCATTCGCCCGGTGAGCACTGAGCACTGAGTTCCACGCCCAGGGCACACCGAGCGGCGGCGACGACGCCGACCGACTCAGGAGGCACTATGACGATCGTCAGGGCGGCCATCACGCAGACGACCTGGACCGGCGACAAGGAGTCGATGATCCAGAAGCACGAGGACTTCGCGCGGCAGGCCAAGGAGCAGGGCGCACAGGTCATCTGCTTCCAGGAGCTCTTCTACGGCCCGTACTTCGGCATCACCGAAGACGTCAAGTACTACGACTACGCCGAGCCGGCCGACGGCCCCATCGTGCAGCGCTTCGCGGCGCTCGCGAAGGAACTCGGCATGGTCATGATCCTGCCGATCTACGAAGAGGAACAGCCGGGCGTCTACTACAACACGGCCGTCGTCGTCGATGCCGACGGCACGATCCTCGGCAAGTACCGCAAGCACCACATCCCGAACCTCGACAAGTTCTGGGAGAAGTTCTACTTCCGCCCCGGCAACCTCGGCTACCCCATCTTCAACACGGCCGTCGGGCCGATCGGCGTGTACATCTGCTACGACCGGCACTTCCCCGAGGGATGGCGCGAGCTCGGCCTGAACGGCGCGCAGATCGTCTTCAACCCGAACGCCACGAAGCCGGCCCTCTCGAACCGGCTCTGGCAGATCGAGCAGCCCGCCGCAGCTGCCGCCAACGGCTACTTCGTCGCCGCACCCAACCGTGTCGGCACCGAAGACAATGAGTACGGCGACCTCGCCGTCACCTTCTACGGGTCGAGCCAGTTCGTCGATCCGCGCGGCAACCTCGTCGGCGAGTACGGCTCCGATGAGCACGAGGAGGTCGTCATCCGCGACCTCGACCTCGACCTCATCCGCGAGGTGCGCAACACCTGGCAGTTCTACCGCGACCGCCGGCCCGACTCGTACACCTCCATCCCGAAGCCGTAGCAAAGCTGGGGTAGGCGCGCGAGAGTGGTTTCGATACGCGACTCCGTCGCTACTCAACCACCGGACAGAAGGAGTTCCACGATGGCGACAACTCTCATCACCGGCGGCACCGTCGTGAGCTCCACGGGCCGTGCGCCGGCCGACGTGCTCATCGACGGTGAGCGCATCGTCGGCGTGCTCGAGCCCGGCAGTCAGCTGCTGGGCACGGATGTCGCGGCATCCGTCGACCGCGTGATCGACGCGACCGGCAAGTACGTGATCCCCGGCGGCATCGACGCGCACACGCACATGGAGCTGCCGTTCGGCGGCACCGCGGCGATCGACACATTCGAAACGGGCACTCGCGCTGCGGCGTGGGGCGGCACGACGTCGATCATCGACTTCGCGGTGCAGCGTTACGGCGAGCGCGTGCAAGACGGGCTCGCCGCGTGGCACGAGAAGGCGGCGGGCAATTGCGCGATCGACTACGGGTTCCACCAGATCGTCGGGGGCGTCGACGACGACTCGCTCGCGGCCATGCGCGCGCTCCCCGACGAGGGCGTCTCGAGCTTCAAGCTCTTCATGGCCTACCCGGGCGTCTTCTACTCGGATGACGCGCAAGTGCTGAAGGCGATGCAGGTCTCGCGCGACACCGGCATGCTCACGATGATGCACGCCGAGAACGGGCCTGCGATCGACGTGCTCGCGCAGCAGCTCGTCGACCAGGGCAAGACCGACCCGTACTACCACGGCATCGCCCGCGCCTGGGAGATGGAAGAAGAGGCGACGCACCGCGCGATCATGCTCGCGAAGCTCACGGGCGCTCCCCTCTACGTCGTGCACGTGTCGGCCAAGCAGGCCGTGGAGCAGCTCGCGTGGGCTCGCGACAAGGGTCAGAACGTCTACGGCGAGACGTGTCCGCAGTACCTGTACCTGAGCCTCGAGGAGCAGCTCGGAGCGAAGAGCGACGAGTGGGGCTCCTTCGAGGGGGCGAAGTGGGTGTGCTCGACGCCGCTGCGCAGCCGCGAAGAGGGCCATCAAGATGCGATGTGGCAAGCGCTGCGCACGAACGACCTGCAGATGGTCTCCACCGACCACTGCCCCTTCTGCATGAAGGATCAGAAGGAGCTCGGCGTCGGCGACTTCCGCAAGATCCCCAACGGCATCGGCTCGATCGAGCACCGCATGGACCTCATGTACCAGGGCGTCGTCACGGGTGAGATCACCCTCGAGCGCTGGGTGGAGCTCACGAGCACCACGCCGGCCCGCATGTTCGGCCTCTACGGCACGAAGGGCGTCATCCAGCCGGGTGCCGACGCCGACGTCGTCGTCTACGACCCGAACGGCCACACGTCGATCGGCATGGGCAAGACGCACCACATGAACATGGACCACTCCGCATGGGAGGGCTTCGAGATCGACGGACACGTCGACACCGTGCTCTCTCGAGGCAAGGTCATCGTCGACGAGAACGCCTACCTCGGCGCCAAGGGCGACGGGCACTTCCTCAAGCGCGGCCTCAGCCAGTATTTGATCTGACACAGCCTGATCTGACACCGTCCTGATCTAAGGAGCACCCATGGAATTCGGAGCGGTACTGCAGACGAACCCGCCTGCCTCCCGAACGGTGCAGCTCGCGAAGCTCGCAGAGGTGCACGGGTTCACGCACGTCTGGACCTTCGACTCGCACATCCTCTGGCAGGAGCCATACGTCATCTACAGCCAGATCCTGGCGCAGACCCAGCGCATCAAGGTCGGCCCGTTCGTCACCAACCCGGCCACTCGCGACTGGACGGTCACGGCATCCGTGTTCGCGACACTCAACGAGATGTACGGCAACCGCACCGTGTGCGGAATCGGCCGCGGCGACTCGGCGGTGCGCGTCACGAACGGCAAGCCGGTGACCCTCAAAGAGCTGCGCGAGGCGATCCACGTCATCCGCGAGCTCGCCAACAGCCGGTCGGTCCAGTACCACGACTCGACGATCCAGTTCCCGTGGAGCCGCGGCTCCGAGCTCGAGATGTGGGTCGCCGCCTACGGACCGCTCGCGCTGAAGCTCGCGGGCGAGGTGGGCGACGGGTTCATCCTGCAGCTCGCCGACGTCGACATCGCGAAGTGGATGATCACGACCGTGCGGAACGCCGCCGAGGCCGCCGGGCGCGACCCGATGTCGGTGAAGTTCTGCGTCGCCGCGCCCATGTACATCGGCGACGACTGGGAGCACATGCGCGACCAGTGCCGCTGGTTCGGCGGCATGGTCGGCAACCACGTGGCCGACATCGTCGCGAAGTACGGCGAGCATGGCGACGTGCCCGAGGCGCTCACCGACTACATCAAGGGCCGTGAGGACTACGACTACAACGAGCACGGGCGCGCGGGCAACGTGCACACGCAGTTCGTGCCCGACGAGATCGTCGACCGCTTCTGCGTGCTCGGCACGGCACAGCAGCACATCGAGAAGCTCGAACAGCTGAAGGCCCTCGGCGTCGACCAGTTCGCGGGCTACGTGCAGCACGACAACAAGGAGGAGACGCTCCGGGTCTACGGCGAGACCGTGATCCCGGCGCTCTCCGAGCACATCACGGCGAAGGCATGACCGAGGTCGGGGCGCGAGAGACGAACGCGGTGACGGATGCCGCGGCCGTCGTCGCGCCCGGAGACGCGGGTGCTCGCGCGGCACCACCGCGCCGTGCTCGCGCCGGCGCCGGCCGCGGCGGCCGGGCCCGCGGATTCGCCACGTGGATCTGGGGGCTCGCGGGTATCCTCACGATCGCGCTCCTCTGGGAGGGCTACAAGCTCGTCGGTCCGGCCAACGGCGTCGAGGTCGGCGACCTGCGCATCATGCCGCGCACCACCGATCTCGCGATGCCGCACGTGTGGGACATGCTCGGCCGCCTCTTCGAGCCGGTCACGCGAGCGGATGACGCGCTGCCGCTCTGGGCGGCGGTCGCGCTCGCCGCGCTCACGACCCTCGGCATCGCCGCGGCGGGCTGGCTCGTCGGCGTCGTCGTGGGCATCGGCCTCGCCCTCGTCATGCAGCGCTGGCGCATCGCCGAGTGGGGCCTCCTTCCCTGGATCGTGCTCAGCCAGACGGTGCCGCTCATCGCGTTCGCGCCGATCGTGAAGAGCTGGGGCTCTCGCATCGAGATCGGCGCGTTCGAATGGCAGGACTGGATGTCGGTGGCGCTCATCGCGAGCTACCTCGCGTTCTTCCCGATCGCGATCGGCGCCCTCAAAGGGCTGCAGTCGCCCGATCGCATCCACACCGAGCTCATGGAGACCTACGCCGCCGGGTACTGGCAGACCCTCGTGAAGCTGCGCTTCCCGGCTGCTGTGCCCTACCTCCTGCCCGCCCTCCGGCTCGGCGCGGCGAACGCCGTCATCGGCGCCGTCGTGGCCGAGGTGTCGACGGGGCTGCAGGGCGGCATCGGGCGCATCCTCATCCAATTCGCCGGACAGGCCTCGGGCGACCCGGCGAAGGCATGGGGCCCGATCTTCGGCGCCATCGTGCTCGGACTCGTCGCCGCCGGCTCGGTGGCCCTGCTCGGGGTCATCCTCTCGAACTACCGACGAAACGAGGAACACGCATGAGCACCGCCGTCGAGATCATAGGGGTCGACAAGACCTTCGACACCCGCTCCGGCGCGGTCCAGGCCCTCACCGGGATCGACCTCACCGTCGAAGCCGGCGAATTCGTCTCGCTCATCGGCCCCTCGGGGTGCGGCAAGTCGACGCTCATGCGGCTCATCGCCGACCTCGACGAGCCCACGGCCGGCACCGTCGAGGTGTTCGGCAAGGGCGCACGCCAGGCGCGGCTCGACCAGGAGTACGGCATCGCATTCCAGTCGGCGGGGCTCCTGCCGTGGCGCACGGTCGCCGCGAACGTCGCGCTGCCCCTCGAATTGCACGGCGTGGCATCCGCCGTTCGCAGCACACGGGTCGCCGAGCTGCTCGACATGGTGGGGCTCGCCGACTTCGCTGATCGCTACCCCGACCAGCTCTCGGGCGGCATGCAGCAGCGCGTCGCGATCGCCCGCGCGCTCGCCGAGCAGCCGCGGCTGCTGCTCATGGACGAGCCCTTCGGCGCCCTCGACGAGATGACCCGCGAGAAGATGCAGTCCGACCTCGTGCGCATCTCGGCCGAGACGGGGGCCGCGGTCGTGTTCGTCACGCACTCGATTCCCGAGGCGGTGTTCCTCTCCGACCGTGTCGTCGTGATGTCGCCGCGGCCCGGGCGCATCCAGGAGATCGTGCCCATGCGGCTCGGCGCCGAGGCGGCGCGCGCAGCCCGCACTGAAGAGCTGCGCGAGGAGCGCGCCTTCTTCGACATGGTCACCGCCGTGCGCGAGGCCCTGCACCAGGGCGCGCCCGTCGGCACGGCCTCACGTGGACTGGAGAATCGCTGATGGCCACCGCGACCGCGACGCGCATGGGCCCGAAGACCGAGACGACGTTCCGCATCGTCGCCCCGGTCGCGGTGGGCGTCATCGTGCTCGGGGTCTGGCAGTTCCTCGTGACGGTCGTCGGGGTCTCCGACTACCTGCTGCCGAGCCCGGCTTCGATCATCGAGGAGTTCATCCAGTTCTGGGAGTCGATCCTCTCGGCCTCGATCCTCACCGGCGCGAACGCGCTCATCGGCCTCGTTGTGGGCTCGCTCGTCGGCATCGCGCTCGCCGCGATCGCCGCTCGCTGGCGCGCGGTCGACCAGATGAGCGCCCCCGTTGTCGCTTCGCTCGCCGTCATCCCGATCGTCGCGCTCGCGCCGGTGCTGAACTCGATGTACGGCGCTGACAGCCAGTTCGGCCGGCAGGCGATCGCTGCCCTCGCCTCGTTCGTGCCCGTCTTCATCAACACGCTCCGCGGATTCCGGCAGACCGCGCCCGTGCACCGCGACCTCATGAAGGCGTACGCCGCGAGCTCCGGCCAGGTGCTGCGCACCCTGACGCTGCCGACCGCGCGGCCGTTCATGCTCACCGGCATCCGCATCGCCTCCTCGCTCGCCGTGATCTCGGCACTCGTCGCCGAGTACTTCGGCGGCCCGCGCGGCGGCCTCGGCGGGCTCATCTCCACGTCGGCCGCGTCGAGCGCCTACGCCCGAGCGTGGGCGTACGTCGTGGCATCCATCGCCCTCGGCCTCCTCTTCTACCTCGTGACGCTCGGCCTCGAACGGATGCTGCAGCGCCACGCACCTCAGGCGCAACGACGCCCCTGACGCCAGACCACCACGGCCCCGGCCCTGGCGGACCGCACCAACACCGCACCGCAACACGAAAGGACCGACATGAACCACAGCAGACGTCGCTTCGCGACGATCGGCGCCCTCGCCCTGTCGGCGGCGCTCGCACTCACCGCATGCGCGGCACCCGGCGACGGGGGCGGCGACGGCGGCGACGGCAACGGCGGTGACGAGCTCACGCAAGTGAAGCTCCAGCTGCAGTGGCTGCCGCAGGGCCAGTTCGCCGGGTACTTCGCCGCCCAGGAGAACGGCTACTTCGAGGAGGAGGGCCTGGAGGTCGAGATCATCCCCTCGGGCGGTGACATCGTTCCGCAAGACGCGCTCGCCAACGGCGACGTGGACTACGCGATCGCGTGGGTTCCGAAGGTGCTCGGCTCGATCGAGCAGGGCGCGAACCTCACCAACATCGCGCAGATCTTCCAGCGTTCGGGCACCCTGCAGGTGTCGTGGGCCGACTCGGGCATCGACTCGGTGGCCGACTTCGAGGGCAAGAAGATCGGCTCATGGGGGTTCGGCAACGAGTGGGAGATCTTCGCGGCCATGGCCGCAGAAGGCCTCGACTCGTCGACCGTCGAGATCATCACGCAGGACTTCAACATGAACGCCTTCCTGCAGGGTGACATCGACGCGGCCCAGGCGATGACCTACAACGAGTACGCGCAGCTGCTCGAGACGGCCAACCCCGACACCGGTGAGCTCTACCAGCCCGACGACTTCAACGTCATCAGCTACGAGGACACCGAGGGCGCCATGCTCCAGGACGCGATCTGGGCCGACACCGAACGACTCGAGTCCGATGAGGAGTACCAGGAGACCACGGTCAAGTTCCTGAAGGCCGTCATCAAGGGCTGGGTCTACGCGGCCGAAAACCCCGAGGAGGCGTCGGAGATCACGATCGGCGAGGGCTCCGGATGGGGTCCGAGCCACGAGCTCTGGATGGTCAACGAGACGAACAAGCTCATCTGGCCGTCGCCGAACGGCATCGGCGTCATCGACGAGGCGGCCTGGCAGGCCACGGTCGACGGTGCGCTCAGCGCCGTGAACGAGTCGGGTGCGAGCCCGATCACCGAGGAGCCGCCGGCCACCGCGTGGTCGAACGAGTGGATCCAGCAGGCGCTCGACGAGCTCGAGGGCGAGGATCTCGACCTCACGGGCGAGGGCTTCGAGCCCATCGAGGTCGAGCTCACCGAGGGCGGCAACTAGCGAGCGGATGCCCCGTGGCCGGCGCATCCCGGCGGGCCACGGGGCATCCACCCCACACACGAAAGGCACCGACGCCATGACCGAGAACGTCACCGAAAGCCTCACCGAGAGCCTCGACGAGCTCGCCCGCGAGCTCGACCGTGCCCACGTCTTCCACTCCTGGTCGGCGCAGGCGCAGCCGTCGTCGCTCGTCGTCGCGAGCGGCCTCGGATGCCGCGTCTGGGACCACGCCGGCCGCGAGTACCTCGACTTCTCGAGCCAGCTCGTGAACGTCAACATCGGCCACCAGCATCCGGCGGTCGTGCAGGCGATCCGAGAGCAGGCCGAGCTGCTCACGACGATCGCGCCGGCGACGGTGAATCTCGCGCGCGGCGAAGCGGCCAAGCGCATCGTCTCGCACGCGCCATCCGGATTCCACAAGGTCTTCTTCACCAACGGCGGTGCGGATGCCAATGAGAACGCCATCCGCATGGCCCGCTTGCACACGGGCCGTGACAAGATCCTCTCGACCTACCGCTCGTACCACGGCAACACGGGCGCGGCCGTCGTCGCGACGGGCGACTGGCGGCGCATCCCGAACGAGTTCGCCCGAGGGCACGTGCACTTCTTCGGCCCCTACCTCTACCGCTCGGAGTTCTGGGCCGAATCCCCCGAACAGGAGTCGGAGCGCGCCCTTCGCCACCTCGAGCACGTGATCCTCGCCGAGGGGCCGTCGTCGATCGCCGCGATCCTGCTCGAGACGATCCCGGGCACCGCGGGCATCCTGATTCCGCCGCCCGGCTACCTCGCGGGCGTGCGCGAGCTCGCCGACCGGCACGGCATCCTGCTCATCCTCGACGAGGTCATGTGCGGCTTCGGCCGCACCGGACGCTGGTTCGCCTTCGACGGCTACGACGTGCGCCCCGACCTCATCTCCTTCGCGAAGGGCGTGAACTCGGGCTACGTGCCCGTGGGCGGGGTGCTCATCTCCGACCCGATCGCGGCGACGTTCGACGAGCGGGTGTTCCCCGGGGGGCTCACGTATTCGGGGCATCCGCTCGCCATGGCCTCGATCGTCGCGGCGCTCGACGCGATGGAGTCCGAGGGCATCGTGGCGAATGCGCGCGACGTCGGCGACACCGCGATCGCGCCGGCGCTCGACGACCTCGCCGAACGGCACGCGGTCATCGGCGAGGTGCGCGGCGAAGGCGTGTTCTGGGCGCTCGAGCTCGTCGCCGACCGCGAGACCCGCGAGCCGCTGGCGCCGCCGGCCGTGGGCCGCATCAAGTCCGCGCTCGTCGAGCGAGGACTCCTGCCGTTCGTACAGGACAACCGAATCCACGTCGTGCCTCCATGCATCGTCACCGCAGATGAGGTCGCCGAAGCCATGGCGATCTACGATGAAGTATTGAGCACTGCACTCGAAGGAGAGGGCTGACTCATGAGCCAGACCACATCAGCAGCACCGTCCGGAACCGAGCCGAAGGCCGCCGAGGCGACCATGGTCGAGCACTGGATCGACGGGGCATCCGTCGCCGGCGACTCCGAGCGCACCGGCCCCGTCTACAACCCCGCCCGGGGCGTCGAGCAGAAGCGCGTCCGCTTCGCGTCGACCGACGACGTCGACACCGCCGTGCAAGCGGCGGCTCGCGCGTTCCCCGGCTGGCGCGACACCTCGATCGCGAAGCGGCAGCAGATCATGTTCACGTTCCGCGAGCTCCTGAACTCGCGCAGCGACGAGCTCGCGGCGATCCTCACGAGCGAGCACGGCAAGGTGCTGTCGGATGCCGCGGGCGAGATCGCGCGCGGACTCGAGGTCGTCGAGCTCGCGTGCGCGATGCCGGGCTACACGAAGGGCGAGCACTCCGAGAACGTCTCGACGGGCATCGACGTGTACTCCACGAAGCAGCCGCTCGGCGTCGTGGGCATCATCAGCCCGTTCAACTTCCCGGCCATGGTGCCACTGTGGTTCTTCCCGCTCGCGATCGCGACGGGCAACACCGTGGTGCTGAAGCCGTCCGAGAAAGACCCCTCTGCGGCGATCTGGCTCGCACGGCTCATGCAGGAGGCCGGCCTGCCAGACGGCGTGCTGAACGTCGTGCACGGCGACAAGGTCGCCGTCGACGCCCTGCTCGAGCACCCCACCGTGCGTGCGATCTCGTTCGTCGGCTCGACGCCGATCGCGAAGTACATCTACGAGACGGCGGCACGCAACGGCAAGCGCGTGCAGGCGCTCGGCGGCGCGAAGAACCACATGCTCGTGCTCCCCGACGCCGATCTCGACCTCGCCGCCGACGCCGCCGTGAACGCCGGCTTCGGCTCGGCGGGCGAACGCTGCATGGCCGTCTCGGTCGTGCTCGCGGTCGACACGATCGCCGACGAGTTCGTCGAGAAGGTCGCCGAGCGGATGTCGCGGCTCACGATCGGCGACGGAACGCGCGGTTGCGACATGGGCCCGCTCATCACGCGCGAGCACCGCGACAAGGTGGCCGGCTACCTCGACGTCGCCGTCGACGACGGCGCCTCACTCGTGGTCGACGGACGGGGCGTCGAGATCGACGGCGAGCCCGACGGCTTCTGGCTCGGCCCGACGCTCGTCGACAAGGTGCCGACCTCGTCGAAGGTGTATCGCGACGAGATCTTCGGCCCCGTGCTCTCGGTCGTGCGGGTCGACGGCTACGAAGAGGGAGTCGGCGTCATCAACGAATCGCCCTACGGCAACGGCACGGCGATCTTCACGAACGACGGCGGCGCCGCCCGGCGTTTCCAGCGCGAGGTGACGGTCGGCATGATCGGCATCAACGTGCCGATCCCGGTTCCCGTGGCGTACCACTCGTTCGGCGGCTGGAAGGACTCGCTCTTCGGCGACGCCAAGGCGTACGGCCCGCGGGGCTTCGACTTCTACACCCAGGAGAAGGCGATCACCTCACGCTGGCTCGACCCGAGCCACGGCGGACTGAACCTCGGGTTCCCGCAGCACGACTGACGGCCATCACGGCGCTTCACACCGCAATGGCGGGTGTGGTGATCAGTTGCGCCACGAGCGTCGCGCCGAGCCATCGCTCGTAGCGGTCTGCCGACCAGCCGCGTTCCTCGACGAGTTCGCGGTAGATCTCCTCGTTGGAGAAGCACCACAGGATGTCGGTCGCGGCTGATTCGGTGACCCCGGGGGCAAGGTCGGAATGGAGATCGTGGATAAACGCTGCGAAGACGCCGGCGCGGTTGTCGAGCACGTTGCGGTAATCGGCGGCGACCTTCGGGTCGGATGCGGCGGCCTGGCGGTGGATGGAGATCACATCGAAACTCGTCTCCATCTGCTGGCGGATGAGCCGTGCCCATAACTCGAGGCGACGAGGGGCCTCTGGCTCAGCGGCGGCTTGGGCCATCAACTCGGGGATGTTGGAGTCCCGCAGCATGACACTGCGCATGCCCTCGAGCAGCGCCCGCTTGTTGCCGAACGCGGCGTAGATCGTCTGGTGTGCGACGCCGGCCTCCGTCGCGATCGCGTCAATGGTGGTGCCGGCCCAACCGTTGCGCGCCATGAGTACCCGAGCAGCGGCGATGATCCGGTCTTTCGTCTCTTGGGCCTGGCGCTGTCGATGGGTGAGCCGCGGGGAATCAGAGTTCACGGTTTGAGTATAGCCATAGCCCATTAAAGAGAGTATAACTATGTTCAATATAGTGAAGCTCTAACGAGGAGGAGACGATGTCGAACCCGACAGCGCGGAAGGCCGACGCGACAGATCCGGCGATCGACCAGCGACACTCCCTCGATGGCACTGCGCGGCGCCTGACCGGTTGGTGCGGAATCGGGATGGTGGCAGCCATCCTGGTGAACGGCCCACTGTCGCAAGTGCTGCAACGAGTGCCGAGCTACTGGAACGCGGGCGCGGGCGACGAGCTGGCCGCCTACCTGCAAGACGACGGGAACGTCGGCCAGATGGTGGTGTTCTTCACCCTGTCGAACCTCATCTTCGTCTTCGCGATCGGGTTCTTCGCAGGGCTGCGCCGCGTTGTCAGCCAGTCAGGCCTCTCGGACTGGGTAAGCGGCGTGGTGTCGATCGGCTCGGCGATCTTCCTGGCGGGCGGGCTGTTGTCCGAGACGCTGTCCACAGGGATCGCCGTGGTCTTGCGCACGAGCCCCGACTACCAGCTCGACGTCAACTCCGCTCTGCTCCTCCAGGGCTTGTGGTCGACCGCCATAGCCCAAGGGCAGGTGGCACTCGGCGTCGTCATCATCACCGTCAGCGCGGTCTCGCTTCGGGCCGGCGGGCTGCCCCGGTGGCTCGCGTGGTTCGGTGTCGTCGCCGGCATCGCGACCATTCTGCGTCCGGTCCTCATCGCCGACATCCCGCTGTTCATCGCGTCGTTCCAGCCGACGTTGCTGTGGATCGCGGCCGTCTCCGTCGTCCTCCTCGTCTGGAGAGCGCGCCGATCCGCTGCTCGCTGAACGAGTTCGAACGACGTCGCCGTCGCTTGGAACGAAGGTCAGGGCGCTGGCGGCAGCGCGTCGCGCAGCAGTTCGAGCGCGGCGCGCACTGTCTGGTGCACGACGTGCGACGGGTCGCCGTCGAACTTGAAACGCGCATCGTGCGTGGCACCCTGCACGGTAACGGCCGCGAACACAATGCCCGCCGGCTCCCCGTCGGCGGATTCGGGGCCGCCCACCCCGGTCACGGCGACCGCGGCGTCGGCACCCAGCACGCGAGCGACGCCAGCGGCGAGCTCGCGCGCGCACTGCGCCGAGGTGACGGACTCCGCGGTCACCCCGAGCAGCTCACGCTTCACGGCTTCGGCATAGGCGACGACGCCACCGCGGAACCAGTCGGATGCATCATGCCCCGCACCGAGCGCGTTCGAGAGCGCGCCGCTCGTGAGCGACTCGGCCACCGCGACCGTCAGGTCCGCGGCCTTCACGCGCCGCGCGATCTCCGCGGCGATGCCATTGAACTGCTCTGCCGGATCCTGCATCCGCCCTCCTCGTCTCGATCTGTCCTGCTTACCGCACTGGAGTGAGGATGTTCGCGTGGAGGCATCCGCTCCACGCACTCCGGTCGAACAACGTCACTCCTGCGCGGTCGGGGGCCCGCTCTGGGCGGATGCGCGTACGGATGAGGCCCTCGCGAAGGCAGCGACCGCGGCTCGCGCATGCGGCGACTCGAACGCGGCCCCGATCGTGCGGGCCTCGTCGTCGAGCGCCTCGCGGAAGGAGCGAGCGAGTCCGGCCCGCATGAGTCGCTTTGTCTGCCCGAACGCGGCGGTCGCCCCGTGGAGCCACGACGCGGCGATCTCGCGGGCGCGAGCGTCGAGCGCCTCGGGGGCCACGACCTCGGTCACGAGTCCCCACTCGAGTGCCTCCGTCGCCGAGAGGGTGCGCGAGGTGAGGGTGAGCTCGAGCGCGCGGAGGGCGCCGATCGCCTCGGGCAGCAGGGTGCTGACGCCGCAATCGGGGGTGAGTCCGACATCCGCATACCTGCTCGCGAACGTGGCGCGCTCGGAGGCGACGATGACGTCGGCGACGAGCATGAAGCCGAGTCCACCCCCGGCGACGGGGCCCTGCACTGCCGCGACGATGGGCTTCGCGCTCTCGCGCAGCACCCGATGGCCCTCGTGGATCACGTCGGCGAGGCCGGTGATCACGGCGCCCGCGTCGGGTTGCCCCGCCGCGAGTTGCGACATCGCGAGCACGTCGCCGCCCGCGCAGAACGCGCGGCCGTTCGCGTCGAAGAGCACGGCGCCGATGTCGTCGCGCTCGGCGACCTCATGCGCGATGGTTCGCCACAGGCGGATCGCGTCGGGGTCGACGGCGTTCAGTCGCGAGGTGCGGTTGAGCGTGACGTGCGCCAGCCCGTCGGACACTTCGAACAGGATCGCGTCATCGCCCATGCTGCCGAAGTGTACCCGGCACGACCGTGACGCCGAGGTTCCGGTCGCCGGGAGCGTCCGAGCCGGTTTGCAGGGCGATGATGCCGATCGTCATGCGGCCGCGCGCGCGGACTCGAGCCGCGCGGCACGATCGACGAGCACGTCGAGCACGGTGCGCACGGCGAGTCGCTCCGCGACATCCGGTCGCACAAGCGCAACGATCTGGCGAGCGGATGCCACGCCGCGGAGCGGCTTCAGCACGATGCCGGATGACACGGGGCCCGACGTGTAGCGCGGCACGAAGGCGATGCCGAGCCCTGCCTCGATGAAGGCCTCCATGATGCGCATGTCGCTGAACCGCTGGCTCACCTGCACTCGCGACCCGGCCTGCTGCTCCACCTCGTGCAGGATGCGCTCGAAGGGATAGCCCATGGGGACCCCGAGCCAAGTCTCGTCGACGAGGTCGGCCGCCGTGACGTGCGCGCGGCCCGCGAGGCGGTGGTCTGCGGGCAGGCCGATGTCGAGCGGCTCGGTGAGGAGCGGGACGGCACGCAGGCCCCGGCCGCCCCATGGGAGCAGGCCCGGCATCGTGTGGGCGAGCACGATGTCGAAGTCGCCGGTGTGATCGGCGAACTCCTCGAGCTCGGGGTCGAGGTCGGTGCAGCGCACGGTGAGCCCGGCGACCTGGGCCAGGTCGATGAGCACGCTCGGCAACAGGGTTGCACCGATCGTGGGGAAGGTGAGCAGCGTGACCTCGCCGCTCGGATGGTTGCGGAATTCGTCCCACAGCGCTGCGGCGCGCTCCAAGGCGATCGCGATGTCAGTGGCGCTTCGAGCGAGCGCCTGGCCTGCGCTCGTCAGCACGATGCCTCGTCCGCTGCGTGCGGTCAGGGGCATCCCGGCCTCGCGCTCGAGCACCTTGAGCTGCTGCGAGACGGCGGATGGGGTGCGACCGGTCGCTTCGGCCACGGCCGTGACGCTGCCGCGCTCGGAGAGCTCGCGCAAGAGATCGAGTCGATGTACGTCCATGTAGCCAGCCTAAACTATTCGTGAAGCACTATGCGATTGTGCTGAAAGGTTTTTCGCGGTTCAATGGAGAAGTCGAACACGTGCAACGGCGCAACGGTCGCTCGACCAGCCATTTCATCTTCGAAAGGAAAATCATCGTGTTCACCGCCATCCTGCTCCTCGGCGGCGTCTCCGCCGCCGCCATCTCCGCCTCGATCTTCAACACGGTTCGCGATGGTTACCGTCGCCTGCCGAAGGAGACGTTCGCCCGCACCGTCTAGGCGCCGCGAGCATGGGGTCGCAATCCCCGAGCGCAGGGCCGCCGCGCGGGGGAGGGACACCCCGCGGGGCGGCCCTTCGTCGTCGACGTGAGCTTTCGTCACACCCGAGACATCCGATCCTGCTCTCACAGCGCGCGGGCCGTAGAGTATTCGGGTGACCATTCGAGAGCCTCTGGACATCACCGACGCACGTCGGCAGCTCATCGACCACATCTCGGCCGATGCCGTGTTCCATGGTGACTTCACCCTGACGAGCGGCAAGAAGGCCTCGTACTACGTCGATCTACGCAAGGTGAGCCTCGATCACCGGGTCGCTCCGCTCATCGGACAGGTCATGCTCGACCTCATCCACGACGTGCCCGGCGTCTCCGCCGTCGGCGGCATGACCATGGGCGCCGACCCGGTCGCCGCGGCGATCCTGCACCAAGGCGCGGCCCGCGGACTCGCCTACGATGCGTTTGTCGTGCGCAAGGAGCCGAAAGACCACGGCCGCGGCAAGCAGGTCGAGGGCCCCGACCTCGAGGGCAAGCGAGTGATCGTGCTCGAAGACACGTCGACCACCGGCGGCTCGCCGCTCAAGGCGATCGAGGCCCTGCGGAGGGTCGGGGCAGAGGTCGCGGCCGTCGCCGTCGTCGTCGACCGCGCCACCGGCGCGCGCGAAGTCATCGAGGCCGCCGGCGTGCCTTACCTCTACGCGATCGGCTTGGAAGACCTGGGCTTGGCCTGATGAACGCTGACGGGCGCGACGAGAGCGGCACGGAAGGGGGAGCAGACTGGCTGCTCGCCCAACTCGCCGCCGGGCGCCCGCCAGCCCGCAGCGAGCCGCCCGTCGTGCCGCCTCCCTCGACGCGCCCCGAGAAGCCCGCGGCGGCTACACCACCGGTGGTGCCGCCCCCGCCGCCGACGCCCGAGCGCACTCCCGCCCCGCGCCGCGAAGAGGTACTCGACTGGTTCTCGCTCGCCGACTCCGCTCCATCGGCGACGGATGCCGCGACGCGGGCACTCCCGATCGTCGGCGCGCCGCTCGACCGCGGCTCCGCAGCCGAACCGCCTGCGCCCGAGGAACCGCCCGCGCCGTACGCTCCCGCCGCCCTGCCGTCGTGGACTCCGCCGTTCGCGGTCGGGCGTCCCGCTGCCCCGGCCGTGCCGCCGCCCGCGACGCCGCCGACGCCGATCCCGCCCGTGCCACCGGTCGCGCCGCCTACCACTCCCGTCTACTTGACCGAGGTCGAGCCTCCGGTGGGCCAAACGGCGGCTCCGCAGATGCCGACGGTCGCGCCGACGGCAGCGCCGACTCCGACTCCGGCTCCGACTCCGACGCCGACGCCGGCTCCGACCACCCCGCAGGCTCCGCCCGTCGCCCCGACCCCAGTGCCGCCTGCCCAGCAGATGCCGCCCGTCGCTCCGCCTCAGGACGCGGCGCCTCCCGCGGCGCCGATTCCGCCGGCATCCCACGTATCCGACACACCGCCCGGACCGGTCACGCCGACGGCGCCGTTCGCCCTCACTTGGGGCTCGAACGAACTGGACTCGGAAGACGCCCTCCGGTCTGCATTCCGCAACCTGTCGCAGCCGTTGACCCCGTCTGATCCCTCGACGCCGGCCGCCTCCACCTCTTCGGCTCCCCCGGCGGCTGATCCGCCCGCGGTGCCGCCCGCCGCGCCCGCCGATCGCGTGCCTCCGCCCGAGTCGCCGTTCGCCGACTACACCCCGCCGCCGGTCGCCCGGCAGTCGTTCACGCCGGTGCAGCATCCGATCGCGCCCGACACCGCGCCTCCGACTTGGGAGGAGCGAGCAGCCCGACGGTCGCAACTGCCGAACTACGATGCCGAGCTCTGGTCGGCCCTCAACGAGCCCGATCCGGCTGGGCCGACGCCGCCACCCGTGCCGCCCGCTGCGCCGCCTGCTGCGTCTCCCGTGTCGCCGGAGCCTGCTGCGCCGGCGTCGCCTCCTCCGCCTTCGCCTGCGCCGCCTGCTGCGCACGCGTGGCCCGAGCCCGCTGCGCCGACGTCGCCTCCACCGTCACCTGCGCCCCCCGCGTCATCCGTGTGGCCCGAGGCCGCCGCGTCGCCAGCACCGACCGCGTCAACTCCGCCGCCAGCGTCACCTGAGCCACCGGCGTGGCCTTCCGCGTCACCGACGCCGCCCGAGGCCGCATCGCCTCCGTCGCCGGCGTCTCGTGCTGCAGACGCACCGCAGGCATCCCAGCAGCCCGTTCCGACCAAGTCGGAACCCACGACGGCAGGGTTCCCGTATCTCGAGGTTCGAGGTTCGGCTGAGGCCGATCCCCGAATCTCCGAGTCCGTCGGGGCGCCGTTCCGCGAGGCGAGCGTCGATCGCCGCCCGCCGTTCCCGGCATTCGCGTCGGCCACCGGCGATGACGACTCCGGCCGCGAGCCGGCTGAGCCCGTCGACGACCTGCTCGCGCAGCTCGGCGGCGCACCCCGCAACCGCGACCGCGACGCCGATCACGCACCGCGCGTGAGCACTCCCGGTCCGACTTCACTGGGCGGCCCGCCCGCCGGCGACCCGCCGACCGGTCCTCTCTCCGGCCTGGGAGCGCTCGGCCTCGACTTCGACGACGAGCACGACGAGCACGACGATGACGTCGACGAATACGAACCGTCGGGCCGTGGCCGCGGGGGAGTCGGCCGCTTGTTCGGCCGCGGTCGCCAGACCGATCAAGACGAATTCGAGGACGCCGAGGACGCCGAGGAGTCGGCGATCGCACGCGAGGTCGCCGAGACCGGCTACTTCTGGAACCTCACTCCCGACCCCAACGCCGAGGATCCCAAGGCGAATCTCGAGTCGGCGGGTGTCACGCCCGCAGCGTTCATCGGCCCGCAAGTGTTCGCTCAGCCGCAGCCCGAACCGCAGCCCGAACCGCAGCCCGGGCCCGAGCTGACGCCCGAGCCGGTGCTCGACGATGAGCCGGAGTGGGCGTTCGGGGCGCTTCCGGCCGATACCTCGACGGATTGGCCACCGGATGCCCCGACGACGGCCTTCCCCATCGGTGACGCAGACGACTCGGCAACCACGGGGTTCCCGACCCCCGCGTTCCCGGCCGCACGGCGCGACGCCGCCGCCAACGACGGCCCGCTCGCTGCGCTCTTCGGCGGCACCGGCCCGGCGACCGACGGCGCCCCCGGCGCGTTCCCTGCCACGGCGGGCGCGTTCCCAGGCACGGCTGAATCGCGCCCCGCAGCATCCGTTCCCACCGCCGCCCGTGGCACGGGCGTCGCTCGAGCCTCGAGCTCGCCGATCGGCTCGGCTTCACCGGCCGGCGGCGGCGCGGGCAGCGGCTCCGGCCGACCGCCGACCGGATCCGGCGACGCTCCCGGCAGCCAGCGCACACTCCGCACGCTGCTCTGGATCGCGGGCGGCCTCGGCGTGCTCGTCATCCTCGCCGGACTGTACTTCCTCGGAACCCAGCTCATCGGCGGGTCGACACCCGCGGCATCGCCCGCGCCGAGCGCCACCGAGGCGCCGGTACCTGAGCCCACGGCAGCGCAGCCCCCAGGCCTGCACGCGTGGGACACGCTCTTCGGCGGCGAATGCATCGACCCGTACGTGGGTCCGTGGGCCGAGGAGTTCACGGTCGTCGACTGCGCGGCCCCGCACGCGGCCCAGCTCGTCTACCGCGGCGAACTGCCCGGCGACGCGGCTGCCCCGTTCCCGGGCGAGGCCGCGCTCGGCGAGCAGATGGGCCCGCTCTGCCGGGTCGATGGCGTGATCGACGTGGCCGCGGCATCCGGCGCTCCCGACCTGCAGGTGCAGGGCAGCTACCCGGTGACCGAGGAGCAGTGGGCGAGCGGCGAGCGCACCTACTACTGCTTCGCGAGCCGCGCCGGCGGCGAACCGCTCACCGGCAGCGTCGCAGGCCCGGGCCCCGCGGCTTAGCGGCACTCGACGCGCAACTTCTGCCGAGGGTGGTGGTTGTCGGCGGATCGAACGGCGAGGAGAGGCGACAGATGCCAGCGGAGAACGGCGTGACGATGCACATCGACCGGGGTGAGCTGTGAGCGGCCCCGTCGTGGTGTTCGGTTCGCTCAATGTCGACTCGACAAGTTATGTCGAGGCGTTCCCCGCTCCAGGCGAGACGATCCTCGCGCACGGCTTCCAGGTGGCGCTCGGCGGCAAGGGCTCGAACCAGGCTGTCGCCGCCCACGTGGCCGGCGCCGAGGTCGAGCTCGTGGCGCGCATCGGCGATGACGCGAGCGGCGAGTTCGCACTCGCGACGCTCGAACGCTTCGGGCTGCCGACCGGAGCAGTCGGCCGGGTCGCGGATGCCCCGACGGGCGTCGCCCAGATCACGGTCGCTGATTCCGGCGAGAACACCGTCATCGTCACCGGCGGCTCGAACCTCGCCCTCACCCCCGACGTCGTCGACGCCGAGCGATCGCGCATCGCCGCGGCGGGGCTCGTGCTGACGCAAGGCGAGCTGCTCGTCGACACGATCGAGCGCATCGCCGAGGTCACGGCCGAGCTCGGCGTGCGCTTCGTGCTCAATCTCGCCCCGCCCGCGCCGGTCGCCGCCGCGGCACTCGTCGCGTGCGATCCGCTCGTGCTCAACGAGCACGAGGCGCGGGCGGTCGGCATCGGCACGGATGCCGCGGCCGGCACCTCGCTCGACGAATGGCGCGAGCTCGCGGCATCCGCCGCCGGCACCGTGGCCCGCTCGATCGTCGTGACCCTCGGTGCCGCGGGCGCTGTGGCGGCCGACGCCGAGGGTTCGTGGACGGCGCCGGCGCCGCGCGTCACAGCCGTCGACACGACGGGCGCGGGCGACGGCTTCACCGGCACGCTCGCGGCGTTCCTCGCCGAGGGCCGCCCGCTCGCCGAGGCGGTGCGCATCGCGGTCGCGGCGGGCGCGCTCGCCGTGCAGGCGCGCGGCACCGTCGACTCCTATGCGCCGCGCGAGGCCGTGCTGCGGGCGGCGGCCGAGCTCGCGGCATGACGATCCCCGTCATCATCGACTGCGACCCCGGACACGACGACGTCTTCGCGCTGTGGCTCGCGGCGGGGCATCCGTCGCTCGAACTGCTCGCGGTGACCACGGTCGGTGGCAACGTGTCGATCGAGCACACGAGCCGGAACGCCCGCATCGCACTCACCGTTGCAGGCGTCGCGAACGTACCCGTCGCGGCCGGCGCCGCTGGACCGCTCGTGCGCGAGCTCGAGACGGCGGAGTGGATCCACGGTGAGAACGGCCTCGGCGGCCCGGCGCTGCCCGAGCCGACCGTGCCGCTCGACCCCCGCGACGCGACGACGCTCATCGCCGACACCCTGCTCGCGGCATCCGAGCCCGTGGCGATCATCGCGACCGGACCCATCACGAACGTCGCCGTGCTGCTGCGCGACCGGCCGGAGCTCGCGGGTCGCATCCGCGAGATCGTCTGGATGGGCGGATCGACCGAGCGCGGCAACGTGACGCCCTACGCCGAGTTCAACGCGTGGGTCGACCCCGAGGCGCTCGACCTCGTGGTGGGCAGCGGTGTGCGGTTCACGATGGTGGGGCTCAACGTGACGCATCGTGCGCTCGTGACCGAGGCCGTGCGCGAGCGGCTCGCCGCCGTCGGCACCCACACCGCCGCGTTCGGCGACGAGCTGCTCGACTTCTTCTGCCGCACCAACGACGAGGTCTTCGGCATGCCCGACGGCCCCCTGCATGATCCCGTCGCGGTCGCCGTGCTCGCCGACCCGGGGTGCGTCGAGCTCGTGCACACGCGGCTCGACGTCGAGCTCGCCGGCACCGAGACGGCGGGCGCGACGAGCGTCGACTTCGACGGGATGCTGCGGCGCGAGCCGAACGCGTGGGTCGCGACCGGCCTCGATGTCGACTGGTTCTGGGGCCTCGTCGAGACGGCGGTGGAGCGCCTCGCCTGATGTGAGGATTGCGGCGTCAGGCGAGCGAGCGGATGCCGGCGGCGAGCCGGGCGACCGACTCGTCGACGAGCGCGTCCGAGAGGTTGCCGTAGCCGAGCACGAGTGACTCGGTCGTGTCGGCCGAGGCCGAGACGCGATAGCGCGTGAGGTCGGACACCGCGACGTCGTGCCGGGCGGCGGCCGCCGCGGCATCCGTGGCCTTGATGTCCGGCGGCAGCGCGAGCACGGCGTGCATGCCCGCGGCGATGCCGGTGACGGGCAGGCCCGGCAGCTCGCGCGCGATCGCCTCGAGGAGCACGGTGCGGCGGCGACGGAAGCGGCCGCGGGCGGCGCGCAAGTGGCGCTCGAGGTCGCCCGACTCGATGAACGCGGCGAGGGCGGCCTGCTCGATCGTCGACGGCCGTGCCGTGTCGGGGAGGCGCACGCGCTCGCGCAGCGACGCGGGCATCACGGCCCAGCCGAGGCCGAAGCCCGGCGCCATCGACTTCGACAGCGAGCCGATGAGCACGATGCGCTCGGGCGCGAGGCCCTGCAGCGCCGCGACCGGTCGGCGGTCGTAGCGGAACTCGGCGTCGTAATCGTCTTCGATGAGCACTGCATCGTGCGCTCGCGCCCACCGCACGATGGCGTCGCGGTGGCCGGGGGCGAGCGCGGCGCCGAGCGGGAACTGGTGCGCCGGCGTGATGAGCGCGGCGCGGGCGCCCGTTCGCACGGCGGCCGACGCGAGGCGCGCGACGTCGATGCCGCCGGCGTCGACCGGCACCGGCACGGGCGTGAGGCCCGCCGCTGCGGCGACCTCGCGGAGTCGCGGCCAGCTCGGGTCCTCGACGAGCACGCTCCGATGGCCCGCCGCGCGCAGGCCTGCGGCGATCGCGGTCATCGCGTCGGTCGCGCCGTGCGTGATGACGACATCGGCGGGCGCGACGACGGCGCGGCGCGAGCGGGCGAGGTACGCGGCGACGGCCGTGCGGGCGAGCGGATGCCCCAGCCGGTCGGCGACGGCGAACTCGGCGTCGGGCAGCGATTGCAGCGCGTGCCGCACCGCGGCCGCCCAGCGCGCCCGCGGCACGTGCCGCACGTCGGGCATGCCCGGGCCGAGGTCGAAGGTCGGGCGGCGGAACTCGGCGCGGAGCGGCCGGGACGCCTCGGGGGTTCGCGGCGCGGCGCTCGGTGCGGTGGGCACTCGCGTCGCCGAGCCCACCCGCGACTCGAGGAACCCCTCGGCGACGAGCTGGCCGTACGCCTCGGTGACCACCCAGCGCGAGACGCCGAGCGTCTCGGCGATGGCGCGGCTCGGGGGGAGCGCGGCGCCCGCGGGGATCCGGCCGTCCGACACGGCGTCGCGGATCGCCGCCTCGAGGCGGTCGCGCAAGGGGAGCGGCGAGTCGCCGAGGTCGAGGAGGGTCTCCCAGGCGAGGGCGGAGGCCGGGTGGTCGGCTCGCGGCATCCGTCGCTCCTTCGGTCTGGGTGGTCTGGCTGATCGGTCGGTCTGGCTGATCGGTCGGTCTTGGCCGATTGGTCTGGTCTCACGCCTGCTGATTGGAGTGTATGCCCGAGCCGATCCGTTCCTACGCTCGAATCACACGATCCGGAAAGGACACACCATGCGCTACCGCACCATCGGCGACGGACGCTCCTCGTTCGACGTCTCCACCCTCTGCCTCGGCACGATGTTCATGGGCACCCGCACCGACGAGGCGACCTCGTTCGCCATCCTCGACCGCTTCGTCGAGGCGGGCGGCACCTTCATCGACACCGCCAACAACTACAACGCGTGGATCGGCGGGTACGGCCGCGACAGCGAAGACGTCATCGGGCGCTGGCTCGCGAGCCGCGGCATCCGCGACGAGCTCAAGCTCGCGACGAAGCTCGGCGCCGCGAAGAAGGACCCGGCGCTGCCGCTCTCGAACACGCCGCCCACGAACTACCAGGGTCTCTCCGCCGAGGTCATCGACCGTGAGGCACACGAGAGCCTCCGCCACCTCGGCGTCGACCACATCGATGTGCTCTACGGCCACGTCGACGACCGCGACACTGCGCTCGCCGAGACCGTCGGCGCTTTCGGGGCGCTGCAGGCCGAGGGCGTCGTCGGCATCACGGGCATCTCGAACGTCGCCGTGTGGCGCGTCGTGGAAGCGCGTGAGGAGGCGATTCGGCAGGGCATCGCGCCCTACGGGCTCGTGCAGCAGCAGTACAGCTTCGTGCACCCGGCGCCGAAGATCGGGCGCTTGAACTACGTCACCCCCGAGCTGCTCGACTACGCCGACTCGACGGGTGTCGACGGCCGCCCGCCGCTCGCCGTTGCGGCGTACTCGCCGCTGCACCAGGGCGCGCTCACCCGCACCGACAAGCCGCTGTTCGGCGGCATCGACCACCCCACGACGCATGCCCGGATCCGATTGCTGCACGAGGTCGCCCGCGACGTCGGCGCGACGCCCAACCAGGTCGCGCTCGCGTGGCTGCTCGGCGCCGAGGTGCCCGTCATCCCCGTCGTTGGCGCTTCGTCGATGGCGCAGCTCGAGGAGATCCTCGGTGCGGCCGAGCTCGACCTCGGCGCCGACGTGCGCGAGCGGCTCGACGCCGAGGGCGTGGAGCAGCTCGTCGCGTAGTCGCGGCCGCTCCCGCTAGAGCTCGACCTCGATCGGGTCGGCTCGCACGAGCTCGTGCACGCCCGTGAGGATCTCCTCGGGCCGGAACGGGTACTTCTCGATCTCGGCCTGGTCGCTGATGCCCGTCATGACGAGGATCGTGTGCAGGCCGGCCTCGATGCCCGCGACGATGTCGGTGTCCATGCGGTCGCCGATCATGGCGGTGTTCTCGGAGTGCGCGCCGATCTTGTTGAGCGCCGAGCGGAACATCATCGGGTTCGGCTTGCCCACGACGTAGGGATCCTTGCCCGTTGCCTTCGTGATGAGCGCGGCGATCGCGCCGGTCGCGGGCAGCGGCCCGTCGGCGCTCGGCCCGGTGGCGTCTGGATTCGTGACGATGAACCTCGAGCCGCGGCCGATGAGCCGGATCGCCTTCGTGATCGCGTCGAACGAGTAGTTGCGGGTCTCGCCGACCACGACGAAGTCGGGCTCGGTCTCGGTCATGATGAAGCCCGCATCGTGCAGGGCGGTGAGCAGGCCCGCTTCGCCGATCACGAAGGCCGACCCGCCGGGCAGCTGCTGCTTCAGGAAGTCGGCGGTCGCGAGCGCCGAGGTCCAGATGCGGTCTTCGGGTACGCGCAGGCCGCTCGCGCGAAGCCGGGCCGAGAGGTCGCGCGCCGTGAAGATCGAGTTGTTCGTGAGCACGAGGTAGGGCGTGCCGGCATCCTCCCACTGCTGCAGCAGCTCCGCGGCGCCGGGCAGGGCGTGGTTCTCGTGCACGAGCACACCGTCCATGTCGGTGAGCCAGCACTCGACTTCTTCTCGTCGTCGTCCCATGGGCCCAGCTTAAGGTGCGGATGTCACGAGCCGATGAACAGCGGATGCCGCCGCCGCACCGTTCCCGGGCCCACGCACGAGCGTCACTCGGTGATCCAGATCGCCGCCGCCGTCGCGAGCGGCAGCACGTGCGTGCGCTCGCCGGCGCGGAGCGAGACGGCGTCGGCCGCGGCATCCGTCACCATGACGACCGTGTCGAGCCCGAGTCCCGCATCGTCGAGCGATCGCAGCACCTCGGGGTCGCGGTCGCTGATGCGCACGATCGCGCCGGAGTGGCCGACCGGCGCTTCGGCGAGCAGCACGGTCGGGCGTCGCTGCAGGGTGCCGTCGGCCGTCGGGATCGGATCGCCGTGCGGGTCACGTGCAGGGCGTTCGAGGCGCACGTCGATCGCCTCGAGCAACCGGTCGGAGAGGGCGTGCTCGAGCACCTCGGCCTCGTCGTGCACCTCGTCCCACGTGTAGCCCATCTCCTGCACGAGCCAGGTCTCGATGAGCCGGTGCCGGCGCACGACTGCGAGCGCGCGGGCGAGGCCGGTATCGGTGAGCCGCACGGCGCCGTACGGCACGTGCGCGACGAGTCCGGCCGCCGCCATCTTCTTCACCATCTCGGTGACCGACGAGGGCGCGACGCCGAGGCGGCCGGCGAGCACCGACGGCGTGATGGGCTCGGGCTGCCACTCGGTGTGCGCGTACACCGTCTTCAGGTAATCCTCGATCGCGGGGCTCGTGGCAGGCACCGCCTCAGGATATCGGGCGGCGGTCGGCGGCAGCCGCCCGGGGCAAGGCTGACGTGGGCCGATGCACCGGCATCAGACCGGGAAGGACATGGCCAGCGGATGTCGCGACACGGCGTCTGCCGGCCGTGCGCAGCGCCACTGAATCGTGTCAATCTGACGTTTTCTCTTGACCCCTGCGGACTGCGGAGGATACGTTCGACCTTGGGAAAGCGCTATCCCGTTCCCGATCTCCGCCGACGGGCTACTCGCCCAGAGAAGGATTCGACGATGAATCTCGGACACCATCCGTTCCGCGCAGCCCTGGCGGTCGCCGCCGCCGGCTGCCTGATCGCCGGCATCGCACAACCCGCCACGGCGGCTCCGCCCGACACAGCGCAACCGGCCGGGCCACAGCTCGAGGCCCTCGACCGCGGCCTCGTCGCGATCTCGACCGACCAGGGCGTCTTCCTCAGCTGGCGACTGCTGGGCTCCGAGGCGACCGGCGCCACCCCGACTGGCCTCGCCGGCCCCGACTTCGCGGTCTACCGCGACGGCGAGCAGCTCGCGGTCGTGACTGACAGCACCAACTTCGCCGATGCCGACGGCAGCGCGACCTCGCAGTACACGGTCGCCCCGATCGTGAACGGCGTCGAGCTCGACCAGGGCGCCGCGGCATCCGCTTGGCAGCAGGGCTTCCACGACCTGCCGCTCCAGAAGCCCGCCGACGGGGTCACGCCCGCCGGGGAGGCGTTCACCTACTCGGCGAACGACGTCGCGGTGGGCGACGTCGACGGCGACGGCGCCTACGAGTTCGTCGTGAAGTGGGATCCCTCGAATCAGAAGGACGTCTCGCAGGTCGGCTACACGGGCACGGTGTACCTCGACACCTACGAGCTCGACGGCACCCTGCTCAACCGCATCGACCTCGGCGTCAACATCCGCGCCGGCGCGCACTACACGCAGTTCAACGTCTACGACTTCGACGGTGACGGCCGCGCGGAGATCATGCTGAAGACCGCGCCCGGCACGAAGTCCACGGGCTTCGCGGCCGACGGCTCGGTCACGAACGAGGCCTACGTCACGATGCCCGAGACGGATGTCGCGGCGGGCTACACCCACGCCGACGACTACCGCATGAGCGCGGCCGACTACGAGGAGCACCTCACCGAGATGTTCCAGGGCTGGACCGAGCACCCCGAGGTCGTGGCGGGCAACTGGCCCGCAACCCTCGAGGAGGCGTTCGGCATCCCGGTCGCCCACGAGTACCCGCTCTCGCGTGCGAGCGCGCAGCAGCTCGTCGACCACTTCATCGACGTGTACGCCCCGTCGCGCAGCACCCGCAACCAGCTGCGCAACTTCGCGGGCTTCATCGTCGACGGCCCCGAGTACCTCTCGGTGTTCGACGGTGCGAGCGGCGAAGAGCTCGAGACGATCCCGTACGAGCCGGGTCGCGGCGACGACGGCCTCATGTGGGGCGACTACGCCATGGCCCGCATCGAGCCCGGCAACCGCGTCGACCGGTTCCTCTCCGGCGTCGCATACCTCGATGGTGAGCGCCCCTCGGCGGTCTTCGCCCGCGGCTACTACACGCGCACGACGATCGCGACGTACGACTGGGACGGGGAATCGCTCACGCAGCGCTGGTTCGTCGACAGCGGCCACGCGCCCCTGACGAACCCGTTCAACGATTCGCCCCACGGTCGCGACGGCACCGATCCCGAGTACGGCTCGATCACGACGCAGGGCTTCCACTCACTGAGCGCGGCCGATGTCGACGGCGACGGCAAGCAGGAGATCGTCTACGGCGGCGCCACGATCGACGACGACGGCAGCCTGCTCTACAGCTCGTTCGACGTGATGCCCGAGGGCAGCGCGACGCCCGGGGAGCTCGCCCGGCTCGGCCACGGCGACGCGATGCACGTCGCCGACATCGACCAGGCACGACCGGGCCTCGAGCTGTGGACGGTGCACGAGGGCGGCACGTGGGCGCCGTACGGCTCGGTCATGCGCGACGCCGCGACGGGCGAAGTCATCTTCGGCGCCCACTCGGGTCGTGACACGGGTCGCGGCATGATCGGCGACGTGCGATCGGATGTCGCGGGCATCGAGGTGTGGGCGAGCATGCCCGGCGGCACCGATGCGAGCGGACTGCTCAGCACCCAGGGCGACATCCTCTCTGCGGCGACGCCCGGAACCAACATGTCGATCCGCTGGTCGGCCGCACTCACGACGCAGATCGTGAACGGCAGCGGCGACAACACGCCGACGATCGACGACTGGGAGCGCGGGAACGTGCTCACCGCGACGGGCACGCGTACGAACAACGGCACCAAGGGCAACCCGAGCCTCGTCGCCGATGTCTTCGGCGACTGGCGTGAGGAGCTCCTCGTGCGCACGGTCGACTCGAGCGCGCTGCGCATCTTCACGAGCACCGAGGTCACCGGGCACAAGCTCACGACGCTCATGCACGACCCGCAGTACCGCGTCGAGGCAGCTCGTCAGCAGACGACGTACAACCAGCCGTCGTACACGTCGTACTACCTCGCGAGCGACATGGACTTCGCGAAGGTGCCGATCCTCACGACGCCCGCGACGCCCGTCGGCCCGAAGTTCAAGGACCGCCCTGGCGCCGCGGCCGACACCGTGCAGATCCCGCACGACGAGGCGTTCGCGTACTACGTCGACGGTGAGCTCATCGAGAAGGGCACGTACGACGCCGAGGGCGAGGTCACCGTGGTGGCCGTGCCGAAGGCGTGGGTCTCGATCGCCGACGGCGCCGAGTCGGAGTGGACGGCGGTGTTCGGCGACTGAACCAGGAACAGCTCGGCAGCCGGCACGTCACGCGTTCGCGGTGACCTGTCGGCGCCGGGCCGCCGCCGTCAGCCGTCGACCGATGACGCCGTGCTGGGGCGCGAAGAGGTAGACGAGCGTGAACACGGCGCCCATGGTGAGCACGACCATGCCACCGGATGCCGCGTCGAGGTAGTAGCTGAGGTAGATGCCGACGATCGAGCACGCCGCCGCGATGATCGGCGAGATCACGAGCATGCGGGCGAACCGGTCGGTGAGCAGGTACGCGGTGGCACCGGGGATGATGAGCATCGCCACCACGAGCACGACGCCCACGGCCTGCAGCGCGACGACGACCGTGAGCGCGAGGAGCCCGAGCAGCAGCGCGCCGAGGGCCTTCGGGTTGAGCCCGATCGCGTTGGCGTGCGTGGGGTCGAACGCGTAGAGCGTGAGGTCGCGGCGCTTGAGCACGAGAATCGCGAGCGTCACCACGCCGAGCCCGAGCACTTGCGCGAGGTCGGCCACGCTCACGCCGAGCAGGTTGCCGAACAGGATGTGGCCGAGGTCGGTCTGGCTCGGCACGACGGAGATGAGCACGATGCCGAGGGCGAAGAGGGTCGTGAACACGACGCCGATCGCGGCATCCTCCTTCACGCGGCTCGTCGACCGCACGAGACCGATGAGCGCGACCGCGGCGACGCCGAACACGAGGGCGCCGACCGCGAACGGCGTGCCGAGCAGGTAGGCGAGCACGACACCGGGCAACACGGCGTGCGAGACGGCGTCGCCCATGAGCGACCACCCGATGAGCACGAGCCAGCAGCTGAGCACCCCGCACACGATCGCGGCCGTGACCGTGACGAGGAACGCGCGCTGCATGAAGTCGTAGCCCAGCGGCTCGAGCAGCAGGTCGACCAGGGGCATGCTCACTCCCCCGCTCGGCCGGTGAGATCGAACCCGAACGCCCGCGCGAGGTTCTCGGGGCGCAGCACCTCTTCGGGCGTCGAGTGCATGAGCACGCGCCGCAGCAGGAGGATCGCCTCGTCGGCGAGGCGGGGCAGCCCCTCGAGATCGTGCGAGGAGACGAGCACCGTGCGGCCGTCGGCGGCGAGCTCGCGCAGAAGCTCGGTGATCGTGGCCTCGCTGCGCCGGTCGACTCCCGCGAACGGCTCGTCGAGCAGCAACACCTCGGCGCCCTGCGCGAGCCCGCGGGCGACGAAGGCGCGCTTGCGCTGACCGCCCGAGAGGGCGCCGATGC
Organism: Agromyces albus; assembly: GCF_030815405.1. Taxonomy (NCBI): domain Bacteria; kingdom Bacillati; phylum Actinomycetota; class Actinomycetes; order Micrococcales; family Microbacteriaceae; genus Agromyces; species Agromyces albus. The sequence goes on along the minus strand of NZ_JAUSWX010000001.1, from coordinate 3,382,328 downwards.
GGCGGCCGGCGAGGTCGGACAGTTCGACCCGGTCGAGGGCTTCGGCCACCGCTTCGCGGTCGGCGTGCCGAGGATGCCGCGTGAAGTTCTGGAACCCGTAGCGACCCATCATGACGACGTCGTACACGCTGAGCGGGAACGACCAGTCGACGTCTTCGCTCTGCGGTACGTAGCCGACGATGCCCCGCTTGCGTGCGCGCTTCGGAGGCAGGCCCTCGATCGTGACGGTGCCGCGATCGGGCTTGACCGAGCCCATGATCGCCTTGAAGAGCGTGGACTTGCCCGAGCCGTTCATGCCGACCAGGCCGCAGATCGTGCCGCGCTGCAGCGTGATGCTCACGTCGTCGAGGGCGAGCACGTCGCCGTAGTGCACGGTGAGCCCGCGCACGATGAGCGCCGGATCGGATGCCGCGCCCGGAACGTGACCCGTTCGAGTGAACGTCATCACCCACCCCCGGCGAGCGCGTCGGTGATCACGGTGGCGTCGTGGCGGAGCAGGTCGAGATAGCTCGGCACCGGACCGTCGGGGTCCGATAGCGAGTCGACGTAGAGCGTGCCGCCGAACGCGGCATCCGTCGCCTGCACGACCTGCTGCATCGCCTTGTCGGACACCGTGGACTCGCAGAACACCGCTGGCACGCCCTGCTCGTCGACGAACTCGATCGTGCGCGCGATCTGCTGCGGCGTGGCCTGCTGTTCGGCGTTGACGGCCCAGAGGTACTGCTCGGTGAGGCCGGCGTCGCGGGCGAGGTACGAGAACGCGCCTTCGCACGTGACGAGCGCCCGCTCGTTGGCGGGGAGCGTCGCGAGCTCGGCGACGAGCTCGTCGTGCACCTGCTGCAGCTCGGCCTGGTAGGCGCGGCCGTTCGCCGCGTAGTCGGCGGCGTGGTCGGGATCGAGCTCGCTGAACGCGGCGACCATGTTGTCGACGTACACCTGCACGTTGAGCGCCGACATCCACGCGTGCGGGTTCGGCAGGCCCTCGGCGGAGCCGTCGGCGATTGACATCACCTCGACGCCCTCGCTCACGACGACGTGCGGCACATCGAGGCTCTCGACGAACTGCGCGAACCACGCCTCGAGGTTGAGCCCGTTGTCGAGGATGAGGTCGGCGCCCGAGGCGCGGCGCAGATCGCCGGGCGTCGGCTCATAGCCATGGATCTCGGCGCCGACCTTGGTGATTGATTCGACCCGCAGATGCTCGCCCGCGACCTGCTCGGCGATGTCTTCGAGCACGGTGAAGGTCGTCAGCACGACGGGCCGTTCGTCGGCCTCGCCGTTGGCGCTGCTGCCGGTGCATCCGCCGAGCAGCACGGCGGCGGCAGTGAGCCCTGCGGCGGCGGCGACGATGCGTTTCGGCATACCTAAATCGTACACAGATTTCGGTGTGCCGAAAGCGGCGGCCAAAGCTCGCGGCGGACGGCTAGCGTTGAGGTGTGGTTCATGAGCGAGCGGATGCCGCGGGCGAGTCCGGCGAGGGTGTCGGCGACGCCACCCGGCACGACGAGCCCGAGCACGACGAGCCGGTCCTCCTGACGCACGGCGTCGGTCCCTGGCCCGGCGGCGCCGAGGCGTGGCCAGACGACCCCCGGTACGACCCTGAGCTCCTCGAACGCGGCGACACCCGCAACGTCATCGACCGCTACCGGTACTGGCGCATGGAGGCGATCGTCGCCGACCTCGACGCCCACCGGCATCCGTTCCACGTCGCGATCGAGAATTGGCAGCACGACATGAACATCGGCTCGATCGTGCGCAGCGCCAACGCGTTCGCCGCCGACACCGTGCACATCATCGGGCGCCGCCGCTGGAACAAGCGCGGCGCGATGGTGACCGATCGCTACCAGCACCTCGAGCATCACGCGGATGTCGCGGCCTTCGCCGAGTGGGCGCGCGCGGCATCCGTGCCCATCATCGCCGTCGACAACGTCGAGGGCGCCGTGCCGATCGAGGCATTCGCGTGGCCCGAGCGATGCGTGCTCCTCTTCGGGCAGGAGGGCCCGGGCCTCTCGGCAGAGGCGACCGCCGCGGCCGACGCCATCGTCGAGATCACGCAGTTCGGGTCGACCCGATCGCTCAACGCGAGCGCGGCCGCCGCGATCGCCATGCACTCGTGGGTGCTCACCCATGGCCGGTTCGGCGCGCCCCCGGCCTGACCCTCGGGCATGCGGCAGACTGGAACGGATGCCGGTCATCGACAACGCGATCTACAACGGCGGCGTGCGCGTCGCCACGCCCGTGACCCTTGAAGAGACGTTCGAGACTCGGGAGGCACACGGCGGCTTCGCCTGGATCGGCCTCTACCGTCCGACCGATGCGGAACTCGACGCCGTCGCGAGCGAGTTCGGGCTGCACCCGCTCGCTGTCGAAGACGCGCGGAAGGGCCACCAGCGTGCCAAGCTCGAGCGCTACGGCGAGACGCTCTTCGTGGTGCTGCGCCCGGCCCGCTACCTCGACGACGTCGAGCAGGTCGAGTTCGGCGAGCTCCACATGTTCGTCGGGCGGGACTTCACGATCTCCATCCGGCGGGCCGAGTCACCCAACCTCGCCAAGGTGCGCCATCGGCTCGAGGCCTCGCCTGAGCTGCTCATGAAGGGGCCTGAGGCGGTGCTCTACGCCGTGCTCGACGAGGTCGTCGACGAATACCTCCCGGTGCTCACGGGCCTCGAGAACGACATCGACGAGATCGAGGAGCAGCTCTTCGACGGCGACCCGGCAGTGACGCGGCGCATCTACGACCTCGCGAGCGAGGTCATGGAGTTCCAGCGCGCGACCCGCCCGCTCGTCGACATGTTCGCGGCGCTCGAGCACGGCTTCGAGAAGTACGGCGTCGACCTCGAGCTGCGGCGGTATCTGCGTGACGTCAAGGACCACGTTCTCCGCGTCGTCGACCGCGGCGAGGCGTTCCGCCAGTTGCTGCAGAACGCACTCTCGGTGCATGCCACGCTCGTCGGCCAGCGGCAGAACGAGGAGATGAAGCGACTCACCGAGACGAGCCTCGCGCAGAGCGAGCAGACGAAGAAGATCTCGAGCTGGGCGGCCATCCTGTTCGCCCCCACCCTCGTCGGCACGATCTACGGCATGAATTTCGCCTACATGCCCGAGCTCGACTGGGTGCTGGGGTACCCGTTCGCGGTGCTGCTCATGGTCGGGCTCGGCTTCGTGCTGTACGGGGTCTTCAAACGCCGCGGCTGGCTCTGAGCGGATGCCGCAGGCGGCGCTCCGGGCACACCCGGCGCATCTCGCCGGTGCCCTTCCCGCGGCATCCGATCGCCGTTAGCGTGGGGACATGACCGAGATCACCGACGATCTGCCCGCCCGACTGCTGCACGAGGAGCACGCCGGATGGCGGGCGATCCTCGAAGGTCGCGGCGGTGAGCACTACGCCAGGGCCATGACGCGCGACGCGCTCATGGTCGTCGAGGGGGCGATGCTCGGCCGCGATGAGATGATGGCCGCGTTCCGCAACACCCAGCCGTGGGACTCCTACGAACTGCACGAGCCGGCCGTCATCCGCCTTGGCGACCATGCGGGCGTGCTCGTCTACCGAGCGGTCGCGCGCCGTGGCGACGACACCGCGAACCTGCGGATGTCGACGACCTACCTCTACGACGACGGCGCATGGCGAGTGGCCGCGCACCAGCAGACGCCCGCCTGACGGGTGCGGGTGCCCGATCGGCGCTGCCGGTCAGGCGGTGCCGGTCAGGCGGTGCCGGTCAGGCGGTGCCGGTCAGTCGGTGCCGAGGTCGAACGCCGCGCCCTCGTTCGCGGCATCCGTCGCGGCCTCGAGGTCGGTCTCGAGCGCGCCTGCAGCGATCGCGGCGGCTTCGCCCTGCACCAGATCGCCCATGAGCTTCGCCGTCTCGCCGCCGACGATGCCCTGCATCGCATACTGCTCGAGGCGGGCCCGCGAGTCGGCGATGTCGAGGTTGCGCATCGTGAGCTGGCCGATGCGGTCGAGCGGGCCGAACGCGGCCCCGTCGACGCGCTCCATCGAGAGCTTGTCGGGGTGGTAGCTGAGCACGGGGCCGCGGGTGTCGAGGATCGTGTAGTCGTCGCCTCGGCGCAGGCGCAGCGTGACCTCGCCGGTGACGGCCGAGCCGACCCAGCGCTGCAGCGACTCGCGCAGCATGAGCGACTGCGGGTCGAGCCAGCGGCCCTCGTACATGAGCCGGCCGAGCCGGCGCCCCTCCTGGTGGTAGCTCGCGAGGGTGTCTTCGTTGTGGATCGCGTTGAGCAGGCGCTCGTAGGCGATGTGCAGCAGCGCCATGCCGGGCGCCTCGTAGATGCCGCGGCTCTTCGCCTCGATGATGCGGTTCTCGATCTGGTCGGAGACGCCGAGGCCGTGCCGGCCGCCGATGGCGTTCGCCTCGAGCACGAGCGCCACGGCATCGGCGAACTCGACGCCGTTGAGCGACACCGGGCGTCCGGCCTCGAAGCCGACGGTGACGTCTTCGGTGTCGATCACGACGTCGTCGCGCCATGACGGCACGCCCATGATGGGCTCGACGATCTCGACGCCCGTGTCGAGGTGCTCGAGGGTCTTCGCCTCGTGCGTGGCACCCCAGATGTTCGAATCGGTGGAGTAGGCCTTCTCGGCCGAGGCGCGGTAGGGGAATCCGCGCGCGACCATCCACTCGCTCATCTCGGTGCGACCGCCGAGCTCGGTGACGAACGCCTCGTCGAGCCACGGCTTGTAGATGCGCAGGCGCGGGTTCGCGAGCAGGCCGTAGCGGTAGAACCGCTCGATGTCGTTGCCCTTGTAGGTGGAGCCGTCGCCCCAGATCTCGACGTCGTCGTCGCGCATCGCGCGCACGAGCAGCGTGCCGGTGACGGCACGGCCGAGCGGAGTGGTGTTGAAATACATCTTGCCGCCGGAGCGGATGTGGAATGCACCGCACGCGAGTGCCACGAGGCCCTCCTCGACGAGCGCAGCGCGGCAGTCGACGAGTCGCGCGATCTCGGCGCCGTACTCCTTGGCGCGCCCGGGCACCGCCTCGACGTCGGGCTCGTCGGGCTGGCCGAGGTCGGCGGTGTACGTGCAGGGCACGGCGCCCTTCTCGCGCATCCAGGCGACGGCGACGGAGGTGTCGAGACCTCCGGAGAAGGCGATGCCGACGCGCTCGCCGACGGGAAGGCTCGTGAGGACTTTCGACATGGGCTCCAGCCTACTTGGGGCGCGGGGGTGCGGCCGTCTCGGGCCGTGAAGGCGCCCGCGATAAGGTTGAGTGTGACTGCAGACGAATCAACTCAGGAGACCGAGGCGTCACTCGCCGACGAACCCGAGGTTCGCCAGGCGCTCGCCGACGGGAATCGCGGCTCGGTCGTGGCCGTCGTGGCCGACCATCCGTCGTCGCCGCTGGCGTGGACCGAGCTCGCCGACATCGCCGACTCCGAGGGCCGCGCGATCGAGGCGTTCGCCTTCGCGTCGGTCGCCGCCGAGTTCGCACGCGACCAGCTCGCGGCATCCGGCTGGCAGCCCGGTGAGGCCGTGCCGTGGTCCGACGAGCGCAACCGCGCCTTTCTCCGAGCGCTCGACACGCAACGCCGGGCCGCCATCGAGCTCGGCCTCAACGACCGCGCAGCGCGACTCGCGGGCGAGCTCTCGAGCGCCGACCCCGACGCGCCGGCCCGCATCGCCTCGGAGTTCACGCCCACCCAGCTCATCTCGGTCGTCACGACCGCCCAGCTCTTCGAAGCCGCTGCCGCCAACGAGGCGCACACCGCTGCCGTCGTCGAGGCGCGCGCCGGTGAACCACTCGCAGAACCCGCCGTGCTCGACGCGGCAGGAGAGGACTGATATGCCCGCGGTCGTACTCATCGGTGCACAGTGGGGCGACGAGGGCAAGGGCAAGGCCACCGATCTGCTCGGTTCACGGCTCGACTATGTCGTGAAGTTCAACGGCGGCAACAACGCCGGGCACACGGTCGTCGTCGGCGATGAGAAGTACGCCCTGCACCTGTTGCCCTCCGGCATCCTCACGCCCGGCGTCACCCCCGTCATCGCCAACGGCGTGGTCGTCGACATCGAGGTGCTCTTCGAGGAGCTCGAGGGACTCTCGAGCCGAGGGGTGGATGTCTCGAGGCTGCGCATCTCCGCCAACGCGCACCTCATCACGCAATATCACCGCACGCTCGACAAGGTCACCGAGCGCTTCCTCGGCAAGCGCCAGATCGGCACGACGGGCCGCGGCATCGGCCCGGCCTACGCCGACAAGATCAACCGCGTCGGCATCCGCATGCAAGACCTCTTCGACGAGAACATCCTGCGGCAGAAGGTCGAGGGCGCACTCGACCAGAAGAACCACCTGCTCCTGAAGGTCTACAACCGGCGCGCGATCGGCGTCGACGAGGTCGTCGACGAGCTGCTCGGCTACGTCGAGCGGTTGCGGCCCATGGTCACCGACACCTCGCTGCTGCTGCACCGCGCGCTCGACAAGGGCGAGACGGTGCTCTTCGAGGGTGGGCAGGCCACGATGCTCGACGTCGACCACGGCACCTACCCGTTCGTCACCTCGTCGAACGCCACGAGCGGCGGCGCCGTCACGGGCTCCGGCATCGCGCCGAACCGCATCGACCGCGTCATCGGTGTCGTGAAGGCCTACACGACGCGCGTGGGCGCCGGCCCGTTCCCCACCGAGCTATTCGACGAGTGGGGCGACTTCCTCACCGACCGCGGCCGAGAGTTCGGCACCACCACGGGCCGCCGCCGCCGCACCGGCTGGTACGACGCTCCGATCGCGCGCTACACGTCGCGAGTGAACGGCGTCACCGACTTCGTGCTCACGAAGCTCGACGTGCTCACCGGGCTCGAGCGCATCCCCGTCGCGGTGGGCTACGAGGTCGAGGGCGAACGCGTCGACGAGGTGCCCGTCTCGCAGTCCGACTTCCACCACGCGAAGCCCGTGTACGAGGAGTTCCCCGGCTGGACGGAAGACATCTCGGGCGCTCGCTCGCTCGACGCCCTCCCGGCCAACGCGCAGAGCTACGTGCGCGAGCTCGAGGCGATCAGCGGTTCGCGCATCTCGGCGATCGGCGTCGGCCCCGGTCGCGACCAGATCATCGAGCTGCACGACCTGCTCGACTGAGCCGTGCCGAGATTCGTGCGGTGACCGCCACTCGCCCCGCCGCCGACGAGATCGTCGGCCGATTCATCCGTCTCACTCCGTTCGCCGAGACCGACATCCCCGCGCTGCACCGCGCGCTTTGCCGCCCAGAGGTCTTCGCGGGCGGGTATGGCGGCGGGCCCGCCGGGCTGCCGGCCGACCTCGCGGCGTTCGAGCGGTTCGCTCGCGCCTACTACATCGCGGGGCCCGATGCCCTGCCGTGGACCATTCGCGTGCACGGCGGGCCCGACGACGGCACGGTCGTGGGTGCGAGCACGCTCGGCGACCTCGACCCGGGCAACGAGTCGGCGCACATCGGGTGGACGGCGTACGACCCGCGCGTGTGGGGCACCGCCGTGAATCCCGAGGCGAAACTGCTGCTGCTCGGGCTCGCATTCGATCACGGGTTCGGTCGTGTGAAGCTGCAGGCGGATGCCCGGAACGCCCGCTCGCGCGCGGCGATCCTGAAGCTCGGGGCCCGATTCGAGGGCATCGCGCGCCGTCACAAGCGACGCGCCGACGGGTCGTGGCGCGACTCCGCCATCTACTCCGTCATCGTCGACGAGTGGCCCGAGGTGCGGGCCGGACTCGAGGCGCGGCTCGCAGCGTGGGGCGATCGACCGGTGACGGTGGTCGAGTAGCCGCGAAGCCGCCTATCAAGCCACCCGCGCGGCATCCGCTCGCCTAACCGCCCCGCTCGACACGCGCCTCGGGCACGTGCAACCGGGTGAGGAACGCGTCGGTGCCCCGCGGTGTGCCGCGCCGGTCGGCGCGCGAGACCACCACGGTCACAAGCACGGCGAGCGGAACGGTCCACGCGGCGGGCTGCTCGAGGAACGGGCGGATGCCGGGCCGCGCCGCCGAGATCGCGGCGCCGCCGAGGATGGCCGCGCCCGAGAGCACCGCGCCCGTCGCCATGCCGGCGATCGCGCCGCGCGCGGTGAGGCCGCGCCACCAGATGCCCAGGATGAGCATCGGACAGAGCGTCGACGCCGTGAACGCGAAGACGAGTCCGACGCTGCCCGCGAGCCCGGTCGACTCGGTCGCGAGCGCGACGACGAGCGGCACGAACGACGACGCGATCGCCGCGATGCGGAAGCCGCGCACGCTGCCGCCGAGCAGGTCTTGGCTGATGACGCCCGCGAGCGAGACGACGAGTCCCGACGACGTCGAGAGGAACGCCGCGAACGCCCCCGCGATGACGAGCGCGGTGAGCAGGTCGCCCGCGACGCCCGGGATGAGCCGGTCGGGCAGCAGCAGGATGAGGGCATCGGCCTCGCCGGTCGCGGCGAGGTCGGGGGCGAACGCACGGCCGATGAAGCCGAAGGCCGTGGGGAAGAGGTAGAACACCGAGAGCAGCACGAGCACGATCACCGTCGTACGTCGGGCGGCCGCGCCGTCTGGGTTCGTGTAGAAGCGCACGAGCACGTGCGGGAGGCCGAGGGTGCCGAGGAGCAGCGCGACCATGAGCGAGACCGTGCGGTACACCTCGAGGTCGCCCGGACCCGCCGCCGGCGGGAAGGCGTCGGCGGGGCTGAGCTCCGCCTGCGAGCCGCCGCCGATCACGAGGAGCAGCGCGACCGCGGGCACCGCGAGCGCCGTGAGCTTGAGCCAGAACTGGAACGCCTGCACGAACGTGATCGAGCGCATGCCGCCCGCGGCCACGATCACCGAGACGATGACGGCGACCGCGAGCGACCCGGCCCACGACGGCAGGCCCGTGGTGATGCGCACCGTGAGCGCGGCGCCCTGCAGCTGCGGCACGATGTAGAACCAGCCGATGACGATCACGAGGAGGCTCGTGACCCGGCGTGCCCACGGCGACTCGAGCCGCGCCTCGGTGAAGTCGGGGATCGTGTAGGCGCCCGATCGTCGCAGGGGCGCGGCGACGAAGAGCAGCAGCATGAGGTACCCGGCGGTGTAGCCGATGGGGAACCACAGCGCCGACGAGCCCGTGAGCAGGATGAGCCCCGCGATGCCGAGGAACGATGCCGCCGAGAGGTACTCGCCGCCGATCGCCGAGGCGTTCCACCACGGGCGCACAGTGCGCGAGGCGACGTAGAAGTCGCTCGTCGTGCGCGAGACGCGCAGTCCGTAGAAGCCGATGAGGGCCGAGGCGAGGGCGACCGCGGCGATCGCGGTGTAGCCGATCGCGGCGTTCACTCCTCCTCCGTGAGCGAGCGGTAGCGCGCCTCGTTGCGCGTCGCGGCGCGCACGTAGAGCCCGCCGACGGTGATCGCGAGCGGGTACACGCCCACGCCGAGCAGCAGCCACGAGAGCGGTACGCCGATCACGAACGTCGAGTCGAGCGCGGGCACGAGCGCGATCGCGAGCACGAAGAGCGCGGTCGCGGCGACGAATCCGATGGCCACGACGATCGCGAGCCGCAACTGCGAGCGGATGAGCGAGCGGACGTAGACGCCGGCGATGTCGCTCGTCGGCGCGGGGGCGCCCAGTCCTCGCGCCGCGACCGGACGAGCGGATGCCGCGGCGGTACCGGTGCCCGGGCGCGGCGCGGTGACGCGGACTCGTGCGGGTGCGGCATCCGTCGCGGCATCCGTCACCGAAATGTCGTCGGCAGTCACGATCTCGGCCGGATGGTCGCGGACTCGAGGCGGTCGCGAAGCGCTGGGAGGAGCCGGCGGCTCACGGGCAGCTCGGCGCCGCCGACGGTGACGCTCGGGTGGTCGGAGCCGAGGCGGATGCGGCCGACGTGGCCGAGCGCCACGAGGTACGAGCGGTGCACGCGCACGAACCCCGCGTCGGCCCATTGCCGTTCGAGATCGGACATCGGCACGCGCACGAGGTAGCTCGCCTCCTCGGTGTGCAGCCGCGCGTAGTCGCCCTGCGCCTGCACGTAGCGCACCTCGTCGCGCCGGATCATCCGCGTCGTGCCGCCCAGTGTCACCGCGATCATCTCGGGCTGCGGGTCGGATGCCGCGGCGCCGGCGTGTGCCGCCGCGGCGGCGTTCAGCGCCTCGGCCACGCGCGTCACCGACCGGTGCAATCGCTCGGTGCGCACGGGCTTCAGCAGGTAGTCGACCGCCGCGAGGTCGAAGGCCTCGAGCGCGCCCTCCTCGTCGGCGGTCACGAAGACGAGCGCCGGGCGATGCTCGAAGCGCTGCAAGGCGCGGGCGAGATCGAAGCCCGTGAGGCCCGGCATGTGGATGTCGAGGAACGCCGCGTCGACTGGCTCGCGAGTGAGCAGGCGGATCGCCTCGGCGCCCGTGTTCGCCTGGTGGATCACGCCGATGCGAGGGTCTTGGCGGAGCAGGAACGCCAGCTCGTCGATCGCGGGCTGCTCATCGTCGGCGATGAGGACGGAGATCATCGATCCAGTCTCCCATCGGTGCGCAGCGCGGTGCCGGCGGATGCCGTGACTCGGCCGGGCTGGGACTTCGGCACCCGCAACCGCACGAGCGTGCCCGCCCCGACGTTGGTCTCGACGACGAGACCGTGCTCCTCGCCGTACACCTGCCGCAAGCGCGCGTCGACGTTGCGGAGGCCGACGTGCTCGCCGGGCGACCCGCCGGCGAGCACCGCCGCGAGCGTCTCGGGGTCGATGCCGGCGCCGTCGTCCTCGACGCTGAGCTCGGCGAACGCGCCGGAGTCCTCGGCGGTGATCGTGATGCGCCCGCCGCCCTCCTTCGACTCGAGGCCGTGCCGCACGGCGTTCTCGACGAGCGGCTGGATCGAGAGGAACGGCACGACCGTCGACAGCACCTCTGGCGCGATCTGCAGGGTCACCTTCAGCCGGTCGCCGAAGCGGGCGCGTTCGAGGCGCAGGTAGCTGTCGATCGACCGCAGCTCCTCGGCGACCGTCGTGAAGTCGCCGTGCCGGCGGAACGAGTAGCGGGTGAAGTCGGCGAACTCGAGCACGAGCTCGCGAGCCTGCGCCGGGTCGGTGTTGATGAACGAGGCGATCGCGTTGAGCGAGTTGTAGATGAAGTGCGGGCTGATCTGCGCGCGGAGGGCACGCACCTCGGCCTCGGCCAGGGCGGCGCGCGAGGCGTCGAGCTCACCGAGCTCCACTTGGGCGGCCACCCAATCGGCGACCTCGCCCGTGGCGCGCACGAGCCCTGCCCGAACGGGTGCCGCGAAGGCCACGATCGCCCCGACCGAGCGCCCGCCGCTGAGAATCGGTGCGGCGACGGCATCCGTCTCCCGATCGCCGATCGCGATGCGGCGCTGCACCTGGGCCCTGCCCGACGCGCTCACCTCGGCGGCGAGCCGTGCCGCGACGGTGCGCACGGCCTCGTCGCCGTCGACCGTGACGAGCCCTGCCGGATCGACGATCGCGAGGCTCTCGCAGCGCAGCAACGCCCGAAGGTGGCGCCCGGCGCGGATCGCGTCGTCTTCACCCACGCCGCCGCGCAAGTGCTTCGCGGCTCGCGAGGCGAGGTGCAGCGTCTGGTACGTGGCGCGTTCGACGTCGGTGCCGAGATCTTTCGACGCGAGCACGATGCGGCGCAGCAGCAGCACGACTCCGACGGCGAGCGCACCCGCCACGACGCCGGCGGCCGCGGCGAGCAACATCGACTCGGGCATGCACGACACTGTAGCCGTCGTTCGTCGACGCCGATTCACCGTTCGTCGCACGTGCAGCGCCGCTCACCGACGACGAACGGTGCGGGCCCCTACGCCCGGGGCGGGCGCGCGAGACTGCTGGCACTGCGCAATGCAGCGGCGCGGCGGAAGCCCGCCGACCCCCTCGAAGGCCATTCTCGAACATCTCGAAGGAGAGACGCCATGGGCAATGATGCCCTGAGCGCGGAGACTGCGACGGCACCCGACGTCGACTACCGCGCCGTGCAAGATTCAGCAGAATTCCAGACCCTCCGGCGCACGCATCGGAGGTTCGTCTTCCCCGTGCTCGGCGCGTGCCTCGTCTGGTACCTCGCCTACGTGCTGCTTGCCGGCTACGCGCACGACTTCATGTCGACGCCCGTGTTCGGAAGCATCAACGTCGCGATCCTGCTCGGGCTCGCGCAGGTCGTCACCACGTTCGCGGTCACGACCTGGTACGTGAGCTTCGCGAACCGCAAGCTCGACCCGCTCTCTGAGGAGATCCGCGATGAGCTCGAGACCGATGGCCTCGGCACGCCCGCCGCGGCATCCCAGGCAGGGGTGAACCGCTGATGCGACCCTTCGAAGCCGCCCCCGTGACCTCGCCCGGCGAGCCGTGGCTCAACATCGCCATCTTCGGCGCGTTCGTCGCGATCACGATGATCATCGTGTTCCGCGCGAGCCGCAACAACAAGACCGCCGCCGACTACTACGCCGCCGGACGCTCCTTCACGGGCGGCCAGAACGGCTCTGCGATCGCGGGAGACTACCTCTCGGCGGCGTCGTTCCTCGGCATCGTCGGCGCGATCGCGATCACGGGCTACGACGGGTTCCTCTACTCGATCGGATTCCTCGTGGCGTGGCTCGTCGCGCTGCTCCTCGTGGCGGAGCTCCTCCGCAACACGGGCAAGTTCACGATGGCCGACGTGCTCTCGTTCCGCCTCAAGCAGCGGCCGGTGCGCATCGCGGCAGCGACGACGACGCTCGTCGTGTGCTTCTTCTACCTGCTCGCGCAGATGGCCGGCGCCGGCGGGCTCGTCTCGCTGCTCCTCGGCGTGGGCGATCAGGTCGGCCAGGCGCTCGTCATCACGGTCGTGGGCGCGCTCATGATCCTCTACGTGCTCATCGGCGGCATGAAGGGCACGACCTGGGTGCAGATCATCAAGGCCGTGCTCCTCATCGCGGGTGCGGGCGTCATGACGGTGTGGGTGCTCGCGATCAACGGGTTCAGCTTCTCGACGCTCCTCGACAACGCGGTCGCCATCTCGGGCAACCCCGAGATCCTGAATCCGGGCATCAAGTACGGAGTGTCGGATGTCGCGAAGGTCGACTTCCTCTCACTCGGTCTCGCCCTCGTGCTCGGCACCGCGGCACTGCCGCACGTGCTCATGCGCTTCTACACTGTGCCCACCGCCAAGGAAGCCCGGAAGTCCGTCGTCTGGGCGATCTGGCTCATCGGCATCTTCTACGTGTTCACGCTCGTGCTCGGCTACGGTGCTGCGGCGCTCGTCGGCCCCGAGGCCATCGCGGCGGCGCCCGGCGGCCCGAACTCGGCGGCCCCGCTGCTCGCGTTCGAGCTCGGCGGGCCGCTCCTGCTCGGCCTCATCTCGGCGATCGCGTTCGCGACGATCCTCGCGGTCGTCGCGGGCCTCACGATCACGGCAGCTGCCTCCTTCGCACACGACATCTATGCGAGCGTCGTGAAGAAGGGCAAGCCGGCCGCCGGCGCCGAGGTCAAGGTGGCGCGTCGCACGGTCGTCATCATCGGCGTCGTCGCGATCATCGGCGGCATCGGGGCGAACGGGCAGAACGTCGCGTTCCTCGTGGCGCTCGCGTTCGCGGTGGCGGCGTCGGCGAACCTGCCGACGATCGTGTACTCGCTCTTCTGGAAGCGCTTCACCACTCAGGGCGCCATCTGGAGCATGTACGGCGGACTCGCGTCGGTGATCCTCCTCATCGCCTTCTCGCCGGTCGTCTCGGGTTCCGTGACGTCGATGCTGAAGAGCGAGGAGATCAACTTCGCGATCTTCCCGCTCTCCAACCCCGGCATCGTCTCGATCCCGCTGGCCTTCTTCCTCGGCTGGCTCGGCACGGTGCTCGACAAGACCATCGAGAGCCCGGCGAAGCAGTCGGAGATGGAGGTGCGCTCCCTCACTGGCGTCGGCGCCGAGAAGGCGGTGCGCCACTAGAGACTTCGGCGCGGCGGGAATGCCTGCCCATGCCGCGCCGAACGAACAGACGGGGGCGGATGCCGCGACTTCGCGTTGCGGCATCCGCCCCCGTTGTTGTTCACCGGTGGTCGACTCGACCACCGTCACATGTTGATCATGTGACCCGCGAGGCCGTGGTAGGCCTCCTGCAACGCCTCGGAGAGCGTCGGATGCGTGTGCACGTTGCGGCCGAGCTCGAGGCCGCCGAGGTCCCACTTCTGGGCGAGGGTGAGTTCAGGCAGGAGCTCGGAGACATCCGGTCCGATGAGGTGGCCGCCGAGCAGCTCGAGGTGCTTCGCATCGGCGACGAGCTTCACGAAGCCCGTCGGGTCGCCGAGTCCGTGCGCCTTCGCGTTCGCCGAGAACGGGAACGTGGAGACCTTCACGTCGTAGCCCTCGTCGCGCGCCTGCTGCTCGGTGAGACCGAAGCTCGCGACCTGCGGCGCGCAGAACGTGGCTCGCGGCATCATGCGGTAGTCGCCGAGCGGCATGGTCTCCGCGCCGCCGATCGTCTCGGCCGCCACGACCCCCATCGCCTCGGCGACGTGCGCGAGCATGAGCTTCGCGGTGACGTCGCCGATCGCGAAGATGTGCGGGACGCTCGTGCGCATGAACTCGTCGATGTCGATGGCGCCGCGATCGGTGAGTTGCACGCCGGTGGCCTCGAGGCCGAAGCCGTCGACGTTCGGTGCGAAGCCGACCGCCATGAGCACGCGGTCGACCTCGAGCGAACCGGGCTGGTCGTCGGCGCCAGTGTAGGCCACGGTGACGGAGGTCCCGTTGTCGGTGACCGTCTGCACCTTCGTCGAGGTGAGGATCGGCACGCCGAGCTTGCGGTACTGCTTCGTGATCTCCTTCGACACGTCGACGTCCTCGTTCGGCAGCGCCCGGTCGAGGAACTCGATGATGGTGACCTCGACGCCGAAGTTGCGCACGATGAATGCGAACTCCATGCCGATCGCACCGGCGCCGATGACGGCGATCGAACGCGGGAGGTCGCGGTCCATGATCTGCGTGTCGTAGGTGACGACGTTCGGCGAGAGCTCGACACCGGGCAGGAGCTTCACGCGCGAGCCGGTCGCGATGATCGCGTTGTCGAAGGTGAGGGTCTCGGTCGACCCATCGGCTTTCGCCACGTCGATGGTGTTCGCATCGCGGAACGTGCCGCGACCGTCGACCTCGGTGATCTGGTTCTTCTTCATGAGGTAGTGCACGCCCTTGACGCGACCTTCTGCGACCTGGCGGCTGCGCTCGTATGCCACGCCGTAGTCGAACGTCGCGTCGCCTGAGATGCCGAACGTGGCGGCCTGCGCGTGGAAGATGTGGGCGAGCTCGGCGTTGCGGAGCAGGGCCTTCGACGGGACGCATCCGATGTTCAGGCACACCCCGCCCCAGTACTTCTCCTCGATCACCGCGGTGCGCAGGCCGAGTTGTGCGGCGCGGACGGCGGCGACGTATCCGCCGGGCCCGGCGCCGAGGACGACGACATCGAAATGGCTGGTCATCGGCCCAGCCTAGAGGGGTGCAGGTGGACTCGATACGGCTGCTTCGCGGCCTACTCGATCACCGGGTCGATGGGGTCGCAGTTGGCCAGGTCGGTCTCGGCGAGCGGCTTGCCCTCCGCGGTGACGTAGGTCACGAGGAGCACGACCTCGTCGTCGCTCAGGTTCATGCCCTTGTGCACGTACGAGGCGCCCTCCACGATCGTGTCGCCCGCCTCGTAGACGTGCACCCCGTCGGGGTAGACCGGGGCGTGGTGGGTGAACTCGCCGGACTCGACGACCGCGATGAGCTGGCCGTAATGGCAGTGCAGGCCGGTGCCCGCGCCGGGCTCGAGCGTGATGCGGCGGTAGGTGACGGTGACCGGGCCATCGACCTCGACGTCGATGGCGTCCTCGCTGTCGCCGGCCCCGAGCTCCTCGACCGTGACGGGCGATTCGGTCGCGGTCGCTGTCGAGGGAGGGCTCGCGGTGGTCGCGGCGGGCGTCGAGGCGGGGCTCGCGGCGCATCCGGCCAGGGCGACGATCGCTCCGAGTACCACGGCTGCGACGGCGGAAGCGCGCGTGGCCGGCGTAGTGGACGAGGACATGCCCCCGATCCTATGGAGGCGGTCGTGCGGCCGACCGCTCCGCCCCACCCCCAGAACGGGCCGCGACTGCCGACGTCCGGCGGATTCCGGACACGTACCTTCAGGAGGCTCCCCGCCTGTCGGTGGCGGGGCATACGCTCGACCGGTGAGCACCACCACGGCACCACAGGTCACTGCGCCGGCATCCGCATCGAAGCGCCCGGGGCGACTGTCGACGTGGTCGCAGTTCCTCGCGATGGGCCTCGTGTGGGGTGCGAGCTTCCTCTTCATGAAAGTGTCGTTGGAGGGCGTCTCGTTCGGCCAGGTCGCGTGGTCGCGCACCCTGCTCGGTGCGCTCGCGCTCGGCGTGATCGTACTCATCATGCGTCCGCGCGTGCCGCGGGCCGACGGCACGCCGGGTCCGGTGCTGCCCCGTGAGCGCGTCGTGTGGCTGCACTTCCTCGTCGTCTCGCTCACGACGTGCGTGATCCCGTATCTCGCGTTCGCGTGGGCCGAGCAGTACGTCTCGTCGAGCCTCGCCTCGATCTACAACGCGACGACGCCGATCATGACGGCGATCATGGCCACGCTCGTGTTCCGCGTCGAGCGGCTCGTGCTGGGCCGTTGGGCCGGCGTCGGCGTCGGCATCGTGGGGGTGCTCGTGGTCATCGGTCCGTGGCAGTACTCGGCGCTCACCGGCAGCCTCGCCGGGCAGCTCGCGTGCCTCGTCGCCACCGCCTGCTACGGCTTCACCTTCGGCTACCAGCGTCGCTTCCTCAGCCAGCGGCCGATCGCGCCTGCGACGTTCGCGTTCCTCTCGATCGGCGTCTCGGCCGTGGTCATGCTCGCGCTCACGCCGTGGATCGCCCTGACTCCGGTCGACCTCGACTGGACGATCACGGGCTCCCTCCTCGCGCTCGGCGTGCTCGGCACGGGCCTCGCCTACATCTGGAACATCAACGTGCTGCGCGCGTGGGGCCCCACGGGCACGTCGACGGTGACGTACGTCACGCCGGTCGTCGGCGTCGTCCTCGGCGTGCTCCTCCTCGACGAGACGTTCTCCTGGCACGAGCCGGTCGGCGCCGTGCTCGTGCTGCTCGGCATCCTGCTCGCGCAGGGCAGGCTCCGGATGCCGCGCCGCCGCGTTCCCGCTGCCGCCTGACCCCGGCCGCGTTCTCGCTGCCCTCGCGCGCGCCACCTCGAGCGCGTCACTTTCCGCCACTGGGAGCCCACTCGCGCGCCCGAATTGGCGCAATCTGACGCGCTCGCCGGCAACTTCTCCGCTCGCACTTGACACGCGCCATCCCGACATGGTTGGTTAGCTACGTAAGTAACTAACCAAATAAGCTCGACCCGCTCGAGCTGAACACCGATTGGCCGGCATGGACGATTCACGTCCGATCTTCATCCAGATCGCAGAACAGGTCGAGAACGACATCATCGAGGGCACGCTCGCCGAAGACGCGCAGATCCCCTCGATCAATGAGTTCGCCGCGTTCTACCGCATCAATCCGGCCACCGCACTGAAAGGGGTGAATCGTCTTGTCGACGATGGCATCGTGTCGAAACGCCGGGGGATCGGCATGTTCGTGACCCCGGGGGCCAGGGCGCGCCTCATCGAGCGTCGTCGCGCCGGCTTCGCGGCGCTCTACCTCAGACCGCTCATCGTCGAAGCCGAGAAGCTCGGCATCGACGTCGACGAACTCGCGGGACTCCTCCGCGCCGAAAGGATCGAATCATGACCCGCACCGTGGTCCGCGCAAGCGGACTCACCAAGCGCTACGGCACCTTCACGGCCGTCGACGCGGTGGACTTCACCCTCGAGGAGCACCGCATCTACGGTCTCCTCGGGCGCAACGGCGCCGGAAAGACGACCATCATGCAGATGCTCACGGGCCAGCTCTTCCCGAACGCCGGAGAGCTCGAGGTGTTCGGTCGCACTCCGGCCGAGCACGCCGACGTGCTGCGCCGCATGTGCTTCATCGCCGAGTCGCAGCGCTACCCCGAAGACTTCACCCCGGCGCACGTGTTCACGTCGGCCCCTTGGTTCTTCGAGAACTGGGACGCCGCGTTCGCCGAGCAGCTCATCTCCGACTTCCGCCTTCCGGTGAAGCGCCGCATCAAGAAGCTCTCACGCGGCCAGCTCTCCGCCGTCGGCGTGATCGTGGGGCTCGCCTCCCGCGCGGAGCTCACGTTCTTCGACGAGCCGTACCTCGACCTCGACGCAGTCGCACGGCACGTCTTCTACGATCGCCTCCTCGCGGACTACGCCGAGCACCCGCGCACGATCGTGCTCTCGACCCACCTGATCGACGAGGTCTCGAGACTGCTCGAGCACGTGATCCTCATCGACCAGGGCCGAATCATCCTGAACCGCGACGCCGATGAGGTGCGCGGCTCCGCCACGACGGTCGCCGGTGCACGTGCTGCGGTGGAATCGTTCGTCGCGGATCGAGCGGTGATCGGGCAGGAAGCCCTCGGCGGGCTGGCATCCGTCACCATCGACGGCCGACTCGATCAGCGAGACCGAATCCTGGCCGCTGAACTCGGACTCGAGCTCGCACCCGTCTCGCTCCAGCAGCTCATCGTCCATCTCACCGGCACCGAGCTCGATGCCGACTCGACCGAACAGGAGGTCGCCGCATGACCGCCACCGCCGCGCAACCGCTCGTCCGCACCGAGACCCGCTCGCGAGCCCACGAGATCTGGCGCATCGTGCGCCTGCACACCGTGAACCCCTCGATCTTCTTCGGCGTGCCGTGGCTCATCCTCGGCGGCGCCTGGGCCGTGAGCATGGTGCTGGCGGTCATCATCACGGGTTCGGGCGCCCAGCCCGACGACGTCGGCGACGGCATGCGATACAGCTGGGCGGTGCTGTCGCCGCAGTGGTACCTGGTCGTCGTGGGCGTGCAGGCCGTGGGCCTGACGTTCTCGTTCGCCCTCGGGTTCGGCGCCACGCGTCGTGACTTCTGGCTCGGGACGAGCCTCATGTTCGCTCTCGTCTCGCTGCTGAACGCGGCGGCCATCGCGACGCTCGTGCAGCTCGAGATCGCGACCGACGGCTGGTGGATCGGCACCCGTATGTTCGACGCGCTCTGGTACGGGCAGACGAGCTGGTTCGGCGACTTCTACGCGACCTTCGCGATGCAGCTCCTCGTGCTCTTCGTCGGCGCGGCCGTGACGACCGTCTTCATGCGCTGGCGCATGCGCGGCATGATGATCCTCTCGTTCGGCGCGATCGCGCTCGCCCTCGCGGCGGTCGCCCTCGTGACGCTGAACCAGGCCTGGCCGGCGGTGTTCGAGTGGTTCGGGAGCCTCGGACTCGGCGGGGCCTTCACACTCGTGCTCACGATGGCCGCGGTATTCGCCGTAGCCGGGTATCTTGTCATCAGGCGGGCGACGCCCCGCTGAGCACGTGCACGGGCACACAGGCCGCGGCGCGGCATCCGATGGGGGTCGGATGCCGCGCCGCATCCGTGTCGCACGTCATCCGCGAGGATGACGCCGGCGCCGCGCAGTCACTCTCCAGCCCGACGCGACGGCTCCACGAGCACGGGCAGTCTCGAACCATGAGCTCCTTCGTGATCGAGGCATCCGGCCTCAGCAAGTCATTCGGGTCGACGCACGCGCTCGCGGGCGTCGACCTCGCCGTGCGCCAGGGCGAGTCGCTCGCCATCATGGGCGCGTCGGGTTCGGGCAAGACGACGCTGCTGCACTGCCTCGCAGGAATCACTCGCCCCGACGCCGGCACGGTCGGCTTCCACTCCGGCGCCGGGCGGGTCGACGTGATGGCGCTCAGCGAGCGCGAGCGTTCCCGGCTGCGCCGCGAGGCGTTCGGGTTCGTCTTCCAGCAGGGGCTCCTCATTCCGGAGCTCACCGCGGTCGAGAACGTCGCGCTCTCGCTCATGCTGAACGGGATGCCGCGCGCCCGCGCCGAGGAGTACGGCGCCGGATGGCTCGCGGCACTCGGCCTCGCCGGCCTGGAGCAGCGACGCATCGGCCAGCTCTCGGGCGGCCAGGCGCAACGCGTCGCGATCGCGCGAGCTCAGGTGACCGGGGCATCCGTCGTCTTCGCCGACGAGCCCACCGGTGCACTCGACTCGGCGACGTCGTCCGACGTCATGGGGGCGCTCCTCGACTCGACCGTCGGGCAGGGGCGCACGCTCGTGCTCGTGACGCACGACGCCGGCGTCGCGAGTCGCTGCTCGCGGATCGTCGACATGCGCGACGGCCGGGTCGTGGCCGAGCGGGTGCCGGCATGATCGCGCGGGTCGCGTGGCTGCTCGCCCGGCCGGGCTCCACGGGGATCGCCGCCATGGCGCTGCCGGTTACGGCGTTCGGCGTCGTGACGGCGCTCCTGCTCACCGTCATCGGCGGGAGCGCAGTCGTTCTGGGGCTGGACCGACGAGATGGGCTTCACCTACCAGGCGCTCGCCGTCATCGCGCTCGTGCTGCTCGTCGTGCCGCTCGTGTCGCTCGGCGGCGCGGCCGCCCGGCTCTCGGCGCGCCGGCGCGACGACCGCCTCGCGACGCTGCGGCTGCTCGGCGCGACGCCCGCGACGGTGTCGGCGCTCGCGGTGATCGAGTCGGCCGTGCTCGCGCTCGTCGGCGCCGTGCTCGGCGTGGCGGTGCATCTCGCGCTCGTGCCGGCGCTCGCGCTCATCGAGTTCCGCGGCGAGGCGCTCGGTGCCGCCGGCGTGCTGCTGCCGTGGCCGGCGCTCGTCGCCATGCCGTTCGGCGTCGCGATGCTCGCCGCCGTGAGCGCGGTGCTCGGCCTTCGGCAAGTGGTGATCTCGCCGCTCGGCGTGCGCACGAAGCAGGATGCCCCGAAGCTGCACTGGCTGCGCATCGTGATCGGGGTGGGCGTCATCATCGTCGCGTTCGGCGTGATGAGCGCGATCCAGGTCGCGCCAACGGCGATGGCGATCCTCGCGATGCTCGTGCTCGGCTTCGGCGGAACGCTCGCGGTGCTGAACCTCATCGGCCCGTGGGTCATCCGCCTCGTCGCACGCGGGCAGGCCGGGCGCGCGAAGACGCCCCAGCGACTCCTCGCGGCGCGCACCGTGCTCGAGTCGCCGAAAGCCGCGTGGCGGCAGGTCGGCGGGGTCGCGATGACGAGCTTCATGGCGGTCTTCGCAGGCGCCGGCGTCTCGGTGCTCGGGGCGTTGGAGTCGGACTCGGATGCCGCGATGCGAGTGCTCGTGACCGACATCCGCACCGGCATCCTCATCACGGTGATCGGCTCGTTCCTCATGGTCGCGTGCTCGGTGGGCGTCAACCAGGCCGCCGGCATCCTCGACCGGGGCGAGCTCTACCGCAGTCTCGACATGCTCGGCATGCCGACGAGGACGATGGATGCCGCGCGCCGCCGTGCCGTCATGTCGCCCCTGCGCATCACCGCGATCGGGTCGGCCGTGACAGCCGCGATCGTGATGCTGCCGCTCACCGGCGCGGCTCTTATCGTCGCCCCGGTCTCGCTCCTCGTCATCGCCGGGGTGCTCGCGGCGGGGATCGGCATCGTGTGGCTCGGACTCGTCGCCACCCGACCTGTGCTGGAGCGCGCCGCTGCGGGTTAGGGTCGAAGCATGACTGATCGGGCCTTCGACGAACGGGATGCGGCGATGAGCGAGCTCCTCGGCATCCGCTCGAGCATCGACAACATCGACGCCGCCCTCATCCACCTGCTCGCCGAACGGTTCAAGTTCACGCAGCAGGTGGGCCGGCTGAAGGCCGCGCACGGGCTGCCGCCGAGCGACCCCGATCGCGAGAAGCGGCAGATCGCGCGGCTCCGCGCGCTCGCCGTCGACGCGCACCTCGACCCGGCCTTCGCCGAGAAGTGGTTCAACTTCGTCGTCGCCGAGGTGATCCAGCACCACGAGGAGCTCGCCGGCGAGGCGAACGGCGACGCGGCCGGACTGTGAGCTGGTACCCGCTCGTCCTGCCGTCCCAAGCCGGGCGGCGCTACCTCGTGACGGGTGCGAACGCGGGCATCGGGTTCTTCACGTCGGCCCGGCTCGCCGGAGCGGGCGCCCACGTCGTGCTGAGCGGACGCAGCCCCGAGCGGCTCGAGGCGGCGACGTCCGCGATCCGCGGCATGGTGCCCGCGGCATCCGTCGAGTCCATCGTCATCGACCAGTCGTCGCTCGACTCGGTGCGCGTGGGAGCCGACCGGCTCATCGGCGGGCCGCCGCTCGACGGCGTCGTGGCGAACGCCGGCCTCGTGCACGCGCCGAGGCAGCGGCTCGAGTCGGTCGACGGCAACGAGCTCGTGCTCGCCACCAACGTGCTCGGCAACTTCGCCCTCCTCTCGCAGTTGCTCCCGCACCTCGCGCCGGGCGCGCGCATCGTCGGGCTCGGTTCGCTCGCGTCGATGCTCAGCACGTTCCGCATGAACGACCTGCACCTGACCCTCGGCTACGACTTCTGGCGGGCCTACGCGCAGTCCAAGATCGCCGGCCAGGTGTTCGCGTTCGAGCTCGATCGCCGGCTGCGGGCCGCCGGCGCGTCCGTGTCGAGCCTCGTCGCGCACCCCGGCTACTCGATCAGCGGCCGCACGCCGCGCGTGCCCGGCGTCAACGAGCCCACGACGGGAACCCGGTTCGCCGACTCGCTGCAGGCGGCGTGGGCGCAGGGCAAGCACCGCGGCGCCGAGGTCGTGCTGCACGCGATGACGTCGCCCGTGGCGAACGGCGGCCAGTTCTGGGGGCCGCGGTACCTGACCAAAGGTCCCCCGGCGCTGCACACGCCCACGCGCACTTCGACCGACGCCGAGATCGGTGCGCAGTTCTGGAGCTTCGCCGAGCAGGCGACCGACTCGGTCTTCGCGGTCGGCGGATGACGCGGCCACGCTCGGCGCGCATACGGCTCCTCCTCGCCCGGGTCGTCGTGGCGGTGGGCATCGTGCTCGTCGTCGTGGCGATCGTCACCGGACGCTTGGGGTTCCTCGTCGTCGGTGTCATCGTGGTGGGCCTCGGGGCGGCACTCGGCCCCGCTCGCATCCGGCCCCGCTGACCGGCGCCTCCGGCAGACGCCCGCGGTTCATGCTCCGGCAACCGCGCATTGGCGCACTGTTGGCGACCGCTCAGTAGCGTGAGCGGTCATACCAACGGCATTCCAGTAGGGGGCATTCGTGCACACTGTAGTGCGAGTTGGCGACCTCGACATCATCGTCAAGCCATCGCCCGTCGCGCTCGTATGGAGCGTGCCCGGTCGGCCGCACGAGGCGCTCGCCGCTCCGGGCGTGCGACTCGCGCCCGGCGATGCCCTCGTCGAGGTCGAGCTCGCGACGATCTGCGGCTCCGACGTGCGCACGGTGCGCGGCGATCGCCCCGCGGCCGCGCCCCTCGTGCTCGGACATGAACAGGTCGGACGCGTCGTCGCGGTCGGGGAGGGCGCCGTGCGTGCCGACGGCTCGCCGCTCGAGCTCGGCGACCGCGTGGTGTGGTCGATCGCGGTCAGCTGCGGCGAGTGCGACCGGTGCCTCCGCGGGCTCACCCAGAGCTGCCGCTCGCTCTCGAAGTACGGCCACGAGCGCGTGCACCGCGGCTGGGAGCTCTCGGGGAGCTTCGCCACGCACGTGCAGCTGCGGTCGGGCACGGCGATCGTGCGCGTGAGCGAGAACATGCCGGCCACGGTCGCGGCCCCAGCCCCCTGCGCGACGGCGACGGCCGTGGCCGCCCTCGACGCGGCATCCGCTCGGGTCGACCTCGACGGCGTACTCGTGCTCGTCACCGACGGCGGCATGACCGGGCTCACCGTCGCCGCGATGGCCCTCGACGCCGACGCCGAGGTGATCGTGTCGGATCCGGATGCCGCCCGCCGGTCGTTCGCGCGACGACTTGGCGCCGTCGCAGTCGACCCGGGTGCCCGTGCAGGATCGCCCGATCTCCTCGACGCGACCCTCGCGCGCTTCGCCGCACGGGGGATCGGCGAGCCGCTCGTCGCGATCGAGACGTCCGGCACCACGGCGGCGGCGTCGACCGCCATCTCGACCGTCGGCGTCGGCGGAATCGTGGTGCTCGCCGGCAGCTCGGCGCCGGGCTCGGAGCTGTGCCTCGATCCCGGGTCGCTCGTGCGCCGCCTCGTGACCGTCACATCGGTGCACGGCGCCACCGGCGAGCAGCTGGCCCGCGCCGTGAGGTTCCTCGAGCGCACGTGGCGCACGCTGCCGTTCGAGGAGCTCGTCGGTGCGACGCATCCGCTCGCCGAACTCGACGCGGCCCTGCTCGAGGCCGCCGGCGGACGGCACGTGCGCGTCGGTGTCGCGCCGGGTCGTAAATCGCTGTGAGTCCGCGCATGTCGGGGGCCGGGCCACATAGGCTGGTGCCTACATGAGAGTGATCAGCTACAACCTTCGAAAGCACCGGGCCAGCGGCGAACTCGTCGGGCTTGCCGAGCACTATGCGCCCGACATCCTGTGCTTACAGGAATGCGACACTCGTGAACTGCCGCAGCACATCCACTCGCTGCAACTCGCGAACGCGACGATGAAGAACCGCCTCGGCCTCGCCGTCTACTATCGCGCCGACCTCTTCCGTGCCGAGAAGGTGCAGGCGTTCGTGCTGAAGAAGTCGCTGCACGACCACCTGTTCCGGCCGGCGCATGAGCGGCTCGTCGGGGTGCGGCTGTTCGACCTCCAGGCCGAGCGCGAGCTCATCGTCGCCTCGTTCCACGCGGCGCCGCTCACGGCGCTCAACTCGCTGCGCCGTCACCAGATCAAGACGGCGCTCGGGGAGCTGCAGCTGCTCGGCCCCGGCCTGCCGACGCTCATGGTCGGCGACTACAACTACCCGATCTTCAAGGACAACCTCGGCGAGAAGGTGCGCGACTCCGGTTACGAGCTCACCCTCAGCGACAAGCGCACCTACACGCGCTACAAGTTCTTCCGCGGGCACTTCGACCTCGCGACCTCCGTCGGCTTCGACATCAGTGGCATCGAGACGCTCAAGCGCGGATCGTCCGACCATATGCCGATCCTCGCGAACGCGACTTACAGCGACCAGATGCAGCCGCTGTCGGAGACCCGCACTCCGTGATCAGTCGCGAGCTCGCGATCGCGCTGCGGGATGCCGGGCTCGTGTGGCGTCCCGAATCGGGCGATCGGTTCCAGCTCGACCTGCCGGGCGACGTGGAGCCCGAGGTCGAGGCCGACGTGTTCACGGTGAGCGACATGACGATCGAGGCGCATCGCTACCCCACCGGTACGATCCTCGGGTTCAACGGCACGACCGAATGGGCGCTCGACTCCGTCTCCCTCGGCGACGCCGTGTGGCTGCCGCGCGAAGACCAGTTGCGCGAGCTGCTCCGATCGACGTTCCGCACGCTGCGGCGGCTCGACGACGCGTTCGAGGTCGAGATCGAGCTCGGCGACGAGCACAAGCGGTTCGAGCATCCGGATGTCGCTGAGGCCTACGGGCTCGCACTCCTCGAGCTCGTGTCGCGCTCGCGCTGACCCGACGTAGGCTCGGAGCATGCCGGAGCGCGACCTCGATGACGTCGCCGCGGCTCGCGCACGTGAGCTCGTGGCACGCGCCGCCGCCGAGCTCGGTGCGGCACGCGCGACGAGGCGCTCGCCGAGTTCGTGCCCGAGCGCCGGGTGTTCGGCATTCCCCGTCGGGCACGCATGACGCCGATCGGACGAGTGTGGCGCCTCGGTGCGCTGCTGCTCACAACCGACGGGGCGCTTTTCGCCGCCGGGCGGGTGACCCGCGCCGAGCGGCCCGCGCGGCGGAGCATCACGGCGAACGCCGTCGCCGAGCAGCGGGCGTACCGGGCCGCCGCCGTGGCCGGAGGCTTCGCCGAGGGCGAGACGGTGAACTTCGATGCGCGCCCGATCGAGCTCGACGCGACGGCGCTCGCCGAGGCATCCGACCCTCTCGTGCTCGACTCGGGCGAGGTGTTCGTGCGCTGGAGCGCCGCGCAACCCGACGCGCTCACGCCGCTCGAACGCTACCTCGCCGATCGGGTCGACCTGCTCGTGAACCCGCCGTCCGGAGCGTGAAGCCGGCAGCTCGGCGGCTGCCTTCAGCGTTCGCCGGGAGTGCCCGTCTCGGCGCCGCCGACCTCCTGCTCCTGCACCGACCTCAGAACCCGTAGGGGGTGATCGGGGCGAGTGTGCCGAGGCGAAGGGCATCGAGTACGGCGAGCTCGTGCGGCACGACCGGTTCGGGCAGTGCGTCGAGCGGGAACCAGCCGAGATCGGCGGCCTTGTCTTCGAGCGGGCTCGGCTCGCCGACCCAGGCGCTGGCGGAGAAGAACACATCGAGGCGCTCCTCGATGGCTCGGGCTCGGCGCTCCGGCCCGCCGCCGGTGCGGTGCATGACGGTAAGGGTCGTGAGCGACGCCGGGTCGACGTCGACGCCGAGCTCCTCACGCGTCTCGCGAACCGCCGCCGTGAGCAACGACTCGCCCTGCTCGACGTGCCCGGCTGCGCCGCACGCCCAGTGCTCGTCGAAGTACCCGGTGCCGCGGCGGAGCTGGAGGAGCACCTCGTCGCCACGACGGAGCACGACGTAGACCGCAGGGATCAGCGAGAACCGACCGTGCGACGCGGCGTACTCCTCGGTGTAGGAGACGCCATCGGAGACGGTCACGGTCGCGGCATCCGCTCGCTCAGTACCCGACGACCGGGCCGAACGCGTCGGAGAGGGTCGCACGGTTCGCGCCGCGCAGTTCGTCGATGCTCACCGTGAAGAGGCCCTGCACCTCGAGCGCGCCCGAAGTGGCATCGGTCACGCCGATGCGGCGCACGGGGTAGTTGCGGCCGTCGCAGAGGCCGCGGAACTTCACGTCGTCTTCGCGCGGCACGGTGACGATGACGCGGCCGGCCGACTCGGAGAAGAGCGCGGTCGCGGCGTCGATGCCAGCGTCTTGGACGATCTCGTCGAGCACGACACGGGCGCCGACGCCGAATCGCGAGACGGCTTCGGCGAGGGCGATCGCGAGGCCGCCGTCGGAGAGGTCGTGGGCCGAGTCGATGAGGCCCTCGACCGCCGCGGCGTTGAGCAGACCCGCGAGGCGCTGCTCGCCGGCGAGGTCGACGAGCGGCGGGTGGCCGCCGAGGTGGTCGTGCACGAGGCCCGCCCACGCGGAGCCGTCGAGCTCGGCGCGGGTGTCGCCGAGCAGGTAGATGTTGTGGCCGTCGTCCTGCCAGCCGCTCGGAACGCGGCGAGCCACGTCGTCGATGACGCCGAGCACGGCGATGACCGGCGTCGGGTGGATCGGCAGGTCACCGGTCTGGTTGTAGAAGGAGACGTTGCCGCCGGTGACGGGGATGCCGAGCTCGAGGCATCCGTCGCTCAATCCCTCGACGGTCTCGGAGAACTGCCACATGACCTCGGGGTTCTCGGGGGAGCCGAAGTTCAGGCAATCGGAAACCGCGGCCGGCACGGCGCCCGTGACGGCGACGTTGCGATACGCCTCGGCGAGGGCGAGCTTCGCTCCCTGCCGCGGGTCGAGCTGCGAGTAACGGCCGTTCGCGTCGGTGGCGATGGAGACGCCGAGCCCCGACTCTTCGTCGACGCGCACCATGCCCGCGTCATCGGGGTAGCTGAGTGCCGTGTTGCCGAGCACGTACTTGTCGTACTGGCTCGTGACCCACGCGGCGTCCGCCTGGTTCGCCGAGCCCACGAGCCGCAGGAACTGCTCGCGAATCTCGTCGGGGGAGGCGGGGCGGTCGAGGTTCGCGGCGGTGTCGGCCTGCAGCGCGTCGATCCACGTGGGGTAGCTGACGGGCCGCTCGTACACGGGGCCGTCGACGGCGACGGTGCGCGGGTCGACGTTCACGATCTCCTCGCCGCGCCACATGATCGACAAGCGGCCGGTGGTGGTGACCTCGCCGAGCACGCTCGTCTCGACGTCCCACTTCTTCACGACCTCGAGGAAGCCGTCGAGCTTCTCGGGGCGCACGATCGCCATCATGCGCTCCTGGCTCTCGCTCATGAGGATCTCTTCAGGCGTCAGTGTGGGGTCGCGCAGGAGCACGTCGTCGAGCACGATCGCCATGCCGCCGTCGCCGTTGCTCGCGAGCTCGGAGGTCGCGCACGAGATGCCGGCGGCGCCGAGGTCTTGGATGCCCTCGACGAGGTCGCCCGCGAAGAGCTCGAGGCAGCACTCGATGAGCACCTTCTCGGCGAAGGGGTCGCCGACCTGTACGGCGGGGCGCTTCGTGGGGCCGCCCTCGGCGAAGGTGTCGGACGCGAGGATGGATGCGCCGCCGATGCCGTCGCCGCCGGTGCGGGCGCCGAAGAGCACGACCTTGTTGCCGGCGCCCTTCGCGTTGGCGAGGTGGAGGTCTTCGTGGCGCATCACGCCCACGGCGAG